>CAXMRN010000192.1:0-5844 GCA_964195565.1 uncultured Polyangiaceae bacterium | reverse complement strand
AACGAAGGCGAAGGCTATCGGATCGCACTCGCCAACTTGGAGGTGGGACGAATCGGTATCGCCGCCCAATGCGTCGGAATGGCGCGTGCCGCGCTGAACCACGCCGTCGCATACGCCAAAGAGCGCACTTCGTTCGGAAAGCCGATCTCCAGTCATCAAGCGATTGCGTTCCGCCTTGCCGACATGGCCACTCAGCTTCATGCGGCCCGGACGATGGTGCTCGAAGCTGCCGCACTACGCGACGCGGGTCGTCCCTGCTTGAAAGAAGCCTGCATGGCGAAGCTCTTTGCTTCCGAGGCGGCAGAACGCATCTGCTCCGATGCGATCCAAATCTTCGGCGGGTATGGGTACTCGCGAGAGCTCCCGGTCGAGAAGATCTACCGAGATGTGCGCGTCGCACAGATCTACGAAGGCACCTCCGACGTCCAGCGCATCCTCATCAGTCGCCAGCTTCTACGGGATAGCTGAGCTGACCCTTGACGCCTCGGGCCGTGGGCTTAGGAAGCTGACATGTTTCGCGGCTTTGCGCTTCGCGATGTGACGATTCTGGTGGTCACCATGGTGCTGTGGCGTCTGAGTTCGTCCGTTGAGCCCGCAACGACACTCGCCGCGGTGCTCTCGATCAGCGCCGGAGTTGGCGCCGCAATCTGCGCCTTCAATCTGCACGAATGGGGTCATCTTCTCGGCGCCCGTCTGACGCACAGCGTCTACACGCCGGCCCGACGACTCATCTCGCCGTTCTTGTTCAGCTACGACGCGGAGCACAACACACGCCGTCAGTTTCTCATCATGTCCCTGGCCGGCTTCGCCGCGACTGCCGTGTTCGTCTTGGGGTTCTTGTTGTGGATGCCGCAGGATCAGCAGGCGGGGCGGATCGCACTACGGGGAGCGTTGATCCTGGCTGGGCTGACCGTGCTCATCGAGTTCCCCATCTTCTTCCGGACGCTCTTTGGCGGGACGGTTCCGCGCACAGGCATGTTCAAGGGCCCCACCGTCGGTGGCCGCGACTGACGCCAAGGCGATGTGGCACCATGCCGTCGAGGGACATGGCAGAGATGCCAAAATCGCCGAGTGTCGCGCGCATGCTAGGGTGCGCGCGCGCCTATGACTTGGTACACCGGCGACGCCACGTACGACACAGTGCTAACGCTGGCCTATGGGTTGGTGGTTCTCGTGTTCATCGGCGGGGCTTTCATGGCAAGCCCCTACGGGCGGTTCGCCTCCGACCGATGGGGCATCAACCTCAGCCCCCGCCTCGGTTGGTTCCTGATGGAGCTCCCGGCGATGGGCAGCTTCGTCTATTTCTATTTCCAGGGGCGGAACCGATTCGAGGTCGTGCCGCTGTTCTTCCTGTTCGTCTGGGTCGTGCACTACACGAACCGGGGCTTCGTCTTCCCGTACTTGATCCGAAGCCCCAAGGCGTCGACCGCCTCGTTCAGCCTCATGGTGGTCGTCATGGGATGGCTCGTAACCATCGTACATGGCTACCTCAACGCGGTCTTCATCAGCGACCTCGGTCAACACTACACCTTGGATTGGTTTGCTGACCCACGATTCATCGTCGGGATGACCCTCTACTACGGGTCGTTCATCCTCAATATCCGCTCCGATGCGATCATTCGAAACCTCCGCAGCGTCGAAGAGGTCGAGCGTGGGGATAAGGTGTACCGGATTCCGCAGGGTGGTCTGTTCCGGTTCGTGACCAATCCGTCCTACCTCACCGAGATCACTGGCTTCGCAGGCTTCGCTCTGGCGACCTGGCAACTCGGCGCGACGTTCATCTTGCTGATCACCATCGCCAATTTGGTGCCGCGTGCGTTCCAGAACCATCGCTGGTACAGGGACAAGTTCCCCGACTACCCACCTGAGCGTCGCGTGTTGATCCCGTTCGTGTTGTAGTCGCACGATGGGACACAAGATTCTCGTTTATGGATCCTACGGGTACACCGGCGATTTGATCGCGCGATTCGCGAAGGAAGACGGCGTCGAGGTCGTACTGTCCGGGCGCAATGCCGACCGGCTTCGTGGGCAGGCGGAACGCCACGGCTTCGACTTCGTACCCGCCGACCTTTCGCATCCAGAATCGATCCGAAACGCCCTCCGCGACGCGGACGTGGTGGTCCACTGCGCCGGACCGTTCTCGCACACCTACGAGGCGATGGCGCGAGCGTGTCTCGACACGGGCACACATTACACCGACATCACTGGCGAGGCAGAGGTGTACGAGGGCCTTTGGGCGATGGACGAGGACGCCAAGCGTGCCGGAATCATGTTGCTGCCGGGCACCGGGTTTGACGTCGTCCCTTCGGATTGTCTCGCCGCCCACTTGAAGTCTCGTTGCCCGGAGGCGACGCACCTAGAGCTTGCATTTCGGGGCCGGGGTGGCGGGGTCTCCCATGGCACAGCGAAGACGATGGCGGAGAACTTCCACAGGGGCGGCACGATTCGCCGCGATGGGAAGCTCGAACAGGTGCCTACTGCGTGGAAGACCCGAATGATCGATTTCGGGGACGGCCGCCCGGCACATTGCATGTCGATCCCGTGGGGCGACGTCGTCACGGCGTATCGAAGCACGGGCATCCCAAACATCCTGGTCTACACAGGGGTTCCCCAGCGGCCGGCGCGCATGTTGAAGCTCATGAGGCCCCTGCTGCCGCTTGTCGGGATGGGCCCCGTACAACGCATGCTCAAGAAGCGAATCGAGGCGGCGCCGGCCGGCCCCGATGATGCAGCACGCGCGACCGCTTACAACGAGCTTTGGGGCGAGGCGAGAGCGGCGAACGGCCAAACCGCGGTATCGCGCCTGCGAACGCCGGAGGGGTACACCTTGACCGCGCGCATGTCCTTGAGCATCGCCCAGAAGATTTGCAGCGGTCAGCACACGCCGGGCTTTCAAACTCCCTCCACCGCGTACGGCAAAGACGTGGTTTTGGAGCTGGCGGGCACCGAGCGGTTCGACGACTAGACCGGAAGTGCTAGCGATCAGGCATGGGACAGCGGATCACCGTGGTAGATGCGTTCACGCACGTCGCGTTCGGCGGGAACCCGGCCGCCGTCTGCGTGCTCAGCGAGCCCACGACGGAAGCGTGGATCCAGTCAGTCGCGCGCGAGATGAAGCATTCGGAAACCGCGTTCTGCATCCCGACCAAAGACGGCGGCTTCGCGCTGCGTTGGTTCACGCCCGGGGGCGAGGTGCGATTGTGCGGCCATGCCACACTCGCCACCGCCCATGTGCTCTGGGAAGAGGGCTGGCTCGAGCATCGCAAGACCGCGCGCTTTTCGACGCTCAGCGGTGAACTCACCGCCTCTCCGCTCGGCCGTGTGATCGAGCTAGACTTTCCGGCGCGGCCACCGGTCGAAGCGGACCCTCCTACCGGCCTGCTCGACTCGCTCGGGGTCACCGCGTCGTGGGTCGGACGCGATGCCGACGATTACATCGTCATGGTGGCCGATGAGGCGGCGGTGGCGGCCTGCAGTCCCGACTTCAGCGTGCTGGCCTCGGTGGACACGCGTGGTGTGATCATCACCGCGCCGTCGACGGACGACAAGGTCGATTTCGTCTCGCGCTTCTTCGCGCCCCGACTTGGGATCGATGAGGATCCCGTGACCGGTTCGGCCCATTGCTGCCTTGCTCCGTTCTGGGCCGAGCGTCTCGACAAGACACCGATGACCGCCAAGCAGTTGTCTGCGCGCGGCGGCGAGCTCGAAGTGGAGCTCGCAGGCGACCGCGTCAAGCTACGGGGAACCTGCGTGACCACGCTGCGTGGCAACCTGATCGACTCCGCCCCGAGCACTTCGTCTTGGTCGCACGCATGATCACGCGGACGCTTCGAGACCGAGAGCGACGCAGATGTTCTGCATGGCCGCTTCCTCCGGCGCACGCACGAGACCGTCCGCTGCGACGGCGATCGCGGCGGCACTTCGGACGAGCTCGCACCTTTTAGCGTCCCCTTTCATGCGGGCGATGCATTCGCAGGCGCGTGCCCGGCCCTGTTCCGGATCCGCGATCAGCGAATCGGTCAGGTCCCGAAAGGCCAGCTCTAGGGAGTCGAAATCCATGCTCGCAAAGACGTCGGATTTGCTTCGCAGCAATTCGACAAACTCGTCGACTTCGGAGTTCGCAAGCTCACCGTCCGCGGCTGCTACCAACGCAAATGCTGCAGACACTGCACGAAGCAGATCATCGGAAACCGCCGCATTGAAGCGAACCCACGTCGCAACGGCATACGCCATGCTCTCATCCGGAACCATCGAGTCCTCCCAAGATCGCGTAGACTATCGCGCCCATCACGCTGTGGCCAGCGCCTCGTGTACGCGTTCCCGCAACCACTGATGGGCGGGATCAGAGTCGAAGCGGGGATGCCACCAGAGCGACTCCACGACCGCAGGAAGTTCCGGCGGCGCTTCCAGAGTGACGACGTCGCTCAGGTCGATGGGCGCGGAGAGCAAACGCCGTGGCACCGTTGCCACTAGATCCGTGCCCCGCACCACTTCGGGAAGCGCGAGCAGGTAGGGGACCGACGCGCGGATCCCAGAAGTCGTCGCCAAACCCGGCACGGCTTCCGACATCGGACGGGGTACGAACCCGATCGGAGTATAGGCGAGGTGGCCGTGCGTGGCGTAGTCATCGATCCTGACCTGCTTGCGGCGCGCAAGGGGATGCCCACGACGAACGAGGCACACGTACTCGTCGGTCAGAAGCGTCTCCTGGCGCAGCCCTTCCGAAGAGCTCAGGTAAACCGAGAGGACGAGGTCGATCTCACCGGCCGCGAGTTTGTCCGACAGCCGACTGATCGACAGCGGCTCCACTTGCACTCGGACGCCAGGCGCCGTCTCGGCGACGAGCCTGAGAAGCGCGGAGAGCATCACGGTTACACTCAAGTCGGGGAGCGCGACCGTGAAGATGCGCGTCGACGTTTCGGGATCGAAAGCCATGCCGAGCTGCACGGCGCGTTCGACCGAGAGAAGGGCATCCGAGAGCGGAACCAACATGGCCTCCGCCCGAGGCGTCAACACCATGCCTCGGCCCTTCCGCACGAGAATTGGATCGGCGAACAAGTCGCGCAGGCGGGCGAGGGTCTGGCTCATCGCGGGTTGAGTGATGCCGACGCGGCGAGCCGCCCTCGTGACATTGCGCTCGGACAAGAGCGCATCCAGGGCGACGAGCAGGTTGAGGTTCAGGCCGGTCAGGCGGGTCGGCTCCATCAGGAACCATAATTTCAGCTAATGGCCCGATGATCAATACGAATGGGCCGAAAATGAAGCTCTAAATGGTGAGCTGGCCGGAACGCAGCAGGTACGCCAGGCGTTTGCGTTGCTCGGGGTCCAACATCTCGTGGGTCTTCCGCAAGGTCGTCAGAACTTCTTCCTTGAGACGCTCGGCCGCCTCCACTCGCGCGCTGAGCGCTTCGGCGGCCGCACCTTGGTTGAAGTCTTCCCCCTCCACGGCGTCAGCGATTCCGGCAATGCTGCGCTGCTCGTCGAGCCTGGCCTGCGCGCGCTCGGTCTTGAGCACGTTGAGGATGCCCGCCAAGGTGTCGATCTGCTCGTCGTCGAGATCGAGTTTGTGCGCCATGTGGCGAAGGGGCCTACGGACCCCAAAGCCGGACGCTTGATATGCGGAACGACCAGGCGATTGCCCCTGCCGCCGCCAGCCACTTCCTCCGCAGGCCGTCGCCCGCGCTTCGTTGCTGCGATCTTCCTGAGATCGCTTCCATCGATGATAGAAACCTGGATGCATTACTGTACTCCTAACGACCCGGGGCTCTTCGCTCCCGAGTGGGTTTACAGGGCGGGCAATCCGCCACGCCCCAGCTATCAACGAACCTAGGGACCCGAAGCGCC
>CAXMRN010000191.1:0-9109 GCA_964195565.1 uncultured Polyangiaceae bacterium | reverse complement strand
GTGACCTCGTCCCCGACCCATTCGGGCTTCTCAAAGGCTTCATCTTCGCTGCCGAGCTCGATTTCGGCGACTACGAGGCCGGCGTTGTCACCTTCGAAGACATCGACCTCCCAGGTGTGCGGTCCCGCGGTCAGCGTGTGGCGGACCTTCTCGATGAGTGGACGTTCGCACAGCGTGTCGAGCATCTGCTCGGCATCGGCCACGGGGATCTCGTACTCGAACTCCGCACGGCGCGCGCCCAGGTTCTTCCCTTTGACCGTGATCGTCCCTCGCAGCCCAGCGACCCGGACGCGCACTGTGCGTTCGGGCACCGTTGACAGAAACCCCTGCCGGTACCGCATGCCCTCGGCCGTCTCGCGCCAAGCGTCACCCGCGACCAGAAACTTTCGCTCGATTTCCTCGCCCATGGTTCTAGGCGATTACATCTACCACCACCTACCGGTATTGTCGTTGACGCCTTGAACTCTTGCGTGGGCCGGGCTACCTCGGGCAACCTTGCGACTCAACGCACAGCAGCGGGCGGCGGTAGAGCACAAAGAAGGGCCGTTGTTGGTTCTTGCGGGCGCAGGTTCGGGCAAGACGCGCGTCATCATCGCGCGCATCGCCCGGCTGCTCGCGTCCGGCGTCCAACCGAGTGCGATTCTGGCGGTGACCTTCACCAACAAGGCTGCCAACGAGATGCGCGAGCGCATCGGCACGAGCGTTGGCGACGAAACAGCCAGTGCGATCTGGTTGTCGACCTTTCACAGTTTTGGCGTGCGGTTCGTGCGTGAGGAGGCCAAGACGCTCGGTCTCGGCTCACGCTTCACGATTTTCGATCAGGGGGACAGCCTCGGGGTCGTGCGAGAGCTGCTACGCACTGAATCAGAAGCGGATCGGCGGCTCGACGCGCAGGCGATCCTTTCTCGGATCTCGCTTTGGAAGAACGCACTACTCGAACCTGGCAAGGTGCGTGCCAAGGGAGACGAGTACGACCAGGCCGCAGCTAGCATCTATGGCGCATACGAGTCGACGCTTGCGAGCATGCACGCGGTGGACTTCGACGATCTAGTCGTCAAGCCGGTCGTGCTCCTTCGTGATCGACCCGGCATTCGCAGTAAGTGGCGTAGCCGATTCGCCCATGTCTTGGTCGACGAGTTTCAGGACACCAACGTGGCACAGCTCGACCTCGTTAGGCTGCTCGCCAACGAGCGAGGCAACGTATGCGTGGTGGGTGACGACGACCAGTCCATCTACGGCTGGCGCGGAGCGTGCGTCGACAACATTCTCGACTTCGAGCAGCATTTCCCGGGCGCCGTCGTCACCAAGCTCGAACAGAACTACCGGTCCCGTGCCTCGATCTTAAACGTGGCCAATGCCGCCATCGAAAAATCGCGCAAGCGCCCCTACGCCAAGGTGCTCAAGGCGACGCGCGAAGGTGGTTCTCCCGTTCGCATGTGCGTGCTCCCGGAGCCACAAGAAGAAGCGAAGTTCGTGGCCGCTGAGATTCGAAAGCTCCAACGAGAAGGCACCGACCCCCGGCAGATTGCCGTGCTCTACCGCTCCAACACACAGGCAAAGCTGCTCGAAGAGGAGCTTCGCGTCGCGGGAATTTCATATCGTGTTTTCGGGGGAACCAAGTTCTTCGACCGCAAGGAGATCAAGGACGGCATCGCTTACTTGCGAGTGGCATTGAATTCGCGCGATGAGCTTTCGCTTCGCCGGATCATCAACACCCCCGCGAGGGGACTCGGTGTCCAATCGCTTCGGCACATCGCGGAGCACGCGGAGGCTCATCGGATGAGTCTGCTTCGAGGTCTGGGGAACGCCGATCGCATCGACGCGCTCTCCGCACGGGCCAAGACTTCAGCCCTCCGTTTGGCCGAGGCGATTGAAACGGCGGGGAAGGGCTTCCGAGCGGGAGGCCTGACAGAGGTGGCGACCTCTCTTTTGCGGGCGGCCGGCATGCTGCAGGACAGCGCGGACACGAGTCCGGACGCCAAACGGCGCCGCGCGAACGTCGATTTTCTCCTTCGGAGCGTCGAGCGGCTCGAGGCCCGGAGCGGAGCGGATCGCTCGGCCCTGCAGCAGCTTCTTCATCACATTGCCCTCGACCCTAGCGATCCGGACGAACCCGA
The DNA here is from genome assembly GCA_964195565.1 of uncultured Polyangiaceae bacterium. GTDB lineage: Bacteria > Myxococcota_A > Polyangia > Polyangiales > Houyiibacteriaceae > SG8-38. Next base: position 6,992 of record CAXMRN010000191.1, on the reverse strand, counting down.
GCCGAGTGGTGAGGTGACGCTTTCTTCTCTTCATTCCGCGAAGGGGCTCGAATTCTCGGTGGTGTTTCTGATCGGCTGCGTCGAGGGGGTGTTGCCTCACGCCAGAACGCTCGACCCGAAGATTACCGACGCGTCCATGGCTGACGTCGAGGAGGAACGGCGCCTGTTCTACGTCGGGGTCACCCGTGCGCGGGATGTGCTCTACCTGACGCGGCACAAGGATCGCGTCGCCCGTGGCCGGCTCACGAAGATCACGCCCAGCCGATTCTTACAAGGCCTCCCGGACGAGGATCTAGAGAGCTACCAGAGCACGGACACCCGCGAGCTAGAGCGGCAAGAAGTTGCCGATATGGCCAAGGCACTGCTCGAGCGACTGGGCGCCACCGACGCCTGAACTATTGCTTGTTCTTGCCGAAGAGTGATTTGGTGTGAACGGTGGCGCCGATCGTGATGTACCAATCGTCCCCGGTGTTGAACGTATCCCGACCGGGTGGTGCGTTGGCAGTCATCAATGGCGCAAACCCGAACTGGGCGAAGATGTCCGTAAGGACTTTGCCCTCGTACGTGTAGCCGCCACCAATGAAGAAGGGGATCTCCACGACGTTCTTCACGTCTGTGCCGCCTCCCACGTTGGCGAGGCCCACCCCGCCTCCGATTTCGATGTAGCCATTGTCGGTGATGTTTATGACGCTGCCTCCGGCGAACGCGAACTCGACGGTGTTCTTGGAAGGGCTGGGGCTGAATGCGGCGTACTTGTCGCCGTTGCGGTACCGAATGGTGAGGTTTGCATCCAGCGTGAAGAGGCCAAAGAGCTCTAGAATGCGGAGTGGGAGGCCGGCAGCGAGCTGGAAGTCGGTGTCCGATGGCAGAACGAGTGTGAGGTCGACCGCAGCTAGGGCGACGTCACTTTCCGCGTACTGGTAGCGCGCGTAAATGGGGATGTCGCCGTAGCTTGCTTGTGGAGAGAAGATCACCGTGATCAGGCTGCTTCCTCCCGGCGCGGGGACGTTGCCCGTCAACTCTGTGCTCACGCCAACTTCTAGGTTCTCGATAGGGCTCACCGCGCCGCCGAGATCCAACGCCGAGAACGTGCCCGTCCCGGGGACACCTCCAACGGTGAGCCGGCCGTCCGCGCGGACCATGCCCTCGCCAAGAACCAGCGGTCGCCGAGAGAACCGCACGGGGTACGAGCCATCGAACGTCGCTACCGGCTTCTCTTCTTCCGCGGGTGCCGGCGCGTTCGACTCCCCGGCGGCTTCCGCGACCTCCTCTTCGGCACGAACCGGGTTTGCGGGTCCCACCAGCAGCGATACGACGACAGCCAAACTTCCAACTCGAGTCATGCTCATCTCCAGGACAATTCGCGCGAGTCTAGCGTGCCATCGATGCGGGCTGCGATGTTTTTTCGAGTTCCAACTTCACTTCCACCCATGCTAGCACTGGCCCCCTGAGCAGGTGTGGTAATCTGTGCGCCGAGACCCAAGGCGCGGCTTGGCTCGCCGCTCAGGACTGCTCGTGGAGCGTATACTCCCAACGACAAGCGATATCGTTCGCATCCACGCGCGGCGGTAGCTTGAGCGGCTTGCACTCGATCTTCCGGTTGAGCATCTCGCCGGAGATCGGCATGCCCGCGATGCAGATGTCGCAGCAGTGTTTGAGCCGAACGTCGTCGAAATGCTCAAAACGATCGAGCGCTGGGCAAGCATGATGGGTCAGGATCCCGTGATTCTCATCGACGAGCTCGAACTCGACATCGAGAATCCCAACCTCGCCGGGCGCGAACTGGAAGCTCCGGAGTAGGCTCTCCACGTCACTGCCCGCGACCGCCATCGCCTCCTGGCCGATCCGGAGATCATGCTCGGCAGCCCCGCGGTCGATCCACACGTCCTTCTCGAGCTCCTGCGCCGCTTCGTCCCCGTAGCGCTTCCGAACACCTGTGTACCAGCGATCGGTGGCGAGCATGTAAGCGATAGCGGCGAGGTTCCAGAGAAGGGCGAGGGTCTTTTCATCGTAGTCGTTCGACACCTTGTGCTCGAATGCTTCGGTGTCGATCTCCGACGCGTGCGTCCCCTGCGAGAGCTGCCACGCCTTCAGCAGCACGACGAATCCGAGGTCGATCCCCGTGCCACGCACCAAACCCCGCGCTCTGCCTGGGCTGCCGACCCAGGCGGGTTTGCCAGGCTTCGTGTTGGCCGGTCGGCCACGCAGGCGCGAAACCGACACCAACCATTGGAACCAGGAACGGTCGCCCGACAGCTCCTCGGGAACCTCCGCCTGGTTGCGGTCGGCGACGGTCAACATGTCGGGCTGGAGCTCAGTAGCGGCGACGATGAATCGGAGGTCGTCGAAGAACAGTTCTTTCGGGGTGGCGCCGACTTTCTTGAGCGGCCAGCCGCCGAGTGCAATCGACTCCGCAACATCCCGCCCGTGCTTGCTGGCCACGGCCGAGAACCAGGTCGCGCGAAGCTTCTCGTGCGCGTCTACGGTGCGGTGCCACAGGCCGACCAGCGTCTCCCGCGGCAGCTCGTGCGCTTTCAGGCTTGGTTTGAAAGACTCACCCATCACGAATCCCCATTGTCCCACCATTTCGCTGTCCTAGGGCGGTGGCCTGCGTGTCTCTCTTGGGACGTAGTCGCGCGCCGTGGCCCCCATGTAGATCTGCCGTGGGCGGCCGATCCTCACGTCGGGCGCTTCCATCATCTCTTTCCAATGGGCGATCCAACCGGGGATTCGGCCGAGGGCGAACAGCACCGTGAACATCTCGGTGGGGATGCCCATCGCGCGGTAGATGATGCCGCTGTAGAAGTCGACATTCGGGTAGAGCTTTCGCTCGATGAAGTATTCGTCTGACAGTGCGACTTCTTCGAGCCGCCGCGCAATGTCGAAAAGCTCGTCGTCGATATTGAGATGCGCGAGCAGATGGTCCGCGTACTTCTTGAGAATCGTCGCGCGCGGGTCGAAGTTCTTGTAGACGCGGTGGCCGAACCCCATGAGCCGGCGGTCGCGGTTCTTTACGTTCTGCATGAATGCATTGCAGTCGCCGCCCTCGTCGCGGATCTCACTGAGCATTTCGATGACCGCTTGGTTGGCGCCGCCGTGCAGCGGGCCCCAGAGCGCGGAAATCCCCGCGCTAATGGCGGCGTATAGGTTCGCCTGGCTCGACCCGACCAGTCGGACGGTGGATGTCGAGCAGTTCTGCTCGTGGTCGGCGTGCAGAATCAGAAGGACGTTGAGCGCTTTGACCAGCTCCGGGTCGGGCAAGTAGGTCGGTTCGGCCGGATGCGAGAACATCATGTATAGGAAGTTGCCGCAGTAATCGAGACTGTTCTTCGGATATGCGACCGGGCGGCCTTGCCGCTTCTGGTAGCTGAATGCCGCGATGGTTCGAAGCTTCGAGAGCAGCCGCGCGATATGCTGCTGATTGTGAGAGTCCGGTTCGATGCTGTCTGGGTAGTAAGCGGAGAGCGCGCTCACCATCGAGGATAGAATCGCCATCGGATGTGCGTTCGAAGGGAACCCGTCGAACAAATGGCGCATGTCCTCGTGCAACATGCTGTGGTACGTGAGGAGAGTCGAAAACTCATCCAGCTGCTTGCCGCTGGGAAGCTCTCCATAAATGAGCAGGTAGCTGGTCTCGACAAACGATGAGTGCTCTGCAAGCTGTTCGATCGGATATCCGCGGTAGAGCAGAATGCCCTCTTCGCCGCTGATGTAAGTGATTTTGCTCGTCGTCGCCCCGGTGTTCATGTAGCCCGAGTCGAGCGTGATGAGGCCCGTGTCCTTTCGCATGCTGCGAATGTCGATCGCACGTTCTGCATACGTGCCTTCGACGATGGGCATCTCGTAGGTCTTGTCGTCGTATCCGAGTTTTGCTTTTTGATTCATGAATTCGTATGGGTTCTACCGTGCCCTGGACCGCCGGGCAACGGCGCGGGGGAGGGCGTCCCCCGAGCCTTGTGATACTGTGCTCAGCCGCCATGAATATTTCGACCTCGACCTCCATCGTCATCCCCCGCCCTAGACCCGAGGTGTTCGCGTTTGCGTGTGACAACGGGACCTACGAGCGCAATCTGCGCCCTCGCGGGTTAATCGCCGGGATCGACAAGGCGGAGATGGTCGAGGGGCAGGTCCTCGAACAGGGCGCATGGCGCCGCATCACGATGACCGACGGTTCGGTGCTCAAAGAGCACGTTCTCGACTACGACCCTCCCACGAGGCACCGCTACCGCTGGACGGAGGGCGTCAAGCCGCCCTTCTCGTTTCTGGTTCGAAGCGGCACCGGGTGCTGGGATTTTTCCGAGGTCGACGGCGGCACCCGCATCGAATGGAGCTACGTCTTCGAATTGAAGTCCCCCCTAGCGTACCCGCTGCTCCTCCTGGTCGTCCCGCTCTTCAGGGGTTGGCAGAAGCAGGGCCTCGAAGCGATGCGCGCCGAGCTGAGTTGAAGAACCCTTCTTTAGTCGTCGAGCCGGAATACCTTCTTCGCGTTCGTGTAGAGGAACAGGCGCCGCACGTCGTCTGACAGGGCGAGCGCGTCGAGTTGTCCCAGGCACTTCGCCGGTTGGATCATGGGGAAGTTGCTGCCGAATAGAACTTTGTGCCGCCCAGGGCCCTTCATGAATCGGACCAGAGACTCCGGGTAGCGCTCAGGGGTGTACGCCGAAGTGTCGATGTAGACGTTCTCGTACTTGGTGGCGAGTGAGATCATTTCGTCTGTCCAGGGGTACCCGATGTGCCCGCCCACGATACGCAATTCTGGAAACTCGCACGCGACCTCGTCCAGGTAAGGAATGGGGCGGCCAGGGTCACTCGGTCGCAACGGACCGGCATGTCCGACTTGCAAACAAAATGGAACCTGCAGCTCCACGCACTCCGCGTAGATCGGGTAGTAGCGGCGGTCGTTTGGGGGGAGCCCCCAGAGCCACGGGAGCTGGCGCAGGCCGACGAAGCCGAGCTCCTTCACACAGCGACGCAGCTCTCGCACGGCGTCCATAGGACGATACAGGTTCACCGAGCCGATGCCCGCAAACCGATCGGGCGCGGCTTTTACGGTGGCGGAGACTTCATCGTTTGACAGGAGTGGTCCGTCGGGCCCGTACCAAGCAGAGGTCAGGGCCTTCGTCACGCCCGCGCTGTCGAGAGCCGCCAGCGTGAGCTCGACCGGGATCTGGTCGGGGACGACCTCGAGCTTCATCCAGCGACGCAGTGACGCGAACATGTCGTGGGCGAGGAACGGCCCGGTGGGGTGTTGGATCCACGCGTCGATGATTGGCTCAGCCACGCGCTCATCCTCCGACCATCAGCGCTCGCCGACAAGCCATGATTTCGAGGCCTCGCAATGCGGGAAGGGGCCACGAGAAGACGGGCGACGGGGCCCCGACAGGGGCCCCGTCTTTACAGGGGCCAAGCTATATCCCCCTTGGTTGGGGGCTCAGCTCAGAGTCTTGGTGTGCGAGGAGGGCACCTGGGTATGCTTTTGCCGATCGAATTGCAAGGGGGTTGTCGGTGGTTTTTGCTGCAATTCGCACTGGAAAGTGACCCAGCTCACAGGTGAGGGCTGTCACACATCTGCGCACCTGCTCCCTATTGCGGGTCATGGATCTTGTTTCTACTATCCCGCCCATGCTCCGAACCAATCGACTCCAGGTGGCGCTTCTCTTTGCTCTTGGCCTCACGGTCGCGCTCCTCGGCTGCGGATCGGGCGGCTCGCCGAGCGGTGTGTTGCGCATTCTCGTCACCAACGACGACGGCGTGGGCGCCGAGGGCATCGACGCGGTCGTCGAGGCGCTGCGCGGCGACCCAAACAATGAGATCACGGTCTCCGCCCCGGCGGAGAACCAGAGCGGCAGCGCCGACATGACCACCCCCACGCCGCCCCAGCTCGAGGCTACGATGACCACGACGGCAAGCGGTTATCCTGCCACCGCGGTGAACGGCTTCCCGGCAGATGCCGTTCTCTACGGCCTCCAGAACCTGTTCCCCGACGCACCGCCGCACGTCGTACTCTCCGGCATCAACGAAGGGCAGAACGTCGGCAATATCGTCGGCGGGTTGATCTCTCAGATTTCGGGAACCGTGGGGGCGGCCAAGACCGCTGCATGCTCAGGCGTACCCGCGTTGGCCTCTTCGCAGGGTTACGCCGAGGACGACGATCTCGACTACGATGCAGGGGTTGCCGAGGTACTCGCGTGGTTGGAAGCGAATCGCGCGGCGCTCCTCGCCGGCACCGTGCCTTTGGACGACATCACCAGCATCAACATCCCGACCTGTGCTCCGGGCAGCGAAATCCGAGGCCTCCTCGAGGTTCCGCTGGCCACTGAGAATCCAAACGCCTGGTCGCTGGGCGGTCCCCAAGATTGCGCGTCTACGGTTGAAGACCTGCCGAACGACATCGAAGCGTTTTTCAACGGCTACGTCACGGTTACGGCCGTGCGCAGCAACAGCAGCATGACCTGCGACAAGCTCGACAACTAACGCCGGCGCTCGCCGACTCGGCCGGCCCTGTACAGACCCCGAACCGGCCCTACAAATCGCAGAGGGTGCGCGCGCCCCAAGGAGGAACGACCCGATGTCTCTAGTGTCGATGTTCAAGGGAAAGGGTCCAAGCGGCTTCGGGTACGGAAGCACCGCCGAGGACGTCACAGACGGGCTCGATCTCACCGGACGCACGATTCTGCTGACCGGTTGCAACTCGGGCATCGGCAAGGAGACTCTGCGTGTTCTCATCAAGCGGGGCGCCCACGTCATCGCTGCGGCGCGGACGGTAGAGAAAGCACAAGCGGCTTGTGACGAGCTGGGCGGTGAGACGACTCCGGTCGCGTGCGAGCTTTCCGAGCCGGCTTCCGTTCGGACGTGCGTCGCGGAGGTCATTGCCCTCGGACGGCCACTCGATGCGATCATCTGCAACGCGGGGATCATGGCGTTGCCCGAGCTCAACCAGAAGTTCGGTTACGAGCTTCAGTTCTTCACAAACCACATAGGCCATTTCATCC
>CAXMRN010000190.1:0-4214 GCA_964195565.1 uncultured Polyangiaceae bacterium | reverse complement strand
AGAGAAGCAGCGCGTGATGATCGCCCGAGCCCTGGTCACTAAGCCGGACTTGCTGATTCTCGACGAGCCCTGCGCCGGCCTCGACCCCGGCGCGCGCGAGCGACTGATCACCGACGTCGATCGCCTATGCGCCAAACGAGACGGCCCCACCCTCATCCTAGTAAGCCACCACGTCGAAGAAATCCCCACCCACGCAACCCACGCCTTGCTACTCAAGGACGGCCGAACCCTCGCCTCCGGCCCTCTCGAGAAAGTCCTAACCGACGACCAACTCACCACCCTCTACGACCACCCTTGCAAGCTAGGCTCCAACAACGCTCGCTACTGGCTGCACCCCCCCCTAAACCGCTAAACCGCTAAACCGCGGATCGCAGACCGCGGATCGCGGATCGCGGATCGCGGGGGCCTACGCGAGGAGGCCTTTGCCGGGGACGAAGTTTACTTCTAGGCGGATGCCGTCGGGGTCTTCGAATAGGATTGAGTAGTAGCCGGGGGCCCACATGGCTTCTTCGGGGGGGTGGATGATCTTGGCGCCGAGGTCCTTCACGAAGTCGTGGGCCTCGTCGACGCTTTCCCGGGTTTTGGCGCGGAAGCAAATGTGGTGGAGGCCGACTCGGCCTTGGTCGAAGCGATCGGTGCGGTTCTGTTCCGAGGCCTCGCGGACCCCGAAGGCGGTGCGACCGCCGACGCAGTAGTACGTGCCTGGAATGTCGACCACGTTCTTCATGCCGAGGAACGGCAAGAGCTTGCTGTAGAAGGCGCGGGCCCGGTCGAAATCACCGGCGGTGACGAACGTGTGTGCGATGCCGCTGATCTCCATGCTGCCCTCCCCTACCGAAGTTCCGACGACCGCTTTCCGAGGAGCCGCCTCGCGATGATCAGCAGCTGAATCTGCTGTGTGCCTTCGAAGATGTCGATGATCTTCGAATCCCTGGCCCATTTCTCGAGGAGCTCCCGCTCGGAGTAGCCGAGGCCGCCACACAGCTCGACGCATCGGAGCGTGATCTCATTGGCGACGCGCGCTGCCTTGGCCTTCGACATCGACGCCTCCGTCGAGTTCGGGACCCCGTTGTCCGCCATCCACGCCGCCTTGAGCATGAGCAGCCGGCCCGCCTCCCACTCCGCCTCCATACGGATGAGCTCGGCTTCCACGGCGCGCTTGCCAAGGAGCGCTCCGCTGTACCGAACCTTGATGCCCTCCGCACCGAGGAGGTCGCGAGCGTGCTCGAGCGCGGCGCGTGCGACGCCAACCCCCATCGCCGCGACCACGGGCCGTGTGTTGTCGAAGGTCTGCATGACCCCGCTGAAGCCCTTCTTGGTGTCGATGTCCGAGGTTCCCAGCAGGTTCTCTTCGGGGATGCGGCAGTCCGTGAGAGTGATGCTCGCCGTATCCGACGCCCGAATCCCCATCTTCTTGTCGAGACGCACCACCTCCATGCCGGGAGTGCCGTGCGGGACGACGAACGACTTGATCGCTGCACGACCGAGGTTGCGATCGAGCGTCGCCCAAACGACTACGGCATCGGCGCGGCTACCGGCCGTCACGTAGATCTTCTCTCCGTTCAGCACCCACTCGTCCCCGTCGAGGTGTGCGGTCGTGCGTATGTTCGCCGAATCTGACCCGGCGCCCGGCTCCGTAATCGCCATCGCCGCCCACACGCCTTCGAATCGCTTCTTCTGCTCGGCGTTGGCCACCGCGGTGATCGCTGCATTGCCAAGCCCCTGGCGCGGAATGGAAAGCGCGAGACCGACATCGCCCCAACAAAGCTCCGTCATCCCAAGACACGTAGTCATATTGCCGCCGTTGCGGACGCCCTCGTCAGGGCCATCGTCTTGTTGGAGGGTGTCGATCCCAGCGCCCTTGTTTCCGCGCCCCGCGTTCAGGCCGTCCATCAACGCGGCGAGCATGTCGAGCTCTTTCGGATAGTCGTGTTCGGCGCGGTCGTACTTGCGCGAGATCGGACGGAAGACGTGCTTCGCCACCTGATGCGCCTGATTGACGACGAGCTCGAGCTTCTTTGGAAGTTCCAAATACATTCTTAAATTCCCTACAACAGCAGATTGCCGTCCATGATCGCGACGGAGCGAAGCTGGCGATACCAGATCTCCATGGGGTGGTCTTTGATGAAGCCGGCGCCGCCGAGAAGCTGGACGCCGTTGGTTCCGATCTGCATCGCTTTGTCCGAGCAGAGCGTGCGCGCGAGATACGCCTCGCGCCCACACTTCAGTCCCGCATCGATTCTAGCCGCAGCTCGATACACCAGCATTCGCATGGATTCGAGCTCGATGCCGATATCCGCGATCATGAAGGCTACCGCTTGCCGATGCGAGATCGGCTCCCCAAAGGCAATGCGCTCGTTGCAGTAGGGAATGGCGTAGTCCAGCAGCGCCTGAGAGGTCCCGACCGCCATCGCGCCCCAGGCGATGCGCCCGCGGTTGACCGCGTCGTCGTACGCCGCTCCTCCCTCTGCCTTCAGCGCCGCCTCTCCACCGAGTATCGATTCGCGTCCGACTCGGACCTTGTCGAGCTGCAGGCGTCCGAGTCCCGCAGAGCCGAGTCCCATGGCGGGTTCCTCGGTCACCTCAACGCCGGTCGCGTCTGCGTCGATCAAAAACAAGCGAGCGCCCACCTTGTGCACATCCGCGGCGACCAAGAACCACTTCGCGCGATCGGCCAACGCCACCATCGACTTCTCGCCGCTGATCACGAAATCGGTGCCCCGCTTCTTCGCGGTGGTGCGAGGCTCGTTTGGATCGAAGAGCGGGTGGGGTTCCACCACGGCGACACTCGCGCTCGCGTCCCCTTCCAAGAATGACGGAAGCAGCTTCGCCTTTTGGTCTCCGTCACCCCAGTGGACGAGGGCGTTCACGAACGACAGTGGCGCGAGCGCCGCATACGCCAAGCCCATGTCGCCGCGCGCGAGGTCCTCGACGATCAACATCTGAGACACCGCCGAAACCTGCTCCGCGGCCCCACCCAGCGCCTCGGGGACCGCCATGGCCACGGCACCCAGCTCACGGAAGGTGTCGACGAAGTCGTCAGGCGGAGCCGAGCGATCGTCCGCCTCCCGGGCAGCGGGCCGCATCAGGTCATCGGCAAGTCGCCGAAGCGTGTCCCGCATGAGCTGCTGTTCCTCGCTGAGGCTCAAGTCGAACTTCGTAGGCCTGCGGGGGCGGTCGCCAGAACGTTTGGGGGAGAGCCGCTTGGCCGCCTTCGCTGCGGTCTCCGCTGCACGCTTGGCGCCCTCGTAGACGAGTTGTTGCGCCCGCGCCTCTAGGCCGAACCGCTCGACGAGGGGCGAGTCCGCGATGCGGTTGAGAACGCGGAGACCGCTGCCCATCACCTCATCGATGATCTTTTGGTTGTCCACCGAACGATGCTGCGCCGGGCCTGAATGAAGGTCAATAGGCCGCGCACAGGCTTGCAGCCCGAACCTGCATCGCTTCGCGCCGTCCAGGGCGTCGATCAAGGAAGACAGAGGAACGCTAGGCCGATGCAGACGTTGTCGCTCAGCCCCATCCCCGCGGCGCAGTCCATGCACTCCGCTGGGTCCTGGAGGGTCGTACACTCTGGGGTCGCGCCAGGGGCGTAGCCGGCAATCCGAAGAACCTGGGCGATGCAGTTGAGCTGTTCGGGCGACCAATCGAGCACAGTGTCGCAAAGATCCATGCACCCCATCACGGGAACGCTGGCGTCAGGCACGTCAGCGTCAGTCCCAGCGTCAGTGCCAGCATCAGTCCCAGCGTCAGTCCCAGCGTCAGTGCCTGCGTCAGTGCCTGCGTCAGTGCCTGCGTCAGTGCCCGCGTCCGTGCCTGCGTCGATGCCCGCATCCGTGCCTGCGTCAGTGCCTGCGTCAGTGCCTGCGTCAGTGCCTGCGTCAGTGCCTGCGTCCGTGCCTGCGTCCGTGCCAGCGTCCGTGCCAGCGTCGATGCCGGCGTCAGCCCCCGCGTCCGTACCGCCGTCGATCCCTCCGTCTGGGAACAGGTCTACGGCCGTCGACTGGTAGCACCCTGCTACGCACAGCGCGCTCACCCCCAGAACCAGTACTCTTCCACCCATGACGCGCCCATCATGCCGCCGGCCGAGTAGACATTCCAGTTTTACCTGACGGGCCGCGTGTATGATGCCGCGATGCTCAGCGGTCTCGACAAGATCCTGATCGCCTCCCTCACTCTCGTTCTGATGGTGGGGATGGGCGCCTCCCTGACGGTGT
>CAXMRN010000189.1:0-12188 GCA_964195565.1 uncultured Polyangiaceae bacterium | reverse complement strand
GCGTCGACGACCTTCTGTTTCGCGTCCTTGAAGGGGACGTCGTTGTCGACGAACTGCTCGGCGGTGCCGCCTGGGAAGAACATCGGCGGCGTCTTCTGCGAAGCGGGCAAGAGGTCGTGCATCCCGAGCTCGGTGCCGTCGGAGAGCGAGACCGCACGCTCGATGGTGTTCTTGAGCTCGCGAACGTTGCCCGGCCACGGGTACGCTTGGAGCTTCATCATCGCGTCGCGTGTGATGGTGTAGTGGGCGCCCTCCCCTTGGTGTCCGCGTTTCGCGGACTCTTCGAGGAACTGGTGCGCGAGCACGGGGACGTCCTCGGGGCGCTCCCGGAGCGGAGGCAAGTCGACCTGAACGACGCTCAAGCGATAGTAGAGGTCTTCGCGAAAGGTGCCGTCGTTGACCATCTCGCGGAGGTCGCGGTTCGTGGCAGCGACGACGCGCACGTCGACCGGGATCATACGTGTGCCACCGACTCGCTGCACCTCGCGGGTCTCGAGGACGCGCAAGAGTTTGGGCTGAAGGCTGATGTCGAGCTCACCGATTTCGTCGAGGAACAACGTCCCGCGATCGGCCACTTCGAAGCAACCTTGCTTGCGGTCTGCGGCGCCGGTGAACGAACCACGTTCATGGCCGAAGAGGATGCTCTCGATCAGGTTAGCGGGGATCGCGCTGCAGTCTTGGACGACGAGGGGGCGCTGCGAGCGCTTGGAGGCGCGGTGAATGGCGCGAGCGACCAGCTCCTTGCCGGTGCCGGTTTCGCCGCGCACGAGCACGGTGAGGTCTGACGCAGCGACCTTCTCGAGCACCGCGAAGATCTCACGCATGCGCACGCCATGCCCCACCAAGTCATAGAACTTCTCACGCCGGCTGACGTCGATCTCGATCGAACCGGAGCCGTGCTCGAAGCGGATGACAGTGTTCCCGATGCGAAGTGGCATGCCCGGCTCGAGCCATGCTTCGCGCACCCGTACGCCGGCCACCCAGGTGCCGTTGGTCGAAGCGAGGTCACGGAGCAGGAAGCCGGTCTCTTTGGCGACGATCTCGCAATGCGTACCGCTCGCTCCGTCGTCGGTGAGCTGTAGGTCGCAGATGCCACTTCGACCGATGGTCATTCGCTCGCTGGCGATGTCGAGACGGGTCCCTTTCTGCGGCCCGTCTTCGACGACCAGACGGCTCTTACGAAGCTTGCGCTTGGTCGCTTTGCGATCGACGAATACGGTGGTGAGTCCGGGGTCGTCGTTCACTCGGCGTCCTTTCGGAGCGCCTCGATGGCGGCCGTGTAGCTGTCGTGGTTGAACACTGCGCTGCCTGCGACGATCACGTCAGCACCCGCGTCCACCACTTGCCGTGCGACCCCAGGCTTCACACCACCGTCGACTTCGAGATCGATGTCGAGCCCCGCGTCGTCGATCATCCCGCGAATCTGCGCCAGCTTGTCGTTGGCCGACGGAATGAAGCTCTGGCCGCCGAACCCCGGGTTGACGCTCATCACGAGGATCAGGTCGACCTCCGGCAGGATGTGGCGTAGGCAATCGGCAGGGGTATGGGGGTTGAGCGAGACACCCGCACGCTTTCCGAGCGCGCGAATTTGCTGGAGCGTCCTGTGCAAGTGCGTGCAGGCCTCCGCATGGACCGTAATGATGTCGGCGCCTGCATCGGCAAACGACTGAACATATTTCTCGGGTTCCACGATCATGAGATGAACGTCGACGACTCGCTTCGTCGCGGCGCGGATCGCTTTGACGACCAGCGGCCCAATCGTGATGTTCGGCACGAATCTTCCGTCCATGACGTCGACGTGGATCCAGTCGGCACCGGCCTCTCCGACTGCTTGGACCTCGGCCTCAAGGCGGCCGAAATCAGCCGAAAGAACGGAAGGGGCGATTCTGAGGGGCTTTTGAGAGCGGGGCACGGGAGCAGTCAAGCGCCGCAGGAGCAGCATGTCAATGGCATCCCTTCCTTGACGACGATAGCGCCTGCAAAGGACAATGGAAAAACGCCTCAGGGGAGGGCCGGCGAGCGCGGATGAGCGATCAGAGATATCACCTGCTCAAGAAGCTGGAATCCGGGGGAATGGCCGAGGTTTTCCTCGGCGAGGCAACGAGTGTCCAGGGCTTCAAGAAACGCGTCGCGATCAAGCGCGTGTTGCCCCACCTTGCCTCGCACACGAACTTCATCGGGATGTTTCTCGACGAGGCGCGACTCGGTGCGCGACTGACACATGCGAACATCGTCAGCGTGTTCGACATCGGGAAGTCGGACAACAGCTTCTTCATCGTGATGGAGTTCGTCGACGGGACGAACCTCAAGAAGATCATGGAGACGCTTCGGCTCAAGGGGCAGGACTTCCCATTGAAAGACGTGATCTACATCGGGATGGAAGCGTGCCACGGGTTGAGCTACGCGCACGAGCTCCTCGACGACGATGGACACCCGGTTGAGTTGGTGCACCGCGACGTGTCGCCACCCAACATCCTGATCAGCAAGCGGGGTGAGGTGAAAGTGACGGACTTCGGTCTCGCGAAGGCGCGCACGCAGCTCGAACGGACCGACCCCGGCGTGGTGAAGGGCAAGTTCAGCTACCTGTCGCCCGAAGTCGCGACGGGGCAAGAGGTCGACGCGCGCGCGGACATTTTCGCGCTCGGCGTGTGTCTTTGGGAGATGTTGGCCGGCCGTCGCTTGTTCCTGGGCGATACCGACTACGAAACGGTCCAGGCGGTGTCCAACGCGGACGTTCCGAGCCTCGTGGGAGTCCACCCGGAGATGGATCCGCAGATCGAATCGTTGCTTCTCAAGGCGCTTGCCAGGGACCCAGACGACCGCTTTTCTAACGCGCGCGAGTTCGGGGACGCGCTGGCGAGTTATCTGTTCCACCACCAAATGAAGGTGACATCGTACGACATCGCCAACTTGGTCAAGGCCGCCCTGGAACGCCAGAAGTCCGCGCCGCCGCAACCGATGATGATTGACGGGATGATCCAAGAAGAGCTTGGCCGCTTCACGTCCCTTGAAAGCGAAGCGAATGTCCCGCTCAACCCCTCGACGACGTTCGCGCTGAGTCCTGATGATGGCGCGGCGCCGCTCGATGCATCGGATTTCGTCGACCCGAGCAACTGGTTTGCCGGTGATGAAGATGTGGAGACGGCGATCGAGAACGTGCGTGACAGTGCGCCAGCGGGCGCCACGATGGGCTGGTTCGAGTCGAAAGACGACAGCGTGAGGGCCCCGAGGCCAGCCCGTGTGCCAATGGGGCCGTCACTGAATCCGCCCTCGCGCATGAAGGACTCGGCCGGGTCGCAGCCGATCATGACCTTCCGGCCGCCAGGAGCGGCGCCGGTGTCGGTCGCTGCGGATCCGGGCAGTCAACCGGTCGCCGCGGTGCCAACCCGCGTTCCCGACAAAGAGAAGCGAAGCGGCTCAAAGGTCGCCTTCATCATCGTAGGCGTCCTGGTGCTGGCTGCAGCCGGTGTGGCCGCCGGCTGGTTTCTCACGCAGTAGGTCGGCGCTTCGCCTTCGCGGGGATGCTGCGACTCATCTGGCGAAGCCGGTGGTAGTCCTGTGGCGGCAAGCCCTCCTCTCCGAAGCGGGCTGCGAGGTACGCGTCGGTGACTTCGCGTACTTCGGTGGCCGCAGGGAACCCCGAGCGCCCGAGCTCTTCGGCGTGCTCGGTCGGGGTCACATCGGGAGGGCGCGCTTGCCCCGCGCTTCGAAGGCTGTTCTCGAGCGAAAGGTAGAGGCGCACGGCGCGATCTCGGTCTGGGTCGAGCTGCCGCCCTGCCCGCGTTTGGCGCCGTCGTTTGCGACGCCAACGCACGTAGAGCACGCCGACCCCGAAGGTGATCATGATCGCAACGAACCATCGCCAGTCGGGTCGAAACGGAATCGGACCGAGCTCCTGGTCGTCACCGGTGCTGTCCCCCGCGTTGGCTTGCACACCGCGTCGGTTTCGGCTGAGAGACCGGTACCACGCGGTGAGACCCTGCAAGGCCCTGGCCTGGTCACGAATGTTGTAGTCGACGATGTAGTTCGCCCAGCGCACACGCATCGCGTCCATCATTTGACGAAGCTTGACCGTTAAACCCGAGGGCGACGCAAACACTTGCCCGGATGCCGGCGTAGGGTCGAACGTGACCCAACGCCCATCGATCAGCACCTCGACCCAGCTATGAGCGTTGCCGTTTCGGACAGCGTAGTAATCTCCGTAGGGGTTGTAGTCGGCGCCGAGGAAGCCCGTGACGTTGCGCGCGGGCAGCCCGAGCGAGCGCATCATGAGCGCCATTGCGGTAGAGAAATATTCGCAGTGCCCCGCCTTGGCTTCGAACAAGAAGACGTGCAGTGGATCTTTGCCTCGGGTGTCGGGTTGGTCGAGTGTGTACCGGAAGTTACCGCCACCACGGAGGTACCTCTCCACGCGCTGGGCTTGCGCGTGCGGGTTGGAGATGCCTTGGACGACTTCTCTGGCCAACGCTGTAACGCGTTCGTACCCGGCTGGGATCTCCGCATAGCGCTTGCGCAGCGTTCGTGGGATCGGCTCGGTGAAACCACTGCGTCTGGGCGCAACCAGCGCTTTGTAGGTGAGTGGCGCGTCGGTCTGCCCACCGTAGCGAATGTCGAGGCCCGGTGCGTGGATGATGCGCCGGTATCGGTCGCGGCCGGCGCGGACGGTGGGCGGAACGCGCAGGGCGACCGTGCCGTCGGGAAGAAACAAGACCGCCTCTTGCATGGGGTCGAGAATGATCTCGTACTCCTTGTCCTCAGGACGAGGGGGGCGGACCACGATGTACTCGTCTTGGAGGCGTTTGAGCGCCGTGCCCGTCGTCTGAGTGCGTGACCAGCGACCTTCCGTGTAGCGGTCGAACGACGTGCCGCGGAGACGGATGGGGATCGACTGCTCGGGTGGGTCCGGTCTGATCTTGGGCTTGACCCGCATGACCACTGTGGGGTCGTCGCGGATCGCCCCGAAGCCGCCGAGCTTGACGTCATCGCCGAAGCCGGCGACCGATTGAGTGCGCGCGCCCAAGTTCGACAAGAAGCCGAAGCCAACGCGAGGGAACGCAAAGAACATGGCTGCCGTCAGGATGAAAAGCGGAACGGCGAGGAGGGTCGTGCCTCCGAAGAACGCAGGCGTCGCGAACTCTCTGCTGTCGAGCTCGCCGCGCAGCATGGGCGTCCCCGCGCCGTGCTGGTCCTCCAACTCTTTTCGAAGGTGAGTGAGTGCAAGCATCCACGGCATGACCACGACGAAGCCGAAGAACACCACGGCGAAGTCGAGTCCAGTTGAAAGCACGGTCCCGGCAATGAGGTGCAGGAACCCGAGGATCGCGATCTGCTGGTAGTCAGCCGCCGTCTTGCGATGGGAGAGGCGGGAAATCTGCAGGAACGCCGCATACTGCACGCCGACACTGAGGATCGGCTCCCCGGCGAAGCCGCGCACGATTTGAAGGGCCAAGAACGCAACCGCCATCACGTTCCAGAAGGGGGTGTACCCAGGGCGATCGAGAAGCGGCGGCTCCGCAAACCAGCTGGCCACGAAGGCGGCGATGAGAAGCAAGGACCCAACGGGGGTGAACGTGGTGCCGAGCATGAGCGCGATGAGGCCGAGGCCCGCGAACAGGTACGCGACCATCTTGTGAGCGAAGGCGAACCTCATGCAGCCCGCCTTTTGTTCTTCCGACCATGGGGCGCCTGAGCGCGGCATGGCTTCAGCAATGCGAGAAAGCGCCAGATCGGATCAGGAGGTGTACCCCCTGCGACCAGCGGCGAAACGCTATCGTTGGTCTGAACCTGGACCGAAACGCCTCGAGTGAGATAGGCAGCAGCGGCGGTCGCCACCTCGGAGATCGAACGTTCGAAGCGCTCGTTCCAGGAGGCTTCGTCCTCGGGGGTCGCCGGGGGAAGGTTGCTCACCGTGAGCGTCACGAGGGTGTTTGAATCTCGCTCGTGTTCGCGCACGACGAGCTCGCCACGGCTCGCGGTTCGCTTCCAGTGAATGTCCCTCGCCTCGTCGCCCTCCCGGTAGAAACGTACGCTGCCGGCGAACTCGCTGCCGCGGCCGGTTTGGTGGATTGGTGCGGCGTCGCCTTCCATCGGACGTGGGGCCGGCGTCGCGACGTGCTCGAGCAGCTGCGGATAGACGACGACCTCGTCCGGAAGGTACATGGTGTAGCCCTTCTCGATGAGGCCGAACGGGTAGCGCGTGATCACCCGCATCGTCCCGAACTCGACGATTCCTCGGCGCTGCGTTTCGAAGCCGTAGCTTGCAACCTGCGTCTCCCCCGACTCGACGCGAACAAACCGCGCGGGTTCTGTCTCGATGCCGTTGAGCTCGTCGATGGTTTCGATGGAAACGCTCGACAACCAGCGCTTCCCGTTGAGCAGCGCCACATCCATGTATGCGCGCCTTCCTGCGAACAACCGGGTCGGGAGCTTGCGTTTGATCTCGAGCTTCCAGAGCGCGAGGTCGCTGAGCACGCCGCTGACCAGCAAGAGGCTGAGCAGGAGACCGAGCACGAGATAGAGAAGGTTATTGGCCGTATTGACCGCGGCGAGACCCACACCGAGGGTGATGAAGAGGAAAGCTCGCCCTTCGCGGGTGAGTCGAAACTTCCGTCTGCTCCGCCTTCGCCGAAAGATCCTCATCGACCACGCCGATCAGAGAGGGACAGCCACGACGGTGAGAAGCTCACGAATCACACGCTGTGCGTCGTTGTGGGCCGCTCCGCCACCTACTCCGCCGCTCACCTTCACCCTATGCGCCAACACCGGGCCCGCGAGCGCCTTAACATCGTCCGGGAGCACGAACGAACGCCCTTCCACCAATGCCCTCGCGCGAACCGCGCGCTCGAAACCAAGCGCGCCGCGTGTGGATACGCCTATCGACAACAGAGGCGTGTTGCGCGTGGCAAGCACGATGCGGTGTAGGTAGTCGAGGATCGCGTCGTCGACGCGGACCGAATCGACCCCCTGCTGGACGTGGCGAAGCTCGGCGGCGCTCATGACTGCGTCGAGCTGCTTGACTGGATCGGCGCCGCGACGGTTGAGCACCTCGCGTTCGACGGCTGGCGGCGGGTACCCGATGCTCAGTCGCACCAGGAAACGGTCTAACTGCGACTCCGGCAAGGGATACGTCCCGTAGAACTCTTGCGGGTTCTGCGTGGCGACGACGAAGAACGGCTCTTCGAGCTGGTGCGTCTCCCCGTCGATCGAAACCTGGCGTTCGTCCATGGCTTCGAGGAGCGCGCTCTGTGTCTTGGGTGTGGTGCGATTCACCTCGTCGGCGAGGAGAACCTGCGTGAAGACCGGGCCGGGCCGAAACTCGAACGTACCCTGCGACTGGTTGAACACATTGCCGCCGAGGACGTCAGTGGGCATCAAGTCCGACGTGCATTGAAGACGCCGGAACGAAACGCCTACGGATGCCGCGAGCGCTCTTGCGAGCGTGGTCTTGCCGACCCCGGGGACGTCTTCGAGCAGGAGGTGACCCCGCGCCAAAAGCGAGACGACCGCCAACTTGATGACCTCTTCTTTGCCTCGAACGACGACTGCGATGTTCTGGACGAGGCGCTGCGACGATTGAGTCGCGTTTTCGGAGATATGCGCGACGCTGGGTTGAGCCACTCATGGAGCGTACCATAGCCAACGGTATGGGTAAAATATTACAATGTCACTGACTGCCTAGTCAGGATTCCCCTGTTTCTCCACAGGGGGAAGGCGCCTCGAAGGCGCTGCTATTCCGGAGGCTTGGACTCTGAATGTGCCCCGGTTTCCACAGTGCGCGATGGGGATAGTATGGCGTCGGGGTCTTCAAACAGAAACGCCTCGATCTCGTCTCGCTTCGCGTGGGCGTCGCGGCGACCCATTTCGATGAGGGTTTGAGCGAAGCCGCCGTCGAAGAGGAGGTAGCTCGCCAAGTCGGCGTCCGCACCTGCGCCGACATCCAGCATGCTGATGAACGCGCGGCCGAGGCTCTTGCCAAATCGAACCCGATTGGATGCGAGGTAGTCCGATGCGACCTGCCCGATGTCGGTTGTTGGCCGCAACACCAACGAGCTGAGCAACCGGCGTTCCGCCAACGCTCCACGTGCCTTCGCAGCCTCGTTGATGCGGTCGAGGAACTCGGGGCCGTACGCGCGAATGCCATCCTTCAGGAAGTCGTTGATGCGCTGCACTTCGAGAAGGTCGGTGTTGACGTGATCGAGAAGAAACGCGTTGAGCACTTTGCCGAGCATATAGGTCGCGCCGGGGTACTTGCCATCTTGCACGGCGCGCTGTCCGGCTGGGTGCGGTGTCGACAAGCCGACCACCAGCAACCGGTTCATCCCGAGGTGCACCGAAGGCCCCATCGGCGTGTTGAGGCGAAGACCGCCATCGCAGTGGATCTCGTCGCCGATTTCAACTGCAGGAAAAACCAGCGGGATGGCCGCAGAGGCGAGCACATGATGCTGGCCGATCTTCGCGCGACGGACCAACGCGTGAAGGCTCAAACCCTTGGGAATTCCAACGCCCGGGGCCGCATCGACAAAAATGACGGGCTGGCCTGTGCCGACGTGTGTGGTGCTGACCGTGAGGGCACGAAGGGCACCGCTTTGGATGTTCCGGCGGAGCTGGCGCCACCGAACGGCCCTTCCAACCAGCGCCGAGAGAGGCGCGGGATCGAACACCCCACGCGCTTGACCAGTGCCACCAAGGAGCACCCGGTAGAGGCCTGCGGCCTGCTTGAAACCGAACCCGAGCACGTCCGGAAGCTCGAGGTCCGCCCAAATCGACACCAGTTGCTTCATGGCGCCCGGCATCTCTCCGATGGCCGAGGCGACGAACGCGCCATTGACCGCACCGACGCTGGTGCCCGAGATCAGGTCGACCTTCGGCGGGTTGCCTTGCGCGTCGGCGAACTCGCTGAAGATGTACTCGAGGACGCCGACTTCATACGCGCCTCGCGCGCCGCCCCCCGAAAGTATCAAGCCAAGACCACTCAAGTTTGTTCCTCGTCTTCCGAGCCTATCAGTCGATTGGGGTTGTCGCAGAAATCATCGCTCCGGAGTAGCCGACGGATCTCGGGCGGTAACCACACGTCCCCATGCGGCAATCGGCGGAGCGCGTGGAGCAGGACCGCGGCGCGCCGCCAGGGCGGCGCTGTTGGCGAGACGTAGAGCACGCGCTCGCCCGCGACGGTGCACAGGCCCCCATCGATGTGGGCCTCGTCGGGGAGCTCCTCTTCGAGCAGGCGAATCCCAAGGCGTGTGAGGGCTCTTTCGAGGGCATCGAGCTGCAGCACGGGGTCCACAGCCCAAAGGTGCGGCGGCGGACCGAGCCCCGCAATCTGGTCGTTTGCGAGGTCGAGCTGGTAGGATCAACCTGCTTTGATTCGCCTCGCAAAACCATGGATCGGCGAGGACGAGCAGCGCGCCGTCGCCGCCGTTCTCGAATCCGGACAGTTGGTACAGGGGCCGCTCGTCGAGCGGTTCGAACAGGCGGTCGCCGCATTGGTGGGCCGCAAGCACGCAGTGGCGGTGTCGAGCGGAACCTCGGCCCTCCAGCTCGCCCTCAAGGCGCTCCAAGTGGGACCTGGCGACGAGGTGCTGTGCCCGGCGCTGAGCTGGCCAAGCCCCGCTCACGCCGTTCGTGTCGCCGGGGCAAAGGTTCGGTTCGTCGACGTGGACCCGGATGAGTGGAACAGCAGCGCGGAGGCTTTGCGCGAGGCGCGGAACGGAAACACGAGGGCGGCGATCGTGATCGACCAGTTTGGCAACCCGGTCCGAGCCGAGCAGATCCGAGACGGGCTCGGGGCGCTGCCGATCATCGAAGACGCGGCGTGCGCCCTAGGAAGCCGTTTCGCGAGTGGTCCATGCGGCAGCCTCGGCAAGATATCGTGCCTGAGCTTTCATCCGCGGAAGATCCTCACGACAGGCGAGGGCGGCATGTGCCTGACCGACGATGATGACGTCGCCGAGAAGCTGCGAATGCTGCGGAACCATGGACAGTTGGGCGCGCAATTCGTCGTCGCGGCTGGCAACTCTCGTATGACCGAGATCGCCGCGGCGTTGGGACTCGCGCAGCTCCAACGGCTCGACGACATCGTCGCGCGACGGCGGGCACTGGCCGCCCTCTATCGCGAAGCGCTATCGGAAGACATCGACATCCAAGACACACCGGCAGGCTCGGAATCCAACTATCAAACCTTTGGGGTGGTCCTGCCTCAGGGCCACGATCGCGATACGGTGCGCGAGAAGATGCGGGAGCGAGGCGTCGAAGCCGGGCTTCTCTCGTTCGCAATTCACAAGCTCGGGAGTTTCGCGGGAAGCGACGCGTCGCTTCCGATCGCCGAACATCTTGCGGCGCGAGGCATCGCGCTCCCGCTCTATCCGCAGATGAAGAACGCCGAGGTCGACGAGGTGGTCCGATGCCTTCGAGGGGTGCTCGATGAGTGATGATGTCGTGTTGGAAGTGGAGGGGCTACGGAAGGTCTTTCACATCGGTTTCTTCCGAAAACGGGTGGAGGCGGTCAACGGCACCAGCTTCCGCGTGAACAGAGGAGAAATCTTCGGCCTGCTCGGACCGAACGGCGCCGGGAAGACCACCACCATCAAGGCGATCCTTCGACTCATCTTCCCTACCGAGGGAGAGATCCGGCTCTTCGGCCGCTCGGCCGACGATCGCGAGGCTGCAAGGCGGGTCGGCTACATGCCCGAGAATCCGTACATCTATCAGTACCTCAAGCCGCTCGAGTTTCTCGACCTGTGCGGGCGGCTGGTCGGGCTTTCAAAGTCCGAACGGCAGGCTCGCTCGGAGGAAATGATCGACAAGGTCGGTCTTCGTCACGCGGTGGACCGCCCGATCGGGAAATTCTCTAAGGGGATGATGCAAAGGATCGGCCTCGCGCAGGCTCTGCTTCACGACCCGGAGTTGTTGGTGCTGGATGAACCGATGAGCGGCCTGGATCCAATCGGCCGAAAAGAGGTGCGCGACTTGCTGGTGGAGCAACGGGAGCGAGGCAAAACACTCCTGTTCACGAGCCACATCCTCAGCGATGTCGAATTGCTCTGCGACCGGATCGTGATCATGCAGCAGGGCAAGATCACCTCCGAAGGGCAGGTGCACGACCTGTTGGAGACCGCCGGCCGCCACGTGGAGATTCGCCTGAGTGGCGCGTCGCAGGCACTCAAGGACTCGTTGCGCTCGCGAGGTACGGTCGTCGATGGTGGGGGAGGGCATGTGACACTGCGAGTCGAGGGTCAGAAGTCAGTCGACGAGGTCATCCGGATCTCGAACGCCGCCGGTGCGCGGCTCGACGCGATGATCCCGGAGCGGCAAACCCTCGAGAACCTTTTCCTGCAGAAAGCGTGAGCTGAATCGCCGGCTTGCTCCGCGCCGCGACGACCCTAGAGGTACGCCATGACCGTCAAGAGGGTTTCGCCAGAAGAAGCAGACGCGTTCGTCAAAGAGGAAGGGTACGTGTACCTCGACGTTCGCTCGATCCCAGAGTTCGACGCGGGCCACCCCGCCGGGGCCTACAACATCCCGCTGATGCACGCGACGCCGTCGGGGATGCGCCCGAACGGGGACTTCTTGTCTGTGGTGGCTGCGGCCTTCCAAAAAGACGCCAAGCTGGTGATCGGATGCAAGACCGGGGGTCGCTCGCTACGCGCGGCACAGGGTTTGCTCGACGCCGGTTTTACGGCCGTCGTCGACCAGCGCGCGGGCTTTTTGGGCACACGCGACCCATTCGGCCAGGTCAAAGAGGCGGGCTGGCAGGACGCAGGTCTCGAGGTCGCCACCGCGGCCGAGCCCGACCGGACCTACGAGGCCCTGCTCGCGCGCAGGGACGGTTAGCCGAACATCGCCGCCCAAAGGATGCCGGGAAGCCTCATCAGCGATGGGTCCGCATTGAAATAGGTCATCTTGCGGCCAACAGTGGCTCCGGCCTTGTTGTCGATGAACCAAAGGGGCTTGGGCCAAACCCGAAACGGCCCGCGCATGACGGACTTCTGAGGGTTGTCGAACATGAATGTGTTGTGCACGATGCCTCGGCCCGAGCGAATGTCTTCGATCGTGTGGCCGGGGAAAGCGCCCCAGGACGGGGTGACGAGTGCGTAGTTGAGCCCAGGCCAATGGTTGATCCCGACGCTGCCGTACCGGAGGTTGGCGATCGCTCGCTCGACCGCATCGGCCACCGCGGGGTCCTTGAGGGA
>CAXMRN010000188.1:0-30770 GCA_964195565.1 uncultured Polyangiaceae bacterium | reverse complement strand
TCGGCGATGCGTCGTTCGACGACAGCATCCGCTGGGAGCTCATCGCAAATTAGGTTCTCGCCGCCGCCACAGCCTCCTCCGGACCCACTCGTGAAGTCGCGGTCGATGAGCTTGTCCCAAGTAGTCGAGTTCTGGAATGGGCCGTCTTTGTTCTCACCCTGGAGGTCGACGCGCGCGATGAACTCACCCACGACCTCCGTGTCGGCCCCGATCTTGAGATCGAGGGTTGCCATTGCCGTGATAAGAAGACCGTTGCTGCCGATGTCCACGATCGTCAGCGTGGCGTCACCCGAAACGGCGCTTCCAGCGGAGCTACGTCGATGGCTTGGAAGACCGCCGCAAACGTCTCTCCGATTGCGGCGGAGAACTCCATCGCGATCGCCTTGCCCCCGTCGCGGGCAAGGCTGTCTGGGCGTCGAAGCTCAACGCAGTACCCGACCCTCCGCCACCCGTGCCTCCGGTTCCTTCGCCGCCGCCGCTGCTGCCGCAGCCGGCCAGGCCAATCGAGGATGCCAAGACGATCGTGCTCAAGATCGTTTTGCCCCTGGGAGGTCCCTCCTGAAGTGGGTAACTGTGCGATGCCTATCGATAGTACCGAGAAAGAGGTTTTTCGGGGTCGCGAATTCTTCTGTGCTCAATTACGCTCATATCCTCGACGGTTTGCGGCGGGGGCCTACAGACGCTACTCACGCGACCGAGGTCCCGCTTGTCTGCAATCGAGCTCATGACGCCGCGCATGCTTCAGGACATGCGGCGGTCCTGCCAGCTGGCGGCCGACTGCCTGACGGCCGTTGGCGAGATGATCCGCCCCGGTATCGCGACAAACGAGATCGACGCGTTCGTTCACGAGTACATCGTCTCGCGCGACGCCTATCCGTCGCCCCTCGACTACAAGGGGTTTCCGAAGAG
Organism: uncultured Polyangiaceae bacterium; assembly: GCA_964195565.1. Lineage (GTDB taxonomy): Bacteria > Myxococcota_A > Polyangia > Polyangiales > Houyiibacteriaceae > SG8-38. The sequence goes on along the minus strand of CAXMRN010000188.1, from coordinate 29,861 downwards.
CGTCTGCACCAGCGTCAACGACTGCGTCTGTCACGGGATCCCCGGGGATCAGGTGTTGAAGGACGGAGACATCGTCAACGTGGATGTGACGACGTACCTGCCCAAGGAGCACGGCTACCACGGCGACACCAGCGTGACCTTCTACGTCGGAGAGCCGAGCAAGGAAGCCATCCTGGTCACCGAGACCGCCCGCCGCTGCCTCGAGCTCGGCATCGCCGAGGTGAAGCACGGCAAGCGCATCGGCGACATCGGCGCAGCGATTCAAGAGTACGCTGAGGGGAAGGGCTGCTCGGTCGTGCGCGACTACGTCGGGCACGGCGTCGGGCGCGAGTTTCACATGCCGCCGCAGATTCCGCATTTCGGCCAGCGCGGCAAAGACAAGCGCATGAAGGCCGGCATGGTCTTCACCATCGAACCGATGATCAACATCGGCGGCTACCAAACCGAGGTCATGGACGACGAGTGGACGGTGCTCACGATGGACCGCTCGCTCTCCGCGAAGTTCGAGCACACCGTGTTGGTCACGCGCGACGGCGTTGAAGTGCTGACCGCACGCAAACAGGTCGCTACCCACAGCGAAGACAAGCCCTGGTCCGACGTGGATCCGCTGTCATCGCCGGCCGCATGGAGCCTCAAGCAAGAAAAAACGGGCTGACGACTCAGTCGCCAGCCCGCATTTCACGTCGTCGGCAGTTTGCTAGGGGCAGACCACTTCCACCGCGGTGAACACCTTCGCCTGCGATGGATAGGCGACGCCAGAAGGATCGGGCGAGCAGGCGGCACCGCCCGAATCCGTGGCCGTTGGCATCACGTCTGCGCTGATGTCCACGTTGGCGAAGAGGACGATGGTGTCCCCACCCGCAATGAGGGAGTTGCCCAGAGCCGGCTCGTCGTCGGCATTGAACACGAACGCAAAGTCGTAGCTGGCGCCTAGGTCGGCAGTCTCTCCCCCTACGGGAGCGTCCAAGTCGAACTCCACTACGACCATTGCCTTCGTGGGATCGATCGTCTCCATAAGGGCGGCGGCGATGCCGGTGACCAACTGGTCCGGGACCACTTCGGCATCGGCCATGTCGATGCCTGCTGCAGGCACATTGCCCACCACAAGCTCACCCCAGGTGCCAGCCGCGGTCGTCAAGAACGTGGTGATCCCCACCGGAGCCTCAATCGAAAACGAGCCATCCATGCCGCTCGTCGTCGTCGTCGTCGTTCCAACGACCGACACGGTCGCTCCTGCGAGCGGCGGCGAGTCACCGTCCAACGAGGCACTGGTCACCATCCCGCTCACCGTGGCCGTCCCGCTCCCGCCGGTGCCACCGGACCCGCCGCTTCCTGCCGATCCGCCGGAGCCTGCGCTCCCGCTCCCAGAATCACCACAGCCAACGAGGCTGAAGGTCAAACCAATGCTCAAAAACAAGCCAACGCATCTACGCATATGTCCCCCTGTGTGAGCGAGACAGGGTAGTGACCCCAGAGCAGTCATGGCAAATTGATGGCAGATCGGTCTTCCCACCGTTCTATTGCGAATCTGGACCGTCGGACACGAAGAGGTCGCCATCTCGTTCCCGGACGTAGAGCGTTTGAAGCGCCAGCCCTTCACAGGGACCCTGCACACAGTAGCCGTCGTGTAGCCGATAGGTGGCCCCATGCGTGCCGCAGATCAGGTGCGCGCCGTCCTCGCTCAAGAGGTCTCCGGTGCCTCCGTCGAGAGGAACAGGAAGGTGCCGGCAGAGGTTGCGATACGCGACGATGTCACCGCTCTCGTCGCGAAGCAGCAACGCCAACACAGGAAGACCGTCGTCGTCGAGCCCGAGCCGCGCCGTGCGCACGATTCCGTCACGCAACTCGTCCTCACGGCACACCAAGACCTCCACCTAGGTCAATCCTTCCCGGGTTGCGTGTACGTCCCGCGTGCAGGCACCGAAACGAGGTCCCGACGGGGCAACCAGAGGCCGGTCAACCAGCCGCCGTACACGCAGCCCGTGTCGAGGCCAACCGAATGGGGTCGGTTCTGAAGCCCGCGCAGCGCATCGTGCCCGAACACCACCAACCGAGGTCCCGGCCATACCGACGCCCACGGGGTGCCTTCTTCATAGCTTCTCGTGGCGGTGCCATCATCGAGGATGCTGCGCATGTTCATCAAATCGTCGGGGTCCTGTTCTTCGAGTGGAACGTCCGGCAGCAAGCCGCCGTGCACCACCAGTGCATCGTGCTCCGGGAGCTCGATCCAGAATGGAAGGGCCGCAAGCCACCGCCAATCCTCGTCTTCGAGCTCGTCCGCGACCTGCTGATGCGCGGGTCTGAGCCGGGGCGCCTCGTTGCCGGCACACTTGGCGTCCCACCACTTCAAGCAGTGCTGATCGTGGTTGCCCCGCACGGCCCGCGCCCCGAGCTCCCTGAGGAGCCGAATAACCCCCAGCGAATCTGGTCCCTTGGCGACCAAATCTCCCACGAGAACCAGCTGATCGCCCTCTTCGAAGCCCGATTCCTCGAGGAGGTCCTCGAGCTCCTCGCGACAGCCGTGGACGTCTCCCACGATCAGGGTACGGGCGCTCATGGCCTGATCTTGGGCGCGTCGCGCGCAGAATCCAAGTTCATGAGGCCCGTGACGCGTTGACACCCGGCCCAAACCGGCAATACAGGCGTCTCCATGATCAAAGAAGGCCGCAAGGCTCCCGCGTTCAATTTGCCCTCATCCACGGGCGGCAAGCTGGCCCTCAAAGACCTCGCCGGCAAGTACGTCATCCTCTACTTCTACCCGAGGGACAACACGCCAGGCTGCACCACCGAGGCCAACGACTTCAACAAGGCGCTCCGCAAGATCAAGGCGCGCGACGCGGTGGTCATCGGAGTCAGCAAAGATTCGATCGAGTCGCATTGTAAGTTCGCTGACAAATACAAACTGAAGTTCCCGCTTCTGAGCGACCCCGATGGCACGATGCTCGAGAAGTATGACGCCTGGGGGGAGAAGAACTTGTACGGGAAGAAGTCGATGGGGATCATCCGCTCGACCGTGCTCATCGGGCCAGACGAAAAAGTGATCAAGCACTTCCCGAAGGTGAAGGTCAACGGACACGTCGACGCCGTGATCGAAGCCCTCCAAGAAGCCCGTACCGATTGACACTGGGGAGCGTCCCGGCGCATGGTTCCACTGCGGTGAGCGAGCCCAGCCCCATGCCGGCGACCGAGGCCCCGGAAGCACTGGATCCCAACTTTCGGCTCGAGCTGCCCAACTTCGAAGGGCCGCTGGACCTGCTCCTGCATCTGATCCGCAAGCACGAACTCGACATCCTCGACCTGCCCATCTCCTTCATCACCGATAAGTACCTAGAATACCTCGGGTTGATGGAGACGCTGGACCTCGATGTCGCCTCGGAATACCTCGTGATGGCGGCCACCCTGGCACACATTAAGAGCAAGATGCTCCTGCCGCGCCCCCCGGAGGACCAGGACGACGACGACCTCGACGACCTCGACCCACGTGCCGAGCTAATCCGGCGTTTGCTCGAATACCAGAAGTACAAAACGGTCGCCTCAGATCTGGGCGAGCGTGCGATCGCAGGGCGGGACGTGTTCTCGCGAGGAACCCCGCCACCCACCGCGGACGGCCAGGCGCCGTTGGCGCAGGTCAGTGTCTTCAAGCTGCTCGACGCGCTCAAGAAGATCGCTGCCCGGGTCAACGCCACCATCTCGCTCGAAGTGGACGCCGAGCGGATGTCGATTCAGGAGCGCATCGGTGGGTTGGTCGACTTGCTGCGCGAACGTCGCCGGTGCCGGTTCGACGAGCTCTTCGAAGACGTCAGCACGTCCTATGATCTGGTGGTCACGTTCCTCGCGTTGCTCGAGATGGCGAAGATGCGGCTGGCGAGCATCTATCAAACCGACCACGAAGAGCCCATCTACCTCGAGTACACGCTGCTCGATGCAACGGGCGAACCCATGGTGCCGGCCGACGTGCAGCAGCCGACCAGCGACGTGACGGACGCGGACGTCGACTTCCACGAGACGGCCTTGCCGGGCCAGGAGATACGAGAATCGGTGGTAGTGCCCGCAGGGACCTCTCGGGCGTACGGCGCCTCCGGATGGAGCGAGGACGAGCAAGAGCAATGACCCAAACAGAAGTGCAAACCGACAACGGCGCCTCAGAGAATGGTGCCGGAGAGTCGATCGCCCTGGGCGGTGAGACGCTCAAGAACGTCCTCGAGAGCCTGATCTTCGTATCGGGTAGCCCGGTGAGCCCCAAAAAGCTCGCCCGGGCAGCGCGCGCGACTATCGCCGAGGTCCAGCCCTTGCTCGACGAGCTCGTCGCCGACTATCAGCACCGGGGCGTCCATCTTTACTACGTGGCGGGCGGGTACCAATTCCGCTCCGCGCGCGAGAGTGCCGACTTCGTCAAGACCCTGGTCGCGCCGAAGCCCATACGGCTCACGCGCGCCCAGCTCGAGGCGCTCGCCATCGTCGCCTACCGTCAGCCGCTCACGAGGCCCGAAGTCGATGACGTTCGCGGCGTCGACTCAGGATCCTCGCTCAAGATGCTGGCCGACCGGGGGCTCGTGAAGATTCTGGGGCGCAAGGACGAGCCGGGAAGGCCGTTGGTCTACGGCACGACTCCGGGGTTCTTGGAGTTCTTCGGGTTGAGCAGCTTGAAAGACCTCCCCACGCTTCAAGAGTTCAGCGACCTGACCGACGAGCACAAGGCCTTGTTCGAAGAGAAGACGGGCGAGTCGATCGACATCGCAGCTGCCGAGCTCGCTGCTGCAGAAGCGATGGAGCAAGCAGCCGAGGAGCTGCTGGCCGAAGAAGAAGCCGCCATCGCCGCTGCTGAAGCGCTGGCCGCCGACGAAGACGAAGACGACGAGGACCAGGACGACCGCGACGAAGACGGCGTCCAGGACGACGAATGACCTTCCAAGAGCTCATCCTTGCCCTCGAGCGCTTCTGGTCGGAGCGCGGTTGCCTGATCGTCCAGCCATACAACTCGGAGGTCGGCGCGGGCACCTTCAACCCCCACACATTCTTGCGAGCGATCGGGCCCGAGCCGTGGAACGTCGCCTACGTCGAGCCGAGCCGCCGCCCCACGGACGGCCGCTACGGCGAGAATCCAAACCGGTTGCAGCAATTCCATCAGTATCAGGTCATCCTCAAGCCATCGCCGCTCGACATCCAGGACCTCTACCTCGAATCGCTGCGCGCTCTCGGCACCGACCCCAATCGCCACGACATCCGCTTCATCGAGGACGACTGGGAGTCGCCGACGCTCGGCGCGTGGGGCCTCGGGTGGCAGGTATGGCTCGACGGCCTCGAGATCAGTCAGTTCACCTATTTTCAGCAATGTGGTGGCATCGACTGCAAGCCTATCAGCGGCGAGCTGACCTACGGCCTCGAGCGCATCGCGATGTACCTGCAAGACGTGGACGACGTCTACGACCTACAGTGGGCCCCCGGCATTCGGTACGGGGACATCTACAAGCGGGCCGAGTGGGAGTGGAGCACCTACAACTTCGAGCAGGCCGACGTCGACCTCCAAAAAAATCTGTTCGAGGAGTACGAGAAACAGGTCGCGGTCTTGCTGGGCCTCAGCGACAAGAAGGGGAAGGGCGGCGCCCTTCAGTTCGATCGCGCGCCTCTCGAACGGCTCGCACTTCCCGCGTACGACGCGGTCATCAAGTGTAGCCACTACTTCAACGTTCTCGATGCTCGAGGGGCGATCAGCGTCACCGAACGCCAGCGCTACATCGGCCGGGTCCGGCTCATTGCCCGCGCGGTCGCCGAGTCCTGGTATGCGCAACGCGAAGCCCTCGGCTTCCCCCTCCTCGACGTCGTCGACGCTGGGGCGGCGGCTCAATAGCGCGTTTCGAGGCCTCGCCTCATTGCGCCCGTGGATCCGGTCTGGTAGCAACGCCTCTCCATGTCATCCGAGTTTTTACTGGAGATCGGGACCGAGGAGCTGCCGTCGTCCTACGTGACGCACGCGCTACGCTCCATGAAGGCAAGCGCCCTCGAGCTGGTTGGCCAGGCTCGCCTTGGCACCGACTCGCTCGAAGTGCACACGTTGGGGACACCCCGGCGGCTCGCACTTCGCATTCGGGGGCTCGCGCCGAGCCAGCCGGATCGTGACGAGACCGTGATGGGCCCGCCGTGGAGCGCGGCGTTCGAGCCCGACAACTCGCCCAAGAAGGCGGCCACCGGTTTCGCCAAGAAACATGGCGTCGCGGTGGAGGAGCTCCGCAAGCAGACCACCGACAAGGGTGACTACGTCACCGTGCAGGTGCACGAGACAGGCCGTCCCACGGGGGCCGTCCTCGCCGAGATCCTTCCTCAGATCTGTCAACGCGTTACCTTCCCCAAGTCCATGCGCTGGGGGCCCGGCGAAATCTCATTCGGGCGGCCCATCCATTGGGTTGTGTCGTTGCTCGGCGCCGACGTCGTGGAGTTCGAGTTCGCCGGCATTCGCGCCGGGCGCGAGACGCGAGGCCATCGGTTCCTCGCACCCGACACCTTCGACCTCGACGCCGCTACCAACTATGAAGCCGCGCTCGAGCAGGCCCACGTCTTGGTCGACATCAGCCGTCGCAAGGAACGGATGATGGAGGGGCTGCTGTCTGGCGCCCAATCGCTGGGCGGCGTTCTCGTCCAAGACCCATTCCTTGCCGACGAGTGCGTGTCACTCGTCGAGGAGCCGTTCACGGTCCCAGGAAGCTTCGACGAATCCTTCCTCGAGCTGCCGGACACCGTCGTCGTCTCGGTGATGCGTGACCATCAGCGGTATTTCGCCGTCCGCGAATCCGACGGCGGAGCGCTCCTTCCCTCGTACCTCAACGTCGTCAACACGGCGCAGGACCCGGAGACGATCGCCAAGGGCAACGACCGCGTGCTTCGGGCACGCCTGGCCGATGCGCGCTTCTTCGTCGAGGAGGATCGCAAGGCCCCCCTTGCGGACCGGCTTCAGAAGCTAGAGTCGGTGGTGTTCCAGTCGAAGCTCGGCACGATGGGAGCCAAGGTCCGACGCGTGCAGGCGAACGCCCGCGCGCTCGCCGAGCTGACGGGAGCCGACCTCCCGGCGTGCGTAGAGGCAGCCCGCCTGTGCAAGGCCGACCTCGAAACCCTGATCGTGTTCGAGTTCCCGGAGCTCCAAGGTGAAATGGGCCGTTGGTACGCGATGCGCGAAGGCATCGATGCCGCCGTCGCCGATGCGATTCGCGATCACTACCGACCGCAAGGCGCAGATGACGTCGTGCCCGACCAAACCGTCGGCGCCGTCGTCGCTGTGGCCGACCGAATTGACACCCTGGTCGGTTGCTTCGGGATTGGCCTGGTCCCGAGCGGCTCGGCGGACCCGTTCGCGCTTCGTCGCGCCGCGCTTGGCATCATCCGCATTGCACTTGAAGGCCCGATCGATGTCGATCTCCGCCAGCTTCTCGACCAAGCCCTCGCCGCATACGACGGCGACGCCGAGCTCGCACCCGCGGACGAAGTCCGAGCAGCCCTCGGCGAGTTCTTTCGAGGCCGCATTCGCGCAATGCTCAAAGACACGTACGGCGGTGACGTCGTCGATGCATGCCTCGGCGCATGGGACGGCACCTCGCTGCGTGACTTGCGGAGCCGAGTCGAAGCCGTGTCGGAGCTTGGCGCGGCTCCCGAGTTCGAAGCGCTCGCCGTCGCGTTCAAGCGCGCCTTCAACATCACGAAGGAGAGCGCGCGAGGCCCCGTCGACCCTGCGCTTCTCGAAGAGGGCGCAGAGAGCAAACTCGCGGAGCGCTTCGAGACGGTTCGCGACCAGATCCGCGAGGCCACGGGTGAACGGCGCTACGCCGACGCCCTAAAGCTCGTCGCCAAGGAGCTCGGTGAACCCATCGATCGCTACTTCGAGGACGTGTTCGTGATGGTCGACGACGCCCACATCCGGGAGAATCGCCTGCGATTGCTCGGAGAAATCGCGGACACTGTCAATGGTATTGCGCACTTCCACCAGCTTGGGACAAAGTTGCAACGACGTGACCCTTCTATATCCGTTTGACGCAGAGTTGGACTCGGACGTCCGCCTGCAACTCCTCGGAACGAAGGCGGCCGGCCTCCACGAGATGACCGCACTCGGTATCCCGGTGCCCCCGGGGTTCACGATCACGACCGAAGTGGGTCACCAATATCGGGAAAGCAGCACTTGGCCGGACGGCCTCGAGGCGGCGGTCGCCGAGGCGGTGCGCTCGGTCGAAGAGCGGCTTGGGAAGCGATTCGGGGACGCGGACGACCCGTTGCTCCTTTCGATCCGCTCGGGCGCGCCGGTCTCGATGCCCGGGATGATGGATACACTTCTCAACGTCGGCCTCTCTGAGCGCTCCCTCGGCGGCCTTGCTACGAGGCACGGCGGTGAACGGTTCGCGCTCGATGCCTACCGCCGCCTGCTGCAGATGTACGGGACGGTGGTGCGCGGCATAGGCGGGGACCGCTTCCAGTACCTCTTGAGCGACCTCAAGACCGATCTCGGAGAGCCGCGCATGCTCGATTCCGAGCTCCCGGCGACCGCGCTAGAAGGGCTCATCGCGTCGTATCTCGACGTGATTCAAGAGGCGTCAGGCATCGCGTTCCCACAAGACGTCGACACGCAACTCTGGGATTCCATCGGCGCCGTCTTTGCATCGTGGAACAACTCCCGGGCGGCTCGATACCGCCGCATGCAGGGAATCGCGGACGGCACCGGCACGGCCTGCACCGTGCAGGCCATGGTGTTTGGCAACACCGGCCCACGAAGCGGGTCGGGCGTGGCCTTCACGCGCAACCCCTCGAATGGAGACAAACAGCTCTACGGGGAATTTCTGGTGAACGCCCAGGGCGAAGACGTCGTGGCCGGCATCCGTACTCCAGTCGCGCTCACCGCCGGTGCGGCTACGCCGGGCAAGGAAGCGTCGAGCCTCGAACTCTCTTTGCCCGATGCGTTCGAATCGATCTCCGGGTACTGCACCGCGCTCGAGAGCCACTTCGGGGACATGCAGGACATCGAGTTCACAATCGAAGAGGGGCGACCCTACCTTCTGCAGACACGAGCGGCGAAGCGCACCGCGCACGCTGCGGTTCGTGTCGCGGTCGACATGGTGCATGAGGGCGTTCTCACCAAAGACGCCGCCTTGCTCCGGGTCGACGCGCGCTCCCTCGAACAACTCCTTCGGGCGCGGCTGCCCGATCGGGCCGAGCTCAGCGCGCAAGGGTTCGAGCCGCTCACCGTGGGGCTCCCCGCAAGCCCGGGAGCGGCATCGGGTCGGATTGTGTTTGAAGCCGATGACGCCGTCCGATGGGTCGCCGAGGGGCAGGAAGTCATCCTGGTACGACAAGAGACCAGCGCCGAAGACATCCACGGCATGAAGGTCGCCACTGGGGTGGTCACCGCGGCGGGCGGCATGACGTCGCACGCTGCCGTCGTCGCACGGGGGCTCGGGAAGTGCTGCGTGGTGGGCTGTGGCGAGCTTCGAATCGATTTCCAGGAGCGCACCGTTCACATCGATAGCTCGTCATCCGAACCGTTGCAGGAGGGTGATTTGCTCACCCTCGATGGCTCGACCGGCAACGTGTACACCGGGGCGCTGGACGTCATCGCCTCGACGACGGTCGACGAGCTGCGCGAGCTGATGACCTGGGCCGATGGGGTTCGCCGGATGCGGGTATACGCCGAGGCGGACACGCCGCAGACAGCGCGCGCGGCCTTGAGCTACGGAGCGGAAGGCGTGGGCCTGTGCCGAACGGAGCGGATGTTCTTCGCGCAGGACCGACTGTTCGCGATGCGGTGCGCGCTGCTCGCAATCGACGACCAGCAACGCAGTGAATGGCTGGCGGAGCTCGAGCGCGCACAAATGGACGACTTCGTCGAGATCTTCGAAGCGATGGGGGGGCGCCCGGTCACGATTCGCCTCCTCGACCGCGCACTCGAAGAGTTTCTCCCGGAAGACGAAGATTCGCTGCAAGCGATCGCCGACGCGTTGGACCTCGAGCTGCAGGAGGTCTCCAAGGCGGCCGAGCGTCATGGCGAGTCCAACCCAGCCTTTGGTCACCGCGGCGTGCGCGCCGGGCTTACGGTCCCCGGCCTCTACGACATGCAGCTACGGGCCATGCTGTTCGCAGCACGCGAATGCACCAACAGGGGCGTACCGGTCGAGCTCGAGGTTCTGATTCCGATGGTCGCGTTCACCACCGAGGTCGAAGCGTTGTGCGCCATCCTGAACAGCGTTCACCAGCAGGTGTTTGCCGAACCGACCGAGCTGTTCACATGCCGAGTGGGCGCCATGATCGAGCTTCCGCGGGCCTGCCTCATCGCCGATGAGCTCGCCCTTCACACACATTTCTTTTCCTTCGGCAGCAACGACCTGACGCAAACCACCCTCGGCATCAGCCGAGAAGACGCGAGCCGGTTCTTGCCGACGTACCTGAACGACCTCGGCATGCTTGCCCGCGACCCCTTCGTCTACCTGGACGAGCGCGTCGCCGATCTGATCGGGATGGCTCTGCAACGCGCCAAAGCCGTCCGCCCCGACCTCATCGCCGGCCTCTGCGGCGACCAAGGCGGCAACCCCGCATCCATCGAGATCTGCGAGCGCCTAGGCCTGGACTTCATCTCGGCGCCGCTGCCGCAGTTACCCGGCGCGCGCCTAGCCGCCGCCCAGGCCCGTCTTAGGCGCTAGCGCGGGGGTGGCGGGGTGGCGATGAAGGCCCCGACCTCTTCTCCATCGACACCGCACTAAGTCACCGTCAGAGCCGACGTCGGCGAATTAACCCTTTCAAAAAGGGGACTGTCCCCTTTTTTGGGGTTTTGTTGGTTGCTGAGGGGGCTTGGGCGTGTTGGAATGTAGTTTCCTGGAAGATTGCGATAGAGCTGTATGTCGGATGGAGCGAAAGGGTTTGATGACTCGGAGGTGAGCGGGCCGCGCTCTGGTGTGTCGAAGGCACCTGAGGGGCTGCTCGGCCTCACGATCGATGGGCGTTATCGCGTCGAGGCGTTGCTGGGCGAGGGCGGCATGGGCCTGGTCTATCGGGTGACCCATACGCGCCTCAACAAGCCGCTCGCAATCAAGGTGCTTCGGCGGGAGAACACGAAGGACCCCGAAGTGCTCGCGCGTTTCCGGCGTGAAGCCGAAAGCGCGTCGGGCATCGGCAACCAGCACATCGTCGACATCCACGACTTTGGCGAGCTGGACGATGGTTCGACGTACTTCGTCATGGAGTGCCTCGAGGGACTCGACCTCATCGACGCAATCGACGTCGACCAACGCATGCCGGAGAGTCGCGCGATCCATATCGGCACTCAGCTTTGCCGAGCACTCGGTGCGGCGCACGACGCGGGCATCGTCCATCGGGACCTCAAGCCCGAGAACGTCTTCCTCATTCGGCGCAATGACACTGAAGACTTCGTCAAGGTCCTCGACTTCGGCATCGCCAAAGTCGCCAACGGGCCGAAGCGACTGACACGCGACGGCGAGGTACTGGGCACCCCCCACTATATGTCGCCCGAGCAATGCGAAGGCGACGGCGTCGACCACCGAACCGACATCTACGCGCTCGGGGTATTGCTCTACGAAATGGTGACCGGTCACGTCCCGCACGACGCCGACACGATGATGGGCATTCTCACTAAGCAAATGTATGAGGAGCCAATTCCGCCCAAGGTCCGCGTCCCTCAAATCTCCGAACAGCTCGAAGAGCTGATCATGCGATGCCTCGAAAAGAAGCCGGAGCGGCGCTACCAGACGATGCATGAAATCGAGGCGGACCTACGCCGCGTCGATTTCGGCCGACCACCGGCAGGACCGGACACGGTCACCCTGACTCCGACGCGACCGCCGCGGCCTCCGCGCCCGGCGGTCTCACCGGTCTACCTAGGAGGCCTTGGAATCGCGGTACTGGCGCTGGTCGGGACGCTCGCGATCAGTTCATGGACTGAGCGCACTCGAAGCGCGGACACCACGAGCCCGGCGAGCAGCCTCTCCTCGCCCGACGAGCTGGCGGGCGCCCCCCCGGTGGTCGAGGAGCCCGACCCGGAACCGAGCGGCGAGCCACCGACCACGGAAGCGGCGACCGCCTCGGAAGTCGAAACTGAAGCCGCCCGCGCCAACCCTCCGAGGCGCCACGCACGACGCCGCGCCAAGCCTTCGCCACAGCACGACCAGGCCATCCTCGATCCCTGGAAATAGGGGGTTCGCTGCCAGTTGCCCCGTATAGGGTGAACGGCTAGGGTGGCGCTCCATGGGGTCTCGATTTGGCCCGCAGGGCGCAGCAATCCGCTTCGCACTGGGGTTCTTGCTTATCTCCGGGACTGTCTCGACGGGCTGCGTCAATCGAGATGGAGAGGCGCTGCCTGCCGGGCTGATGTCGTTCCCGATCGCGATCGATCTCTCGGTGGACCAAGACGCGGACGGCAATCCGAGGTTCGCGTACGTGACCAGCTCGAATTTCGGGCTGCAGTACAACTCCGGAAACGTCCAAGCATACGACCTCGACAAAGTGGTCGAGGCGATCAACACCGGCTGTATCAGCGCCTGGCGCACCCCGGAATGCCTCTCCGGCGACTATACAGGCGACGTCAACGACCCGTCGTGTGTATGCGACCCCGCGACGGAGGTCGATTGCGTGCCCGTACCACAAGGCATCCGCCAGAGATGCCTCCAGAACGACTTTGTAGGCGACATCAATGAGCCCGCATGCGCCTGCGAGCCACTAGCCCCTCCTGGCCCCGACGATGGGCCTTTGGACCTCTGCGTCGCCGTCCCGTTCGACCGCTGCTCCGTCGTCCCGGCCGAGCTGCAGTTCCGCGACCCCGGGGCGGCACTGAGGCTGGTGCCGGTCGAAGGGCTGATCACCGGCGAGGTCCAGATCGGCTCATTCTCCGATGGTCTCGCGGTGTCTACCGACGGTCGGCGCGTGTATGTGCCGGTGCGAAGCGACGCCGACCTGACCTTCATCGACGTCAACGAAGAAGGCCAGCTCAACTGCGGCGGAGGGTTCGGGACCCCACATACCTGCACGGGCCCCTATCGTTCGGGTGGCGCCGAGTTGGTGAACCCCGCGTATCCGATCGGCCTTCCGTCAGACCCCGTGGACGTGTTCGTAGGTGATCTCGCGGCCGACTTCGCGCCCCCGGGCGACCCCGACAATCCTGCCTTTCGTGGCGACTACATCTTGATGGCGCACCGCGAGGGCAAGGCGAGCATGTTTTTCGACCAGCTGCGCCCCGGAGGGCCCGAGCCCCAGAAGCGCCCGCGGCTCGCGGCAACGGTCGATGAGCTCGCGCCGGAACAGGTGACGATCACCTACGAACCGGGCGCCAAGCGTGCATGGATTCCGAGCGCTGAAGTCGCGGGGATCGTGCGCCTCGGCATCGGCATCGATGGGGACCCGACGCAGAGCTACCTCTTCGACGCAGGCCCGCTCCGGGTGTCGGGCCTCGACACCGGGGTCAGCAATCGAGACATCCGCTTCGATCCACGGCCCGGACGCAACCTCGCATACATCGTGTCTCGCTCGCCTGAGGCATTGATCGTCGCCCGCAGCGATGTCGCTGGCGGCGACTTGAGCATGGTCGGGCAGATCCCCACCTGCCGCGACCCGTCGCGCATCCAGGTTGCCGAAGTTCCCTTGGATGAGGGCAGCGTGCTTCTGGCATTCGTGAGCTGCTTCCTCGCTAGGAGCGTCCAGGTCATCGACGTGGACAGGCTCCAGGGGATCACGATTCTGACCAACATCAGTGGCGCCTTCGAGTTCGTCATCGATGGGCCGCGGCTGCTCATGTACACGGCGGACTTCAGCACCTCGGTTCTTCGCGTCGCCGACTTGCGACCCTTAGTCGCGTGCCTCGACGGGGGCGCCGATGGGCCGGAGGAATGCTCTCCGCAGCTGCTCGGCCTCGTCGGTCTGCCGCAACCGGTATCGGAGCTGCCTCGATGATGCGCTTCATCATGGCCGCCCTCTGTGTCTTCATGGTCGCCTCGTGCAGAGGAAACGCGAACAACGTGGTGCTGTCGTCCTTGGATCGCTCCGCAAAGATGCAGTTCTTATGCGCCGACCTGGAGCTCGTCACGGGGAACCTCTTCGATCTCAAGCAGGTCCTCCCAACCGGCCTCTGCGTCGCCGAAACGACCTTCGCTCCCGAGGTCACCGCCCAGTTCATGGGCGCCGTGACTCAGACCCAGACCGGGGAGGTCGCCGTCGTCAGCTTCACCACCTCGGCGATCCTGGACACGAACCGCACGGTTCCCGGCGTGACGGCATTGCGCGTCGGCGAGCAACCCACGGGCATTCAGATCTCGCCTTTCGAGCCCAGCTACACCTATGTGAGCAGCTTCAGCCCGAAGAGTGTGCAGGCAATCCCGACCGAAGCCGTGATCACCGGCGAATCCGAGCTGCCGACGCAACAGGTACGCTTCGAAGCAGGACCGACGGACCTCGCCCTTCACGAGTTCGCGTTCGCAGAGGAGTTCAAGAACGACGAAGGGCAGGTGACCGGTGGTCGAGGCAGGATCGTCCATCGAAACTTGTATGCGGCGATTCCCGAGCTTGGTCAGGTCATGCGAATTCCGGTCATCGTCGACGACTTCGGACACGGTGATCTGGGCGACCCTGAGCCGATCCCCGCACTCGGCACCTACACCTGCGATACAGTGGTGCCCGTGACGCCCCCAGCGTCCACCGAAGACGACTACCATCGCATCTGCCCCGAAGACTTTGAGGATCGGCCCGGCAGATTCATCAAGACCGTCGAAACGACCACCCCATGCGTCGACGGCGAGGTTCCTGGCCCAAGCCCCGTTGCGCTGGCCATCGATCGAGGGATCGAAGGAGACCCGGACGACGACGTGTTGCTCGTCGCCGACGCCAACCAGCCGGTGATCCATCGGTACAGGCTGACCGATTCCGGCGCGGTACCGCTCCCCGTCATCGTGACCGGCGCGCCGACGACCGATTTGGACGTGACGCCGTACGTTCCGAAGAGCTCCGCCTCCGACGATCTAGCCGCGACCGAACGCTACCTCTACGCGGTGAGCGCGATGGACAGCAGCGTGCTCGCGGTCGACTACACGGACGACGGAGACGGTTTCTTTGGCTCTGTGCTGCCCGTGGTCGCCGGCGTCTCCTCCCGCGCGAACGAGGAGAACATCGAGTCGCGCAATCGGGTTCGCTCGGCGTTTTCCAACGTGCGCTCAATCGAGGTCGTCTCGCCCTTCTATAAGCCGGAAGAGGACCCATCCACGGGTACAGTGACGGTGCCCGAAGAGGACCTGTGCTCCCCCAGCGACGCCGACGCGCTCGCCATCGCGCAGAACCCCCGCAACATGCGCGGCGTATTTCTGGCGGTCAGCCTGTCGAACGGGACGATGTACTATCTCGACATCTACGACCTCAACGCCCCGTGCCGTGGCGGGGAGGGCGTCATCGCCTGCACGCTTGCCGAGACGGGCCCCGACCAGTTTGCGAGCATCCGGCGTCATCGTCGGCGGTTCGCTTTCACACCCTCCACGTTCATCAGCATCGACGGAACCCCGTCGCTCCAGTTCAACACGGCACCTGGAAAGCTCGACGAGACGAGCGGCGACGCGTTAAACTCCGATGGACCTGGCCTCGAGTACATCGCGTGCCCGGCCTCGATGGCCGGCGAGCAGTCGTCGATGAACAACGTCTTCGGCCAGAGCTCAGGCCCCAGCGATGAAGACGCGTTGATCTGCGCATCGTCTCAGGTGTGGAGTAGTTTCACCCAGCGCTGGGATGCGCTTTGGGAGGGCTTGATCCCGAATTCAGAGGGCGGACTCGGTCTGTTCGCCGATCAGTCATTCGATGGAACACCCGGCGACTGGTTCCTCGCCGGCGACGTGCCGTTCTGCCGCGTCGGCGTTCTCGGCGATCAGATGGGCCCCGACACCGACAGCAACCTGGGCATCGATCACTTGGACTCGTACGGCGGAGACCGTGTGCTCATCATTGGCGACTTGCCGCCCAACACCCGTGCCGAACCCTCCTGCGAACCGTTCATCGACCTGCGGGACAACATCGACGACTTCCCCGTTTGGTTCCCGATCATTCGCGCCTTCAACGATCAGCTCGAGATCGGTCCCTCACCCAACCCCAGTCGATACTCCCTCGACCAGGTCCGCTTCTGTTTCAACCAGTTCACCGAATACGAGATTCACACGCGGAACGTCTACACGGTCATCGGCACCACCTCGGACTTCATCCATCGCGTCGTCCCGGACGAGACAACCGGCGAGTGCGTGTTTGACGACGCGCGCCCGATCGTGGGCAGCGGCATGGACCCGCTACTGGACGTAGACACGTTCCTGACCGGTCGCGCCTTCGAGGACACGCAGTTCATCAACCCGCTGGTGAGCTTTCAGATCGGCCCGTTCCCTCCGATGACTCCCGTCACCGACTCCACGGTCGCTTTGCTGAACTTCAATATCCTGAACCAGTTCAGCGTGGAGGTGCTCGACACCAGTACGTCTCGCAGGTCGTTGCCCGCCTCGATGCTTTTTTCGACGGATCAGGACCAGCTGTTCTTCGTGGACTTCGAGGCGGGGGTCCGGCGCATCATCTTTTCTCCGCTTTCCATCGTGCAGAGTTTTGAGTAGACCCGATCCATGGGTGTACGGGGGACGGCTCGAAAAAAGGACCACACCCCGGTCATGCGCCAGTTTCTGCGCGCCAAGGGGCAGCATCGCGACGCGATCATCTTCTTTCGGCTCGGGGACTTCTACGAGATGTTCTACGAGGACGCGGTTCGAGCGGCCGACATCCTCGGCATTGCGCTGACGTCCCGCGGCACGGACCCGGACGGCACCAAGATCCCAATGGCCGGTGTGCCGCATCACGCGGCGGCCGGCTACCTCGCCGCGCTGCTCCGCCACGGCGAGAAGGTCGCGATTTGTGAGCAGATCGGCGACGCGTCCAGCGTCCGTGGCGTCGTCCCTCGCGAGGTCGTGCGCGTGGTCACCCCAGGCCTCTGCCTCGAACCAGATGCACTCGACGCGCGCGCGGAAAACTTTCTGGTGGCCGCCACTCGAGATGGAGGCGTCGCTGCGCTCGAACTCTCCACTGGCACGCTTCGGGCGTGCGTCGTCGAGCTTGGGCCGCAGTGGGTCGGCGAGCTCGTTCGACTGGACCCGGCGGAGGTCCTGATCGAGTCGGGCGCTACGGATCTCGAGGCCCTCTGCATGCAGAGTCTTCCGAACGCGGCCTTGCGTATCGTCGAACTCACGGGCGGGACCGAGCGACTGAGTGAAACTCTCACGCCCGAACAGGCTGCCGAGCTTGCGACCCAAGAGCCCGCCGGCCGGGCCGCCGCGCTGGTGCTCGACTACGCTCAAGCGCACAAGGCGGCTTCTCAGATTCACCAAGCGACGCTCTACACCGCCGGCGACCGGCTGGTGTTGGACGACGCGGCGGTTCGCAACCTCGAGCTGGTCCGCACGCTCGATGGCGAACGCCGGGGCTCTCTCCTCGATCTTCTCGACGAAACCAAGACGGCGATGGGCGCCCGCGCGCTTCGGTCCCAGCTGCTCGAACCGCTGACCGATATCGAGCGGATCCGGCGACGGCACGATGCGGTGGAGGTCTTCATGCTCGACGCACGTTGCCGCGATCAGACAAGGGCGCGGCTCGGCGAGATAGGCGACATCGAGCGTCTCGCTGTGCGGACGGCGGTTGGCCTCGCGACCCCGCGCGACCTCGGCGTCATTCGCAACAGCCTGACGAGCGCCGCGGCCCTGCACGAGCAGCTCACGGGCCGCCCCGGAACCGACCTCGACGACGCGATGGACTTCTTGCGAGGGGCCGACCTGTGCCCGGATGTCCTGGCGTTGCTTGACGCCGCACTCGTCCGGGAGCCTCCCGGAATCGACCGACAGGGCGGGATCTTCGCAGACGGCCACCTCGAGGAGCTCGACGCCCTGCGAAAGCTGTCCACCACGGCCAAAGACATCGTGCTCGACCTCGAACGCCGGGAGCGGGAACGCACGGGCATCGGCTCGCTCAAGATCAAGTTCACCCGCGTGTTCGGCTACTACATCGAGATCACGAAATCCAAACTCGACGCAGTCCCGGACGAATACGTGCGAAAGCAAACCATCGCCAACGGCGAGCGCTTCATCACCGCCGAGCTCGCCGAGCTGCAAGACCGCATCCTTCACGCCGACGAACGCGCGCGCGCCCTCGAATCGGCGGCCTTCGCCGACCTCCGCCTGGCCATCGGTGACGAAGCCCCACGGCTTCACCGGCTCGCGCGCATGGTCGCCTCCCTCGACACCAGCGCCGCACTCGCCGAGGTGGCCCACGCTCGTGGCTACGTGCGCCCCTTGGTGGACAGCAGCCGGGAGCTGTTCCTCGAAGACAGCCGCCACCCCACCGTCGAGTGCTATGCGGCAAAAGACGGCTTCGTCCCCAACACCATCGAGCTCGACCCCGAGGGCACTCGCTTCATGCTGCTGACGGGCCCGAACATGTCGGGTAAGTCGACCGCCATGCGCCAGGCCGCCCTCGCGGTGATCATGGCCCAGGCCGGCGGCTTCGTGGCCGCCCGCAGCGCCCGGATTGGGGCGGTCGATCGCGTCTACACACGCGTAGGGGCGAGCGACCACCTCGCCCGCGGGCAAAGCACCTTCATGGTCGAGATGATGGAGGCGTCCGCGATCCTGCGCGGGGCCACCGACCGCTCGTTCGTCATCCTGGACGAAATCGGACGCGGTACGAGCACGTATGACGGGCTGGCGATCGCCTGGGCCGTGGCCGAACACCTGCACGACGCGACCCGTTGCCGGTCGATCTTCGCTACCCATTATCACGAGCTCTGCGAGCTGGCCGATCGCCTCCCAAACGCTGCCAACTACAACGTCGCGGCAAAAGAGCACGATGACAGCATGGTTCTGCTGCACCAGCTCGTGCCAGGGGGTTCGAACCGGAGTTATGGCCTAGCTGTTGCAAGGCTAGCCGGTGTGCCTCCCGTCGTCCTCGCCCGTGCCAAGACCAAGTTGCACGAGCTCGAAACGCGGCCCGAGGCTGAACCCGCACCACAGATGCCGTTGTTCGAAGCGCCGTCGGCGCAACCGTCGGAAGTGGAAGCCACTCTGCGAGCGCTCGACGTGGAGCGCATGACCCCGGTCGACGCCCTCGTCACGCTTGCCCGGCTTCGCGACCTCGCGGGCGACGACGAAGACTAACGAAACGCGGCGGGCGGTATACCTCGAACAAGGGGGCTGTTACCATCGACGCCATGGATGACCGACTTCGCCGGATCACTGCAGCGCTCGAAGAGGCAGACCGGCAAATCGTTGACGCGCTCAACGCGCGGGCGAAGGCGATCCGCGACTACAACACCCTTCGCGAAGACACGGGCGACGAGCCGCTCCGTTTGCCGAAAAAGGCGAACGTCATCGAGGCCGCTATCGCCCTTGCCGAAGAGTTTCCGGCGGACAGCATCGAGCCGGTGTTCCGCGAGGTTCTGTCCGCGTGCACGGAGCTGATCACGCCCGACGTGGTCGCATACTTCGGCGGCCCGGGAGACCTCGCTCACGCCGCAGCGCGCGACTACTTCGGCCACGCGCCGAGCTTCCGGCCCACCGAATCGGTGTCAGGCGTCCTCGAAGCGGTGCTTCACGGGCACGCGACGTTTGGAGTGATTCCGCTCGAGACTTCGTCCGACGGCGCGGTGACCGCTGCGCTCAAAGGGCTGGTCGCCACAGACGCGAAGCTGTGTGCCGAACGCATCGCGCCGCTTCGCTATCAGCTGCTCTCCCAATCGGGCGAGCGCACCAATGTCGTCAAGGTCTACGGCACCGCGCCCGCTATCGCCGCGTGCGAACGGCAACTGCGGTCGCGATACCCGGATGCGATCGTGGTCGACGTTCCATCAGGACAGGCGGCTGCTCATTTCGCCATTGGAGACGACCAGTCTGCGGCGCTTGGGTCGGCGCTGCTGAAGGAGCTCTACGAACTGAAACTGATCGACGACCGGCTCGAGGACGACTCTGATGTGGTGATTCGATTCGGAGTCGTCGGCAATCGCCTCCCATCGCGCACGGGCCAGGACCGCACCGTTCTCGCCATGGCGCCTGGCGACGAGCCCGGCGCGCTCCATCGCGCGCTGCAACCCCTGGCCGACCGCGAGATCAATCTCACCCGCGTCGCATCGAGGCCGTCCACGGGCACGCAGTGGCGGCACGTCTTTTTCCTCGAAATGGATGGCCACATCACCGACCGGGCGATTCTCACCGCGGTAGAGGAGCTGCGCCGCATCGCGCGTTATGCCAAGGTCCTCGGAAGCTATCCCCGACCCAGCTAACCGAGCCCCATGAGCGACCTCGCGGCACCCCACATTCTCGCGCTGACGGCGTACGAGCCAGGCAAACCCGAAGAGGAGCTCAAGCGCGAGCTCGGCATCGACGACGTCGTGAAGCTCGCCTCGAACGAGAACCCCTACGGCCCGTCGCCGAAAGCCGTGGAGGCGTTGTCGAGGGCCACGGGGGCGCTGCATCGTTACCCCGACCCGCAGAGCCATGACCTCCGCCAAGCGCTGGCCTCCCATCACGGAGTCCCGGCCGACGAGCTCTGCCTCGGCAACGGCTCCAACGAGCTGATCGACCTGATCTGCCGGGTCGTCGCGAGCCGCGGTGAGCACGCGGTGTTCGGCCATCCGTCTTTTCCTTGCTACCGCATCGGCTCGGTGGCTCAGGAACTCGACTTCACGGCCGTCCCATTGCGGGACGACCTGCACTGGAACGCCGACGACCTGCTCGATGCGGTGACCCCGAACACCAAGCTGTTGTTCCTCTCCAACCCGAACAACCCCACGGGGAGCTACCTACCGAAGAGCGACCTCGAGCGCCTGCTGCGCGAACTCCCGGAACGGGTGCTGGCGGTCATCGACGAAGCCTACTTCGAGTACGCGGACGCCGATGACTTCGCGCCGGCCACCGAGCTCCGCGATACCCGCGAGCGCCTCACCATCTTGCGAACTTTCTCGAAGGCCTACGGGCTCGCCGCCCTTCGCGTCGGCTACGCGATCGGCACCACCGAACTCGTCACCACGCTCGACCGGCTGCGAGCGCCGTTCAATGTCGGCACTCTGGGCCAAGCCGCGGCACAGGCGGCACTCGCCGACGACGCCCACCTCGACACAAGTGTCGACGCGACGGTCCGAGACCGCGGCCGACTCACCGCCGACCTCGAAGCCGACGGCCTCCGGGTCGCGCCAAGCCAGGCCAACTTCGTCTTGGTCGACGTCCAGCGGCCGGGCAGGGCGGTCTACGAGGCACTGCTCCACGAGGGCGTGATCGTGCGCGCCATGCCGGCGCCACTCGACTCCTGGGTCCGGGTCACGATCGGTAGGCCGGAGGAGAACGAGCGCTTTCTCCAATCGCTGCGACGCGTGCTAAGGGAGTCGCGTGTCTAGCGCACCGCCCAAGCGATACCGCGTTCGTCGATCCGGTCCGCTCCGCGGCAGCGTTCGGGTGCCAGGCGACAAATCGATCGGCCACCGGAGCCTAATCTTCGCCGCTCTTGGACGCGGAGCGTCCCGAATCACGGGGTTGTCCGAGGGGCTCGACAATGCAGCGACCCGGCAGGCCTTCCGCTCGATGGGCGTCGACGTGCAAAGCACCGAAGAGGCCACCACAGTTCACGGGGTTGGCCTTCGCGGCCTCCAGATGCCCACCGACGTGGTCGATTGCGGCAACTCGGGGACCACGATGCGGCTCCTCGCCGGCCTGCTGAGCGGCCAGCGCTTCGGCACCCGCCTGATCGGCGACAACTCCCTCACGCGGCGCCCGATGGGACGCGTGATCAACCCACTGCGCGCGAGGGGCGCGCTCATTGCGGGGACTGCCGGGGCGAAACCCGACGAACTGTATCCCCCAATCTCGATCGCCCCCCTGGTCGAGGGCGAAGCGCTGAAGGGCATCGAGTATTCGATGCCCGTCGCCAGCGCACAGGTCAAGAGTGCCCTCCTTCTGAGCGGTCTCTATGCGTTGGGGCCTACCGCCATCGAAGAGCCGGTGCTGTCCCGCGACCACACCGAGCGCATGATGCTGGCGCTCGGCGTCCCGCTGCAAACCGCTGGAGCCTCCGTTGTTCTTGACCCGAATCTCGAATGGGCCGGAGGTTGGGAGCCTTTCGAATGGCACGTCCCGGGTGACCCCTCGAGCGCCGCGTTCCCGCTCCTCGCAGCAGCCATGGTGCCCGGCAGCCAGGTCAGCGTGCAGGACGTGGGCGTCAACCCGACCCGCACGGGGCTCTTCGACTGGTTGCGTTTGCTCGGCGCCAACATCTCCCATCGACCGAGCGGTCACGGTGCGGGGGACGAGCCGATGGCCGAGGTCGCCGTCGCGCACGGAACGATTCGCGGCTCGGTGGCAGGCGGTGAGCTGATCGTCCGCATGATCGACGAGATCCCGGCGATCTGCGCATTGGCGGCGGTCTGTACGGGGCGCACCGAAATCCGGGACGCCGCGGAGCTTCGCGTGAAGGAGAGCGACCGCATCGCCACGATGGCGCATGTCCTCGGTGCGTTCGGCGTCCCATGCGAGGAGCTCCCCGACGGATTGATCATCACCGGAGGGGCCCCCCTCCGCGGCGCCACGGTTGAAAGCCGCGGCGACCACCGCATCGCGATGGCTGCGGCGTTGCTCGGATTGTTGGCGGAAGGCGAGTCGGTGATCGACGGTGCCGAGGCCGTCGACACCAGCTTCCCGGGCTTCGTCGCGCTCCTGCGCTCGCTGGGTGCGGACATCACGGAGGAGACCCTATGAGCCGCCCACGTCCCGTCATTGCGATCGACGGCCCGGCAGGCGTCGGCAAGAGCACGACGGCCCGTGTCCTCGCCCAGCGCCTCGGGTATACCCTCGTCGACACCGGCGCCCTCTACCGCGGCGTCGCGTTGGCGGCCCGGGACGACGGCGTCTCCTGGGACGACGAGGCCGCTGTCGTGGCCCTCGCAAAGGAGACCAACCTTGGGTTCGTCTCGCAAGACGATGGAACCCCTCGGCTTTTGCTCAACGGCGCGGACCGGGGCGACGACATCCGAACACCTGAGCTTGCCGCCGGGGCCAGCCAGGTGAGCGCCTATCCCGGGGTGCGCCGCGCCTTGCTCGACATCCAACGCGATCTGGGCCGGGATGGCGGGGTCGTGCTCGAGGGCCGGGATATCGGGACGGTGGTCTTCCCGGATGCCGAGGTGAAGCTCTTCCTGACGGCATCGGCCGAGGAACGCGCCCGACGCCGCGTTCAGGACCTCCAGGATCGCGGCACTACGGCCGATTACGAACAGATTTTGGCGGGAATCCAGTCCCGCGACGAGGCCGATTCGACGCGGGCCATCGCCCCCCTTCGCCCGGCCGAGGACGCCGTCATCCTCGACAGCACCAGCCTGGGACTCGAGGCCGTGGTCCTGCACGTGCTCGAGCTAATCCAGTCCTGCAATTGACACCCCTTAACTCCCCTGCTACCCACGCACTCCCCTGCATTTCCGGGGGTCTCCAGAGGCTCGAGCCAAACGTGCCGAGCACTCTCGACCGCTCCGGAAGCAGTGATTTATCAATGACAGAAACCACACAAATCGAAACCCCCAATCCCGAGAGCTTCGCAGCTCTGTTTGAAGCCTCGGCCACCAGAACAGACCTAATCCGCGAGGGCGACATCGTCGCCGGGACGATCCTGAAAGTCGGCAAAGACTCGGTCGTCGTCGACATCGGATACAAATCCGAAGGCGTCATCTCGCTGCATGAGTTCATCAATGCGGAAGGCAATATCTCGGCGACCGCCGGCGATGCCGTCGACGTCTTGATCGAATCCAAGGAGAACGAGGACGGCCTCGTCATGCTCTCCAAGGAGAAAGCGGACAAGCTCAAGGTCTGGGACGAGATCAGCGCCGCGTGCGAACGCGACGAGTTGATCGAAGGCACCATCACCCAGCGCGTGAAGGGCGGCCTCGCCGTGACCATCCGCGGCGGCGTGAAGGCGTTCCTTCCCGGCTCGCAGGTCGACCTCCGACCCGTGCGAAACCTCGACCGCCTTCTTGGACAGACCTTCCAGTTCAAGGTCATCAAGTTCAACAAGAAGCGCGGCAACATCGTGCTTTCGCGTCGCGTCCTTCTCGAGAAAGAGCGTGACCGCCTCAAGGAAGCCACCCTCGAGAACCTTCAAGAGGGCCAGGTCGTCACCGGCACGATCAAGAACATCACCGAGTACGGTGCGTTCGTGGATCTCGGCGGCATCGACGGCTTGCTTCACATCACCGACATGAGCTGGGGCCGGGTCAATCACCCGTCCGAGGTCTTCGAGGTGGGCAACGAAGTCACCGTCAAAGTGCTCAAGTACAACGCCGACACCGAGCGCGTCTCCCTCGGCCTCAAGCAGACCATGGAAGATCCATGGAACGTCGCGACCGACATCTACGTCGCGGGCAAGAAGGTCAAGGGCAAGGTCGTGTCGCTTACCGACTACGGCGCATTCATCGAGCTTGAGCAGGGCGTCGAGGGCCTGATTCACGTCAGCGAAATGACCTGGGCCAAGCCGAAGCACCCCTCGAAGGTGCTCGAGGTGGGCCAGGAGGTCGAGTGTGTCGTTCTCGACCTCGACGCGCAGAACAAGCGCATCAGCCTTGGCCTCAAGCAGCTCGAGCCAGACCCGTGGACTGTCTTCACGCAGAAGTACAATCCCGGCGACATCATCCAGGGCCGCGTTCGCTCCATCACCGATTACGGCGTATTCGTCGGCATCGAGGACGGCGTCGATGGCATGGTCCACAAGTCGGATGTCAGCTGGACTCAGCGCATCAACAACCCGGCGGACCTCTACCGCAAGGGCGACGAGGTCGAAGCGATCATCCTTTCGATCAACCACGACGACCGCAAGGTCAGCCTGGGCATCAAGCAGCTCTACGAAGATCCTTGGAGCTTCGTACCGGCGCGCTACCCCGAAGGCACCGTGGTCGAGGTTCGATCGACCGGCGCCGACGAGTACGGCGTGCACGTCGAGCTCGAGCGCGGCGTCGAAGGTGTGATTCCTCGCGGCGAGATCAGCGCCGACCTCAGCCAAGAGCCTACCGACATCGTCAAGACCGGCGACATCGTGAAGGCCCAGGTCATCCGCCTCGACGACGACGAGCGCACCATCACGCTGTCGCTCCGCGCAGCCGAGGGTCAGGACGTCAACCAGGTCGCTCGCCCAGAGGAAGCCCAGAAGCGGGTCGCCCCACGGAAGATCGGCCCAAGCCTAGGCGGCGCGCAGGCAACGCTCGGCGACGCCCTCAAGGACAAGCTCGGAGCCATCTCGGTGGCCCCCAGCGCAGACGAGGCTCCGGCTGAAGAGCCTCCGGCTGAAGAGGCTTCGGAAGAGGCAGCACCCGCAGCCGCCGAAGAAGCCCCGGCGGAAGCCACCGAAGCGGAAGAGAAACCAGAATAGGCTCGTTGGCCTGAGCGCCAACTGCACTCGGACTCGAGCTCGGGCACCCTATGGGTCTCGGGCTCGAAGTCGTTAAAGGCTCCCAGCGCCAATCCGATAAACCGCCAAACCACCTCCCCGAACCTTCCCAGGTTGGAATTGCCCGAATTGCTCGGTTGGAATTGCTCCCCGGACCCTCCCAGGTTCGATTTCGGTCGAGGTTCGATTTCGGTTGGGGGGCTCCACCCTGGACTCCGGCCCGTCGCTTCTAGGGATATGACACGGCCCACCGCCTCTCGTGGGGTGGCGCTGCTCGGCATTCGGCGTCGAACGCGGGCCAGTGGGCTTCCCGATGCTCCGCTAGCCCGAAGTCTCTGTGGCGGCTCGCGCTAGTGGACGCCAGCTTCATCCGCCCGCATCGAATCGCCAATGAGCCAGCCTGCTCGCTACGTGGCGGCGCAGGCGCCGGCGCACCTCACCACCCACCAGGTTCCGGACGGGAATTCGACGTCGTAGGCCCCGTTACGCCAAGCGGTAAACGCTTCCCGATACGCGGTTCGAAAAGCGAGAAGCCTCCTCAACGCTTCGAGCCACCTCCCTCGGGTGAGCGCCGAGAACGTCGGGCTGCGCCCGGGCGGCTGCTTCTTGCTGGATGGCCGAGCCGTGACCGGAGTCTTTCGCAGCCGAGCGCGCCCGACAAACCCTCGGCCTTCGCGCCGCAGCTCGGCGCGCACCAGAGTGAGTCGGCCACCGACGAGGGATTGAACCGCATGGAGATACGTTGACGGGGACGCGAAACCGGGCGGAGTGCGCAGGCGAAGCACGAGGCTCTCGGCCGCGGTCTTCTTGAACCAAACCGCCGGCCGTTGCGCGTTGAACTCTCCGTCAGTCATGACCTCGAGCGTACTCAGCACGCCTGGCCAACGCTCCGGCGACCGGACGAGCCCCGCGGTGACCGGATTGAGTAGCGTGTAGGCAACCTTGTCGAGGATCTCCGAAGGCCCCCCAAGCTCGATGGCACTGTACGGAACCCCCGGCTCCCAGACCACCTCGTCCCAATTTCGCAGGAGTTTGATGCTCATCGCCAGGGCCCGGTTGAGCGATGCCATGAAATCAGGAAGGACCCCGCGCACGTCAGTCAGCACCAAGTGATAGTGATTGCTCATCACGGTCAAGGCGTGGACCTCGACGCCGTGCTTCTCTGCCGCGAGGGCCAAGCAGTATACGAAGAGGTTGCTGAGGCGTGCATCAGGACGGAGCAAGAAGCGACGACCGATGCAGCGCCGCGTCACGAAATAGGTGGTGCCGGGAAGGATGCGCCGAGGAAGGGACACGTTCTGTTGTCGGCCGCGTCGCCTCCAGGTTTCCTCAATTCGAACCTGGGAAGGTTCGGGTCGGGAAGGTTCGGGTCAGGAAGGTTCGGGGAGGATCGCGGTGAAGCGGTTCGCGATAGGCGGTTCGCGGCTGGGTGCCGGGGTTTCAAATGCCGGGTTTGTCTACCGGGCGTTGATGACGATGGCGGTGATGTTGTCTCGGCCGCCTCGTGAGTTCGCCATGTGAATGAATCGTTCTGCGGCGCCTTTGGGGCCCATCTCGATCACGTCGGGGATCTCGTCGTCTTGTAGATACCCGTGGAGGCCGTCGGAACACAGCATGTAGGCGTCGGACGGTTGGACTTCGAAGAAGCCGGTGTCGACTTGGACGTACTCGCGGCTGCCGACAGCACGGGTGATGACGTTTCGGTGCGGGGAGCGGGCGGCTTCGGCCTCGGTGATGATTCCCTGCTTGAGCTGCCACGCGACCAGTGTGTGGTCTTCGGTGAGCGGCTCGACCGCGTGGCCGCGGATTAGATAGATTCGGCTGTCACCGACCTGAGCGGTGACGCCGTAGTCTCCGCACATCGCCAACACCGACACGGTCGTGCCCATGCCTTGCTGCTCGGGATCGTGCTGGGCCAAGCCAAACACCATGTAGGTGGCCGCCTGGACCGCGCTCTCGACGATGCGAATCGCCTTGCGAAGCGAGTCCTCCGAGGTGTCGCCTTGAGCGACCCGATCAAGCGCGTCGCGGCCGCGCGCCACCATCCCGTGCACCGTGTCGACGGCCTCCTGGCTCGCGATCTCCCCCGCGGCGTGGCCTCCCATGCCGTCCGCGACGACATACAAGCCCAGCTCGTCGTCGACTAGGAACGCATCCTCGTTCAACTTTCGGCGCTGCCCGACGTCGGTCAGTCCCGCACTGTGATATTGCAACTAGTCCCCTTCAGCAGTGGCGGCCGCCGACCAGCCCTTGCCCTTTCAGACTAGCCAAAAACAGTGGAGTCCACCAAGAAGAGCGCGGAAATCGCGTTCGGCGAGCCTGGTCCCCGCTGACAAGGCAAGGACGGCTGCTAAGCTCGGGCCGCATGAGCCACGGCGAAGCGACCGAAGACCTCGAATCTGCCTGGGAGGCGGTGCTCCAAAGCCAGAAGCGCCTGGCTTCGGACAAAAAGCTCGCTGATCTGGCCCTCGGGTTGATCCAACAGATGGGCAACGGCCCGGCTCATCGCGAGGTGCTCCGCGAGCTGGCCGAGGCCTGGAGCACGGACTGGCGGCTGACATTGCCCGCCGCATCCCTTTTGATCGAGCAAGCCGGCCGGCGCGGGATGGACGAGCCGACACTCACCGACGACGGACCCGCAACCTGGGCTGCTCACGCACTGCAACAGAGCCTCAACACTCTGGGGGACGCTGAACAGAAGGACGGGGACGCTGCCGGCAACCTGTACGCCACGCTTGGCAACGCACTTCGGCTCTGCGGGCCCGGCCGCGATGCCGAAGCCCAAGAGGCGTTCACCCGAGCAATCGAGATCGACCCCGAACGGGGAGAGTGGTGGTACGACGCGGGCCTCCTCGACAAATGGCGCGGCCGCTTCGACGACGGCTACGCCGCCAACGAGCAAGCCCGCATGCGTATGGGCGCCGAGCGACCGGTTCTATGGAACCTCGCCATCTGTGCGACCGCGCTCGGCAAGGCCGAGGAAGCCGTCGAAGCTTGGGAAGAAATCGGGGTACCCGCACGTCTCGATCGCTCGCGCGGCATGCCGTACGTCGCAGGGCTTCCACCCGTGCTGCTTCGAGTGCTGTCCCGGACGTCGCCGACGGACGGCACCTCACCGCACCCGGACAAGACGGTGAGCTTCGAGCTCGTGTGGATCGCGCCACTCAGCCCCTGCCACGGGGTCGTCCAGTCGCCGACATTTCGCGATGCACCGATCGACTACGGCGACCTGGTGCTCTGGGACGGAGCGCCGGTCGCGGCTCACAAGACATCCGCGCAAGACACAGTCCCCGTGTTCCCACTCCTCGAGGTCCTGCGGCCGGGCGACGAACGACGCTGGTCCTTCGTCGCGCTCGAGCGCGAAGCAGGAGCACTCGACGGGCTCGAACGAGAGCTTCCGGAGGGAAGCCGCGTGTTCGTGCAGCACGAGCATGTGGCGCATCACTGTGCCGCGTGCGAGGCAGGGGAACCGCACGAGCACGGAGAGTCAGGATCAGTGCCAGCGTCACCGCCAGCGTCCACGTCCCTTGCTCGGGGGAAGGTGATCGTTCCGGCGACTCAGGACTTGGGTGCCTTTCGGGAGCAGTGGGAGGCAGCGATTGCTGCTCGACCGTTGTCGGTCTCTCTTCCGGGGCTGTACGAGGAAATTGGGGACTCCAAGCAGGCAGGGCAGGAACACCAGGCTTGGCGGGGGATTGAGGGGAAGGCGCTGCGGCAAAAGGCGCAATCGTGAGCGACGGCGAGCCGAGCCTTCTTCCGTCCGAACAGTATGAGTTTGATGGGCTGCCCCGCCTCGACGAAGCGACGGCCCAGGAACGGCGCCAGCTCGTATTCCTGGTGCTGTCCGGGCTGTTCCTGGGAACGCTCGCGATGCTCAACATCCTGGGCGTGACCCGCTTCATCGACCTGAGCTTTCAAGTGCCGGGGACCAGCCTCACCGTGCCCATGCCTCTGGCGGTGGGCGTTTTGCCGTATCCGATCACTTTCCTGTGCACCGACTTCATCTCGGAGCTGTACGGCCGCCATCGCGCCAATCAGGTCGTCTGGATGGGCCTCGCCCTCAACCTCTGGGTCATGCTCATCTTGTGGGTCGGCGGCGCGTTGCCAGGGTTCGAGCCGGCCGGCCAGCCTGAGTCCGGTGTCTTCTTCGAAGTGCGTCGCCTTGCTTTCAGCGCGGTGACTGCATCGATGATCGCGTACCTAGCGGCTCAGTTCGTCGACGTGCAGCTCTTCCACTTCTGGAAACGCCTGACCAACGGCCGCCATCTGTGGCTTCGCAACAACGGGTCCACTCTGGTGAGCCAGCTGGTCGACACGACCTCGGTCATCCTGATCACGCACTTTCTCGCGAAGGGCATTCCCCTCGATGCGAGCGAGCCGGTCTGGCCGCAGCTCCTCACATTCATCGCCGCGGGCTACACCTT
>CAXMRN010000187.1:0-12202 GCA_964195565.1 uncultured Polyangiaceae bacterium | reverse complement strand
CCGGAACATCCAAGGCGGTCATGCGTGCGGCGGTAAGGCTCCTGGGTGACGACGACGACGAGGTCACCGGACTTCGACGCACGGAGGACCGCCCCTCGCTGCCCGCGCTCGGAGAAGTGACGGGTGTTGCCATCGCATGGAACGGTCCCTTGAGCGGTCCCGTCCTGCGCCGTGCCGCTCGGTTGGCGCACCGGGTGATGGTGGTCGTTTCGTCTGGGATGAGTGGGGTCGACCTAGCGCGCGTCCATAGACGGCTCGGACGGGAGAAAGGTGTTGGCTACGTGTTGGTGAACGTGAGCGATGCCTACGTCGACCTCCACGACCGTGTGGGGGCTGTCGAGGAGTTCTGGGAGGGGGCACGGGATGCCGACCCCAAGAATTCGAGTTCGCCCTAAGCCCGCGTTGCGGCCGCAATCTGTCTAGTCTATTTAGATCTCGTTGTGCCCGACACCGACGAGCGAATGAACGCGTTTCCTCCCGTGACCAAGTCCGAGTGGATCGCCAAGGTGGAGGCCGACCTCAAAGGCGCCTCGTTCGATGGCCTCCGTTCGACGGCTCCGGGGGGCACCACCCTCGAACCGCTCTACACCGCGGAGGACATGGATGGCGTGGGCGCTCGGGGCGCGCCGGGCGTCTACCCTTATGTTCGCGGGGCCTCGCCGGTGGGCGGCTGGCTGATTCGGCAGGAATACGATGACCCGCGACCGGGCGTCTGCAAGGAGCTGATCCGCCAAGACCACGAACGGGGCGTCGAGGCCTTGTGGGTGCGCCTCGGGCCGAGGAACGGCTGCCGCGTGTTGACCGTCGATGAGCTCGACGAGCTGCTCGAGGCCATTGATCTAGGGACCACCTCCGTGTGTGTGGACGGCGGTTCCGACGCGCTCGCGGTTGCGTCGGGCTATTTGGCCCTCGCACGGCGTCGCGGGGTGCCTTACACGGCTCTGAGCGGCGGGCTGGGGTTCGACCCCATCGGCCTGCTTGCGGCTGAGGGGGGCATTCAAGGAGGCCTCCGCGCCCGCATGGCGCAGCTCCGCGATCTGGGCTCTTGGTGCTCCAGCAACGCACCCGGGTTGCGCGCCGTGAGCGTGACGAGCGTGCCGTATGACGGCGCCGGCGCGAGCACCGTCCAAGAGCTTGCGTACACCATCGCCACCGGCCTCGAGTATCTTCGCCAGTTGACCGACGGTGGACTCAGCACGGACGCGGCGGCCCGTCAGATTGGGTTCACCTACGCGGTCTCGGGGGACTTCTTCGCTCAGGTGGCCAAGCTTCGAGCGGCCCGGTGGCTATGGGCCAAGGTCGTCGTGACCGCCGGCGGCGAGCCTAGTTCGGCGGCGATGCAGATCCACGCTCGGACATCACCTTTCACCAAGACCGAGCGGGACCCCTGGGTGAACATGCTCCGCGTCACGGCCGAGTGCACAGCAGCGGTTCTCGGTGGCGCACAGAGCGTCGCAACCGCGCCGTTCGATTCGGTGATCGGTCCTGCCGACGCACTCGCACAACGTGTCGCCCGAAATACACAAGTCGTGCTCCGCGAGGAGTCGCACCTCGGTGCGGTCGCCGATCCGGCTGGCGGCAGTTGGTTTGTCGAGCGCCTGACAGATGACTTGGCACGTGCCGCGTGGGATGAGCTTCGTTCGATTGAGGCGGGAGGCGGGATCATTTCCGCCCTAGGCGCCGGCAGGTTGGTCGATGCGGTCGGCGAGGTTGCCGACGCCAGGGAGAAGCAGCTCGCACGACGCAAGACCGCCATCGTGGGGGTCAGCGAATTCCCCAACTTGCAAGAAGACGCTGTTGAGCGAGAGCCCGTCTCCAAGGAGGAGATCCAGAACACGCTCAAGGCGTCGATAGACTCTCTCGATCTCGGAGCTCACGGGGCAGGCCTCCGCGCACTGGTCGCCGCCGCCGACGATGCTGAACGCGAACCGGGCGCGCTCACCACGGCCTGCCTCGCTCTCACGACGGACGGGGCCGACATGTACAGCGTCGCCACGGTGTTGCAGCACGGCCAGCCTGACTTTCACGTGGAGCCCCTGCTGCGATGGAGAGCGGCAGAGCTGTGGGAAGATCTACGCACCCGCAGCGACGGGAACCCAACCCGCCCTGTCGCGTTCTTGGGGAACCTCGGCTCCGTTCCATCCCACACAGCGCGCTCCACGTGGACGCGCAATCTTCTCGCCGCGGCGGGGATCGACGCGTCACACAACGATGGTTTCAGCGATCCCGACTCGCTTGCGGAGGCGTGGAGGGCCTCATCGGCGGACTTCGCCGCAGTTTGCGGCAGCGATGACGACTACGAGGCGCTGCTGCAACCGGCAGTCGAGGCTCTGAAAGGTGCGGGATGTCCGCTAGTGTTGGTTGCCGGCCGGCCCGGCGAGAACGAGGCCGCGCTACGTGAGGCCGGGGTGAGCGACTTCGTGTTCGTCGGTGGGGATGTGCTCGGTGTCGTGAGCCAGGTCCTCGACTCCCTAGAGGTGCAATCATGAGCCGCTTGCCGGACTTCAGCACGATCGAGTTCGACGCTTCCGGAGAGGGCAGCTCCTCGCCACTTGCCGATTGGAAGGCGCTCGTTGGGGACGCTGCCGATCAACCGTGGAACACGCCCGAAGGCATCGCGGTGAAGCCGATGTATACCGTGGATGATCTGGACGTCGTCACCCACCTCGAGACGATGCCGGGGCTTCCTCCGTTCCTCCGCGGCCCCTATTCGACGATGTACGTGCGTCGGCCGTGGACCGTTCGGCAGTACTCGGGCTTCTCGACCGCAGAACAGAGCAACGCCTTCTATCGCCGAAACCTCGCCGCGGGCCAGAAGGGGCTGTCGATCGCTTTCGATCTGGCGACCCACCGAGGGTACGACTCGGACCACCCGCGAGTCGCGGGCGACGTCGGGATGGCCGGTGTGGCCATCGACTCCATCAAGGACATGCGCATCCTCTTCGACGGCATTCCGCTCGACCAGATGAGCGTGTCGATGACGATGAATGGCGCTGTGTTGCCGATTCTCGCGCTCTATGTCGTCGCCGCGGAAGAGCAGGGCGTTGACCCCAAGCAACTCACCGGAACGATCCAGAACGACATTCTCAAAGAGTTCATGGTTCGCAACACGTACATCTACCCGCCGTCGCCTTCGATGCGGATCGTGGCTGACATTTTCAAGTACACCGCTGCCAACATGCCGCGGTTCAACAGCATCAGTGTCAGCGGCTACCACATGCAGGAGGCCGGC
Organism: uncultured Polyangiaceae bacterium; assembly: GCA_964195565.1. Taxonomy (GTDB): domain Bacteria; phylum Myxococcota_A; class Polyangia; order Polyangiales; family Houyiibacteriaceae; genus SG8-38. Next base: position 8,970 of record CAXMRN010000187.1, on the reverse strand, counting down.
GCGACGCAGGACCTCGAGCTCGGCTACACCTTGGCAGACGGTCTCGAGTACGTGCGCACCGGGATGGCGGCGGGCCTCGGCATCGACGAGTTTGCGCCGCGCATCAGCTTCTTCTGGGGGGTCGGCACGAACTTCTTCATGGAGATCGCCAAACTCCGGGCGGGCCGCCTCTTGTGGTCCAAGCTCATCCAGCAGTTCAACCCGAAGAACCCGAAGAGCCTCGCGCTCCGAACGCACTGCCAAACCTCGGGTTGGAGCCTGACGGCGCAGGACGTCTACAACAACGTCGTCCGGACTTGCATCGAGGCGATGGCCGCGACCCAGGGGCATACGCAGAGCCTTCATACCAACTCGCTCGATGAAGCGATCGCTCTTCCGACAGACTTCAGCGCGCGTATCGCGCGAAACACCCAGCTCTACCTCCAGCTCGAAAGCGGCACGACCAACGTGATCGACCCCTGGGGTGGAAGCTACTACGTCGAGCGACTCACCCACGAGCTTGCGCTGCGGGCATGGAAGCACCTCAAAGAGGTCGAAGAGCTCGGCGGGATGACCAAGGCGATCGAGGCGGGGCTGCCCAAGCTTCGGATCGAGGAGGCGGCGGCCCGAACCCAGGCTCGAATCGATTCCGGTCAGCAGACGATCGTCGGAATCAACGAATACCGCCTCGAGAAGGAAGACCCTCTCGAGGTCCTCAAGGTGGACAATACCGCGGTCCGGGAGGCGCAGATTGCGCGCCTTCGCGAGCTCCGAGCCGAACGCGATGAGGCGGCCCTGGTTCCGAAACTTGAGGCTTTGACCAAGTGCGCCGAGACTGGAGAGGGCAACCTGCTCGAGCTGGCGATCGATGCGGCCAGGTCTCGGGCCACCGTGGGAGAGATCAGCGACGCGCTCGAGCGCGTCTGGGGGCGTTACCAAGCAACGATTCGGAGTATCGAAGGCGTGTATCGAAGCGAAGTCGGCAAAGATTCAAAAGCTGTGGACCGCGTGCGGGAGCGAAGCGACGAGTTCCTCGCCAAACACGGTCGGCGTCCGCGTATTCTCGTCGCCAAGATGGGGCAGGACGGGCATGACCGTGGTCAGAAGGTCATTGCCACGGCCTTCGCGGACCTCGGATTCGACGTCGATATCGGGCCGCTGTTTCAGACACCAGAAGAGAGCGCGAAGCAGGCGATCGAGAACGACGTACACATCATCGGGGCGAGCTCGCTAGCGGCTGGCCACCTGACGCTGGTGCCGCAGCTCAAGCAGGCCCTGAGGGACCTTGGTCGCGAGGATATCCTTGTCGTCGTGGGCGGCGTGATCCCGCCCGAGGACTACGATGCGCTACGGGAGGCGGGAGCGGTTGCGATCTTCGGCCCAGGCACTGTCATTGCCGACGCAGCGATAGAGCTGCTCGAGCAATTGGACGCCCAACTCGGGGGGGCGTGAAGCGCCTCGACGCCCAGGGGTACGTCGACGGAGTGCGCGGCGGCGACCGCGCGGTCCTCGCAAGAGCGATCACGTTGATCGAAAGCGAGCAACCGGCGCACGCCGAAATTGCTCAGGAAGTGCTGGAGGCGCTGCTACCTCACACTGGGGGGGCGTACCGCGTTGGGATCAGCGGGGTGCCTGGCGCCGGCAAGAGTACATTCATCGACGCGCTCGGGACGATGCTCACGGGGGAAGGCCATCGAGTTGCGGTGTTGGCCGTCGACCCCACGAGCAGCATCAGTGGTGGAAGCATTCTCGGCGATAAAACCCGCATGTCGACGCTCAGCAACGACCCCAACGCGTTCATCCGTCCGTCGCCCACCAGTGGGACCCTCGGCGGGGTCGCACGCAAGACCCGCGAGACGATTCTCCTGTGTGAGGCGGCAGGTTTCGACGCCGTGCTCGTGGAGACGGTGGGTGTGGGCCAGTCCGAGACCATCGTCGCAGGGATGGTGGACTTTTTCCTGGTGCTGTTCATCGCCGGGGCCGGAGACGAGCTTCAGGGCATCAAACGCGGCATCCTCGAAGTGGCCGATATGTTGGCGATCAACAAGGCCGATGGCGACAACAAGCCGCGGGCGACGCGCGCACAAGCTTCCTATCAAAGCGCGTTGCGTCTCATGCGGGGCGATAGCGTGCCGCCGGTCGTGACCTGCAGCGCACTCGAGAAGACCGGGCTCGTCGAGCTTTGGGCTCTGGTCGTCGAGAGCCGACGCGACTTGGAGGCATCGGGGGAGTTCCAGCGGAAGCGACAGGCACAACAGGTGCAATGGATGTGGGACATGGTCGAGGACGGGCTTCGGCGAGCGCTTCGGGGCGACCCGGAGCTGTCAGCGTTGATCGCGCGGCTCGAAGACGCCGTAGGCCATGGGCGCGCGACACCGAGCACTGCCGCCTTGCAGGTGCTTCGGCGGTTTGCGGACCGAGCAGACGACGCGCTCAAGCGCGACTGAGTTCGTCCGCCGAGTCGCCGTCCTTCGCTCCTGACTTGCCCAGGGGCTTCGGCGATGGCCCCAGGAGCTCTGCCAGCCAACGAAGGTCGTCGCTGTGCGCAAGCCAGTGCTTGATGACCATGGTCAACGGCGCGGAAACGAGCGCTCCTACGGGCCCGAGCAACCAACCCCACACGACCATCGAAATCAAGACCACCAGGGCGGAGAGTCCGAGCGCGTGGCCCATGACCCGGGGCTCGATCGCGCCGACCGACAGGTTGATCGCTCCGAACCCCGCCGCGACGACGAGCGCTTGCCCGGGCCCCAGCTGAAGCAGGGCAAGGGTGATGGCCGGAACCGCGGCGATGATCTGTCCCACCGTCGGGATGTAGTTGAGCAGGTAGGCGAGGAGACCCCAGAGGAGAGGGACATCGACGCCGCGCCACCAGCACCACACGAACACGAGCACGCCTGTCATCAGGCTCATCACCGTCTTGGCCACCAGGTACGTGTTGACCTCGTGGGCCGCCGAAGAGAGGTCGTCGATCTGGTTCGGCGTGGCGAACTTGGCGAGCTTCTCGCGAAGCCCGGTCGACTCGAAGAGCATGAACGCGACGATCAGCAGGACGAGGACCATCTGCGAGACGAAAGACGCCGCCGATTGGGCCATCGTAGTGGCGAGATTCAGCATCCACGTTGGCTCGGAGAAGTCGTAGAGCGATTCGAGGTGGATGCCGTACTCGGCGAGCCAAAGCTCGAGTCGCTCCATCTGGCCGGAGAGCATCGACGCGTACTCGGGCACTCGCTCGGTGAACGTCGCGACCGCCGCTGCGAGCGGGAAGCCGAGCGCCGCGCCGGCGGTCACGTCCAACAGCAGACCGGACAAGACAGCAAGCAGCCGAGGGACGCCGCGGTCGCATAGCCAAATCACCAAGGGCGCTGTCACGATGGCGATGAACGCGGCGACGAGCACGGGCACCAGCAGAGGCGCAGCGAGCTTGATGCCGGCTCCGATCACGACGATCGAAGCGCCGATCAGAACGACACGTCCGTCTTTGGCTACAGCCACCCTGTCAATGTAGCGCGGATTACGAAGGCAGGCGATCCAGCAACTCGAGATAGGTGCCATCCACGCGCAGGCCGGCCGTGCCGTCGATAATCGCGCGCAGCTCGCCGCCGACCAGAGTGTCACGCCAGCCATCCGAGAGCCGGGAGGCCTGATGGAGCACCAGTCTAGTGACGTCGTCGCGAGTCCCGAGCACGCTCATGTCGAGCTCCTCTTCACCCGCCCGCTGAGCGAGCCACGCGAGACACAGTGCGATCACCCCGTCGACGTTGGGCAGGTCCTCGGGCTTCCTCGGAGGAAGCCGGACCGAATCTTTTGGCAGCTGCGAGCCGCGTTGGATCGCGGCCAGTAGTTGGTCTGTTTGTTTGAACCGTCGGAGGTCGAGATTCCGCACAGCCTTGAGCTGTTCGACGTTGCGCGCGGGGCGTTGGGCGAGCGCCAGCAATGCCATGTCCGACAACACTGTTCGTGGTGGGCGGTTCTGCCCTTTGGCAACCTCGTCGCGCCAGGCGGTCAGTTCTTGTGCGACCCCGCGCGCTCGACCGTTGAGCTTGGTCTTGCCACGGAGCTTCCACCATAGGGTGGCCGGGTCGGGCGGGGTCCTGTCTTTCGAACGCAGGCGCTCGATCTCTTCCTCGGCCCATTCGAGGCGGCCGCGATCGGCGAGTCGGCCGATCAACGTGTCGCGGAGATCCAAGAGATGGGCCACGTCGGACGCCGCGTAGTGGAGGTCCGCGTCCGGAAGCGGGCGGCGTGTCCAGTCCGAGAGCTGGGAGCTCTTGTCGAGTTGGACATCCAAGAACCCCTCGACCAACTTGCCGAGCGAGCTCGTCCGATACCCGCAGAAAAGCGCCGCGATCTGAGTGTCGAACATGCGCTTGGGAACCGTGCCCGTCTCCAGCTCCAAAATCTCCAAATCTTGGGAGCCGGCATGCATCACGCATATGGCGTCGGTGTCAAAGGCCCGGCCGAGGGGGCGTACATCGACGGCAAGCGCGTCGATCAGGGCGATACGGTCGAGGGTGGCGAGCTGCACGACAGCAAGTTGGGGGAGGTAGGTTCGCTCGCGATGGAACTCGGTGTCGAGGGCATACGCGTTGGCGTCGGACAGCTCGTCGACTAGCGCGTCGAGCTCGGTTTGGTCGGCAATCCAATCGAAGTGGGGCACGGGGCTACCTTAGCGCATCGTGCGCGGACCGCCCGGTCACTGGCAATAGGGGCGGCCGGTGATCGGCGGGCGGAGCCAGCTCTCACGGCGCTCGAGCCAGCGTGTCACCTCGGCGTCCATGGGTCCCGCGGCATTGCGCGCTTCCTGGTGAGTCACGATCTTGCTCTCCGCCTGTTTGCGTTTTGGAGCCAACGCGAGTGGCCGGACGCCCGCCGCCTTCAGGGCGGCACGGTGCCACCGGTACATGGGCGGAGAGTCTCTGCAGCCGTCGGCGATGTCGTCGGGAGCGCAAAAGAAGCGAAAGTGAAAGTGATCGTCGTGCGGATAGTGCGGCTGGCAGGTCATGTCGCGGAATCGCTCGAGCGTCGTCGTGGGAACATCTTGCGTGCGGGCGTATTCGATTAACAGCGCTCTCAAATGCTCGGCTACGAACACCTGCTGCAGATCGGCTGTATCGTCCTCGACGAGCGCCTGTAAGAAGAGCCACGTGCGTGGGACGTCGAGCCGCAAGGCGACATCATCTGAGGGGTCCGCCAGGTCTCGGAAGTCCACTCCTGCCCCCCTTGGATCGAAGAACGCTCCGACGCTTTCGATTGGCTCCCCGTCTGGGCCGAGTTGGTAGAAGAGAACGTCGACATCGCGGCCGCTTTGATGGGAGCGATGGTGCGGAATTGGGCCGCCGTGCTCGAGGCTGAGGTCGTTGATCGTCACCGGAAGGCCACCGAGCCTCTGATCAACCTGTTTCGCAGCGTCGACCAAGCCTCGGACCATCTCCACCGTACCGTACCGGGCCCTTGGGTCACGCGCAGGGCTGAATCTCAACCCTGGCGCAGAGAGTGGAAGAGGCACGCCGCCCCGGAGCGACCCATCGTTGGGGTTTCTTTCCGATGTCGAGTCGAACGCGTCCCAGTCGATTGCGTCGGGGCCCGAGGCGGCCTGCGCCGCAATCGGCGCCTGAGTTGAGGTCGCCGGTTCAGCCGGCGCAGACGGGGAGGGTCTCGCCGCCAGGCTGCATCCTGCAGCAGCCCCACCGATCAGCGCCGTGAAGCAGAGCGCGTAAGGGCGCATTATCGATCGACCGGTTGAAGGACCGATGCAATGACGCTGCCGGCCATCTCGAGGAGCAGCTCGAGGAACGCCTCCAAGTCGAGCTCTTCGCGCGCGGCCCAGTCGAGGCTCGCGGCCTCGAGGTAGCCGATCCATCCGCGAAGCCGAAGGCGCGTCGCAGGGTCGTCTGCTCGCGCACCAAACCGCGACAAGCGGGAGAGCAATCGCTCGAGGAGCGCCTGCCGCGTGCCGTCGATGATCTCGGCCACCTCGGGGTCGGTGCCGATGCCGGCGCGGAGGAGGAACGCGTAGGACACCCGCCGGCGAGACACGTACTCGAGGAAGGCACGAAGCGCGATTCGCACCCCCGCCGGGTCGGGCGCCGGACCGCTCCCGTGCGCGTCGATGTCGGTCGCCTCGACGAGCTGCCGAGCGGCCTCCCGCACCGAAGCGACGTAGAACGCGCGCTTGCTGGGAAAGTAGTGGTAGAGCAGTCCTTTGGACACCCCGGCGCGTCTCGCGATCTCATCGATGGAGAGCTCGTCGTAAGTCTGGTTCCCGAACAGTTCGAGCCCCAACTCGAGTAGCTGTTGGCGGCGGATATCGACTTGTAAGCGTGTGCGTACCGGCTCCGACATGCGCCCGGAGTATAGCTCAGCTTTGTTTGCGTTTGGGGACGCAATTCTCCATGCTCCGCCCGTGCGTGAGGCGGTTCAGAAGCTGGTCGACGATGTCCTCGGTCCGCTCCTCCAGAACGACGCGAGCAGCATCGAGCTCGTAGCCGTGAGCGAGGATGAAGTGGTAGTTCGCGTAACCGGCCGCGCCGCGTACGGAGTGGGCGCAGAGTTCGTCCGAACCGGAGTGATCGAACCCGCTCTGCGAAAGATCGTCGGAGACGAATGCACGATTCACATCAAGAAGACGATCCCAACAGCCAAACGGCGCGTGTGACGACATGCACGATCTAGATGACGCGATCCGCGAGCGGCGGTCCGTACGGGGTTTCTTGCCGACTCCGGTGCCGCGCGAGGCTCTCGAAGAGGTCTTGCAGTTGGCGCAGCAGGCCCCCAGCAACTGCAACGTGCAACCATGGCGCGTGTACATTGCCTCCGGGGATTGTTTAGCCAAGCTTCGAAGTGCGCTCGTCGGAGCCGCGACGACCGGCGCTTCGCCGGTGATGGTGACACCGGTAGACGAGTTCGTGGGCCCCTACCGCGATAAGCAGGTCGCATGCGCCGTCGAACTCTACCAGAAGATGGGGATCGCGCGTGAGGATCGAGGAGGGCGCTTGAAGGCCAGCCTTCGCAACTTCGAGTTCTTCGACGCCCCGCACATCGCGTACGTCTGCATGGCGAAGAGCTTTGGGATCGGTGTCGCGCTTGACGTAGGGATGTACGTCCAAACCTTGATGCTCGCGATGCAGTCTCGCGGGATCAGTACGTGCGCCCAGGCAGCGTTGCGCTCTTTCCCCGAGTTGGTCGCGGAGCATCTTGGAATCCCAGACGACGAGCAGATCCTCTGCGGACTTTCGTTCGGGTACGAAGACCCCGGGGTGCCGGCCAATCAGACGCGCCAGCCTCGGGACCCGATCTCCAACAATGTGTTCTTTCGGCGGGATGCGGACTAGCGGCCTTTGAACTCGCCGTCGCGGCGTTCGAGGAACGAGCGGATGCCTTCCGCGGCGTCTTCGGACTTCATGAGCTGGCGGGCTATCACGAGGAGCTCGGCGACTGCTGCGTCGGTGCCCTGCAGTTGCGCCGTGCGAGACGAGCGGAGGGTCGCCAAGATCCCGAGCGGCGCGCGCTTGGCCACGGTCCGCGCGATCTCGAGGGCCTTGTCCCGCAGCTCGGCTGCCGGCACCACTTCCTGCACCAGGCCTAAGCGGAGGGCCTCGTCGGTCCCGAACTTGTCGCCCGTGAGCAGCCAGCGCATGGCGTTGCCCCAGCCAGCGATCTCCGGCAGCCGGATCGTCGCGCCGCCGAATGGGAAAATCCCCCGATTGACCTCGATCTGGCCGAAGCGCGTTCCCTCGGCCGCGACGCGAATGTCGGCGGCGAGCAGGAGCTCGATACCAATGGTGAGGCACCACCCTTGGACGGCCATCACGAGGGGCTTCTTCCTCTTTGGATCGTGGAGGCTGAGCACGTCGACGGAGCCCTCCGGGAACAACGGCGCCCCCCCTTGCACTGCCGGGCCCACTTCCGCCAGATCGAGACCCGCGGTGAAATTGTCACCGTTGGCGTAGAGTACGGCGCACCAAAGCGATTCGTCAGACTCGTACTCGGTCACCGCCTCGGCAAGCTCTCGAAGCATTTGCAAGTCGAAGGCGTTCATCTTGTCGGCGCGATCGAGAACGATGTGAAAGACCCGTCCGTCTCGTTCGGTCACCACGCGTCGCTGTTCGTCGGTCATGGGGCGCGATCGTAGTGGACCGCCGTCCCGTAGGCCAGCACCTCGATGGTGCCGACACCCTCGCTCCCGGAGGTGCTCGAGATAGTCGAGGTCTCGAGCCGCGTATTGAGATATGCGTCGGCATCGGGCTGCGACTCCTTCATGCGGAGGACAGCCTCTCGGCGCGCGCGATCGATGAGTGACGAATAGGAGCGGACCTCGCCACCAAAGATCATTCGAAATCCGCTCAGGAAGCGCTTGAAGTGATCCACGGAGATCACGACCGACCCGACCGCCAGGCTCGCCGACTGGACAGGGCCCGGGGCGTGCAGGTGCTTGATCGAGACTGCCGGTTGCGCGCTGAAGCGGGCTTCGCGTTCGACGATGCTCTCGTAGTGACTGCGCTCGATCCTCGACCCGACGATTCTCCCCACGATGATGAGGAGAATAGGCAGCGCGACGGAGAACAGAAGCTCGGGCGACATCGCTACTCGACCAGGACGGCCGTGCCGTACGACAGAATCTCCGAGGCGCCTTGAGCGACCGAAGACGTCGTGAAGCGCACGTTGATCACCGCATTTGCGCCGAACTCTCGAGCTTGCGCCACCATGCGACTCGTCGCCTCCGCGCGGCTTTCTTGAAGGAGCTCGGTGTAGCCCTTGAGCTCGCCGCCGACGATGTTCTTGAGGCCCGCGGCGAAGTCTCGACCGAAGTGCTTCGCGCGGATTGTGCTTCCTTGTACGAGGCCGAAATGCTGAACGATTCGCCGGCCTGGCACGGTATCGATATTGGTGAGAATCAAAAGTGCCCCCTCTAGGGCCGTTGTAGCAGACCCCCCCCGAAGCATGCTATTGCAGTGCCGTGAAACTTTGCGTAATTGGTACGGGTTACGT
>CAXMRN010000186.1:0-12068 GCA_964195565.1 uncultured Polyangiaceae bacterium | reverse complement strand
GCCCCCAGTTCTGATCGCGGGCTTTCTCCAAGGGCTGGGTTCGCGCAATCTGTTCCAGACCGGCTCTCAGGACTGCAACAACAAGTTCGCGGCGGCTCAGAGAGTCTACGGCTTCCCGTTCATTCAGCCATTTCCCGATGTTGATCGCACGCAGTGCCTGATCATGATCGGTTCAAATCCCGCCGTGTCCCGGGCGAGTTTCATGCAGTTGCCCGATCCGATACGTCGGCTGAAGGCAATCGAAGGGCGGGGCGGAACGATCTTCTTCGTGAATCCACGCCGCACCGAAACCGCAAAACAGATGGGGACTCAGGTGTTCATCCGTCCTGACACGGACGTCTACTTCCTCTTGAGTTTCCTTCACGAGGTGATCAGCCGCGATGGCATCGACCATGAGCGGGTCGACCGCCACATGAAGGGGCTCGATGTGCTGCGGGGCGTCTGCGAGTCGTGGTCGCCTGAGCGAACCGCGGAAGTGACCGGCATTGCGGCCGACACCCTGCGGATGATGGTGGACGCGTACCTGCAGGCGGATGGCGCCGCCCTGTTCCTGTCGACCGGGGTCAATCAGGGCAGCCAGGGCACGCTCGCGTTTTGGATCCAGGAATCCATCAACGCCATCACCGGGAACCTCGATCGACTCGGGGGGACGCTCGTTGGTTATGGTTACATCAAGGACTTTCCGAAGCATGCCCTCAAAGGGGGAAAGACGATGCGCAAGGACCTCTCGCGCATCGGCCAGCTTCCATCGGTTGTCGACACCTTCCCAGCCGGTCTCATGGCGGATGAGATCCTCACGCCCGGCGACGGCCAGGTGCGAGCGATGTTCTGCCTTTCCGGCAATCCGCTTCTCACGGTGCCCAACAGCAACGGCCGGCTCGAAGAGGCGCTGAAGGCGCTCGAGTTGCTCGTCGTGATCGACATCTTCCGCAACGAAACTGCGAATCACGCGGACTACATTCTTCCCGGCACGAGCGCCTTTCAGCGCGCGGATCTTCCGTTCGTGTTCCACTCGTTGATGGGCGCGCAGCCGATTCCGTATGCGCAGTACACCGATGCGTTGTTGCCTCTCGAGGGCGAGCAGCGCGACGAGACGATGATCTTGCTTCAGCTCGCGCGCGCCTGTGGGTCGAAGCTGTTTGGCTCGAGCGTCGCAAACGCGTTTTTCAGCGGCTGGATGGGGCTTGGGAGGGTGCCTGCGATTGGGGGGCGGCTCGGCCTCACGCCGGAGCGCTTCTTGGGCGTGATGGCGCGGGTGTTTCGGCTCGGCTCCCTGAAGAGTCTCCGCAAGGAGCCCCACGGGCGTTTGCTCCCGCCGAACCGAGGGGGCGATTTCCTCGGTCAACGCGTGGTCACCGAGGATGGCTTGATCGATTTGGCGCCGGACGAGTTCGTCGTGGCCGCGAAGAAGTTGGACGCGGCGTTCGAGCAGGAGCGGACCCAGCGAAGCAAGCTCAAGCTGATCAGCAAACGTGAGCAGCACAGCCACAATAGTTGGCTGCACAACCATCCGAGATTCGTCGAAGGCAAACGTTCGACGAACTATCTCTACATGAACCCCCAGGACGCAGAGAGGGTCGGCGTCGAGTCGGGTGCCATCGTCGAGGTGCGCAGCAGCGTCGGCTCGGTTCGGCTACCGGTCCAACTCACCGACGAGATGATGGTGGGCGCCGTCGCATTGCCGCACGGCTGGGGCCACGAAGCAGCAGACGGCCTGAGCGTCGCCAGCAAAACAACAGGCGCCAACGCAAACCTACTAGCCGCCGACGGCCCCAACCAACTCGAATACTTCTCCGGCATGGCCAAACTAAACGGCATCTGGGTAGAAGTCCTCCCCACAAACTAAAAAGGGGACAGTCCCTTTTTGAAAGGGCTAACCCTTCGGAAAAGGGGGCTGTCCCCTTTCTGCGGGGGTGGATTGTAAAAGTTGTGTCTTTGGGGGGCGGATCTCTCGTGTGGGGGGCGTGGGTCTGCGATACCGGTGTCTGCTTACGATGGTCAAGCAATGGATCGGTAAGGCGTTCCTACGGATCGCCGGTTGGAAGACGGATGGGGAGCGGCCTGCGCTCGATCGGTATGTGATCATCGCCTCGCCGCACACGTCCAACTGGGACATGCCGTTCATGTTGGCGATGGCGTTCGTCTACGACATTCCCGTCCGTTGGATGGGGAAGCACACGCTGTTCAAGGCGCCCTTTGGGACCTTCTTCAAGAGCCTCGGTGGCATTCCGATCGTGCGCCATCGCCCAGGCGGGGTCGTCGGGCAGATGGTCGAGCACTTCGAGAACAACGAGTCGCTGGTGTTGATGGTGCCGGCGGAAGGCACGCGCGGGCATGTCGAGTACTGGAAGTCCGGCTTTTACCACATCGCACGCGCTGCTGACGTGCCGGTCGTTCTTTCCTATCTCGACTTTGGCACAAAGGTCGGCGGCATCGGCCCTGCCATCGAGCTCACGGGCGACTTTGGCGCGGACATGGACAAGATTCGAGGGTTCTACGGCGGCAAGCAAGGGTTCGTCCCCGAGAACGTCGGCGTGATCAGGCTTCGCGAAGAAGACGTCGAAGCGGTCGTCGAGCACGACGGCGACGATGCGGACGACATCGAGCGGCTCGCCAGCAACCTGTAACATTTCCATCCGGAAGACGTCCTTTACATTCGCGGCCGGATCGTGAAACGATCAGGGCCTTCGAAAGGCGTAGTAATGAGCAGCGAGAGTGACGTTTGGCTCAAGGTCCTCGAGCCTGAGGAGCTTCCCGAGGGCCGCGTCAAAGCGGTCACCTGCAAGCATCGAACCCTCTGCCTGACCCACTTCGAGGGCCAGTTCGGCGCGCTCGACAACAAGTGCCCGCACCAAGGAGGGCCGCTAGGGGAGGGCTCGATCGAGGGAGGTTTGCTGCGCTGCCCATGGCACGGTTGGGACTTCGACCCGCTCACGGGCAAGCCGCCAGGTGGCTTCGACGATGGTGTCGAGACGTTTCCGCTCGAGGTGCGCGAAGACGGCGTGTACGTCGCATTCCCTGCCGAGGACCTCCACGTTCGCACGTCGAGCGATGTCATGGTCGAGACCCTGATCAACTGGGGTCTGCGATGGGTGTGGGGCATCGTCGGTCACTCGAATCTCGGGTTCGCGGATGCGATGCGGCGGCAGGAAGCCAAAGGGGCGCTGGGCTACTTCGGCATTCGACACGAAGGCGCCGCCGCGTTCGCCGCGTCGGCATACGGAAAGCTCACTGGCAAGCCGGCTGCCTGTTTTGCGATCGCCGGGCCCGGTGCGACCAATCTGTTGACCGGGCTCTGGGATGCGCACGTCGATCGTGCGCCGACCATCGCGCTGACGGGCCAGGTCCCGACCACCCTCATCGGGCGTGGGGCCTTTCAAGAGGTAGACCTCGCTGCCGCGTTTGGCGGGGTGGCGAAGTACACGGCGGTGGCCGCCAAAGACTCCAACTTCCCCGAGCTTGCAGGCCTCGCCTGCAAACACGCGATTCTGGAGCAAGGCGTTTCTCACATGGTGTTTCCCGACGACGTGCAGGTCGTCGAAGCGCCGGACACGAAGGCCGGGTCACCGGAAGGCCGGATCACTGCGCGTGAGATCGCTCCGCCAGAGAGCTCGCTCGAGCAGGCGGTCAAGCAAATCGCCGAAGCCAAGCGTCCGGTATTCATCGTGGGCCATGGCGCCCGGTTCGTGATGGAGCCCGTGATCGCACTCGCCGAGCAGCTCAACGCGCCGGTGATGACGACCTTCAAGGGGAAAGGCCTCATCCCCGATGACCATCCGCTCGGCTGCGGAGTGCTCGGACGGAGCGGGACCCCTGTCGCGAGTTGGTTCATGAATGAAGCCGACTTGCTCGTCGTGTTCGGTGCGAGCTTCAGCAACCACACGGGCATCACGAGCTACAAGCCGATCGTCCAAGTGGACTACGATCCGATGATGCTCGGGCGGCTGCATTCGGTGACCGTTCCTGTGTGGGGCGAGGTCGGGGTGACCGCGCGACTGTTGAAAGAACGCCTCGGCACGACGTCGTCGGTCGACCAGCGACCCGATGTAGTCGAACGATGGAAAATTTGGCGCGAGGAGAAGACACGTCGCCTCAGCGAGGTGGAGGGCGGCGGGGTGCACTCGGCCGCGATCTTCGCCGCACTGACGGCGACCGCACCCGAAGACGCGATCATCGCGGTCGACGTCGGGAACAACACCTATTCGTTTGGCCGCTATTTCGAGTGTCAGCGGCAGTCTGTGCTGATGAGCGGATATCTGGGCTCGATTGGGTTTGGTTACCCCGCGGCGATGGGTGCATGGGCCGCCACCCAGGAGAGCGATCCGCGGTTCAACGGTCGCAAGGTCATTGCGGTGACGGGTGACGGCGGCTTCGCGCAGTACATGGCGGAGTACACGACGGCCGTGAAGTACGGGATGGACATCACCCACGTCCTGCTGAACAACAGCGAGCTCGGCAAGATCAGCAAAGAGCAGCGCTCCGCCGACTACGACGTGTGGCAGACGTCGCTCCACAACCCGAACTTCGCCGAGTACGCAGAGCTTTGCGGGGCGTTGGGGCTTCGCGTGACGGCCGCCGATCAACTCGAGGGTGCGTTTGCCGAGGCGTTGGCGCACGAGGGGCCGGCGACGGTCGAGATTCTCGCTGACCCACTCCTCATCTGACCTAGGGAAACGAATGACCGTCACGCAGGTGCGCAAACAAGAGAAGGTACCCGTCGCCAAGTGGAGCGAGCTCGGGGACCGACAGCCGACGTACGCACTGGTAGCGGAGGTCGATTTGGTGGTGCTTCGGTACGACGACGAGGTGTCGGTGCTCTATGGCCGATGCCTTCATCGAGGCGCGTTGATGGCGGACGCTCGCGTAGAGGGAGAGAACCTCATCTGCGGCCTGCACGGCTGGGACTATCGATACGACACCGGCATCAGTTCCTACAACAATGCCGAAGTGCTGCCGAAGTTCCGAGCGTGGATCGATCACGACGCGGACGCGGTACTGGTCGACAAAGGGGAGATTCAAGCCTGGGCGGAGAAGTCGCCACAGCCTTACGATCGACAAGGGTACTTGGGTCTCTACGCAGATGTGCACGGGGCCCCGGAAGAGCCCTTCAATGGGTACATCCAGGAGCTGGCGCGCAATGGATTGACGAAGGTCGGCCACGATGGCCCGATGTCGGCGATGGGCGTCCCACGCCAGGACCTACCCCCCTGGAATGACGTCTTGCTTCTGACGGCCCAGCTCGCCCGGAAGCCGCTCCTCGTCGACGTGCCCGTCGGGTCCGATGTCGTCATCGGCCCGAACGCGAAGAAACCACTGCAGCTCGACATCCCGCTCTTCGTTAGTGACATGAGCTTTGGCGCTTTGAGTCGGGAGGCCAAGATCGCGCTTTCGACGGGCGCCGAGTTAGCTGGCACGGGAATATGCTCTGGTGAAGGCGGCATGCTTCCCGACGAGCAGGCAGCCAACTCCCGTTACTTCTACGAGCTCGCCTCGGCGCGTTTCGGCTGGGGCCTAGACAAGGTGAAGAAGTGCCAGGCGTTTCACTTCAAGGGAGGGCAGGGCGCCAAGACCGGTACGGGCGGACACCTTCCCGGCAAGAAGGTGAGTCCGGAGATCGCTGCCGTTCGCGGGCTCGAACCTGGGCAGGCGGCGATCAGCCCCGCCACCTTCCCCGATTTGGACGGCCCTGCGGACTTTCGGCGCATTGCCGACGAAGTGCGGGACGCCACGGGCGGGATCCCCATCGGCTTCAAGCTGAGCGCCCAGCATATCGAGAACGACATCGACTTCGCGCTCGAGTCGGGCGCCGACTACATCATCCTCGACGGTCGCGGCGGCGGGACGGGGGCAGCGCCCAACCTCTTCAAGGACAACATCTCCGTCCCCACGATGGTCGCGCTGGCACGTGCGCGGCATCATCTCGACGCGCGCGAGCGCACGGACGTGACCCTGGTCATCACAGGCGGGCTTCGGACCGAAAGCGACTTCGTGAAGGCGCTGGCCCTCGTCGCAGATGCGATTGCCGTCTCGAACTCTGCGCTCCAGGCGATCGGTTGCCTAGGGATGCGGGCTTGCCAGACAAACAACTGCCCCGTCGGCATCGCGACGCAGCAAGACCATCTCCGAGCCCGACTCGAGATCGAGAAATCGGCGCAGCAACTCGACAACTACTTCCGTGCGACCGTCGACTTGATGAAGGTGCTGGCGCGCGGCTGCGGGCACGCGCACCTCGGCGAGTTTGAAGTCGGTGACCTGACGACATGGAAACGCGATATCGCGCAACTCACTGGCATCCACTACGCGGGGGTCAAGCCGGTATGACGCGGGGCGCATTGGGTGCTGTGCTTCCTCGGGACCTGTCTCAAGCACGGATCGACTTGCATTGGGCCACGCAGCTGGTGAGCGCGGTGGGGACCAGCATGCTTCCCGCGCAACCCGATTTCAGTCACACGAATCTCGGATGGGACTCGACGCTTGGCGTGTTGGCAGGGCGTCACGTCGGTGCAGAGTCCCTGCAGGCAGCCCTGGTGTTTGATGGGTTGGAGCTGGTGATCGTGGATGGCGCACGAGAGGGCGCTTCGCTGCGACTCGCCGGGCGCACCCTGGGGCAGGCGTTGGCTTGGCTTGGACGCGAGCTCGCCGGGGACGAGGCGGCCCTCGCGCTACCGGTTCACGACATGCCGGCGCATCCGGTCCGCGACGGGGGCGTGTTTTCAGATGACGACGCCGCCGCTCGCACCGAGCTCGGCGCGTGGTTCGCCCAGGCCTTTGCGTCGATCGGTGAGCTCGCGGCCGGTGAGGTCGGTTCGGCAGCCGTGCGCTGTTGGCCTCACCACTTCGACGTGGCGAGCTTGATCACGCTCGATGCAGGCGCCGACGCAGAGGAGGCGCGGACCATCGGCGTGGGGTTCTCGCCGGGCGACGGCTCTTACGACCAACCCTACTTCTACGTCACCCCGTGGCCGTACCCCGAGGCCGACGACTTGCCGTCGCTTGCCGGAGGCGCGCATTGGCACACGGAAGGATGGATCGGGGCCGTCCTGACAGCGGAGCGGGTGATTTCGGTCCCGGCCGACGCCCAGCAACGTGCCATCAGGCAAGCGCTCGAAGGAGGCGTAGCCGCCTGCCGCATGCTTCTCGGCGGCTAGCGGCCCAGCAGCAAGACGCCCACACCGGCTGCAATCGCGATGACTTGTGGCCACCCAGGTAGGGTGGGGCTGTCGTGCTCGTGTGCCCAGTCGTGCGTTACGACGTGCAAGAGGAGTCCGCTCACCGCTGCTTCGATCCAAGCTTCGCCGCGCGTCCAGGCGCCAAGCGATGTCTGCTGTGCGAGGACCACCCCCAAACAGCCGGCCGCCGCCAGCCCAATTGCGCGTCGGATGCCGCTGGCGCGGCCGTGCGCGGACGTGAAGGCGAGCGTGATCAACGCGGTGACCGGCACAGAGTGCACCGCGATCGCGGTCAACACATCGCCATGGTGATGCCCGGCGTGCGCTTCACCGGTGAACGAACCGAGCGCGAGGCCATCGCCGAGCTTGTGGACCATCAAGCCCCAGTAAGTGAGCGCGAGGCCCATCGTGGAGGAGTGATCGTGCTCCGGGTCCTCGTGTGCGGCGCGTTCGATGAGCCACGGCGCGAGGAAGGCGGCGGCGACGGCAATCAGGACTAGGGGGCCCCCAGTGCTGATGGCGTCCGGAATCAGTCGCCCCACCACGACGGCGACCGAAGAAACGATGGCGAAGGTGCGGATCGCGTCGAGGAGACGGCCGCGGCCCTGGGCCACCAAGCCCACCGCGGCGCCCGTGGCGACGGATGCAACGACGATTGCAATCGGCCACTCCATCGAGCCGACTTACCACACTCCGGACTGCCGTGGCCTCGTTAGATGCCGATCAATTCGGCTTCTTGCGCGGCTTCCTTCGCGAGATGCTCCTGTGCACAGGTCGGGCACATGACGGCTTCCTTCGCGATTTCGTAGCCTGCGCCGCCCGGGTCATCCTGGAACTTCGACTTGGCGTCAGGGCGGCCTTTCTGTGCTTTGCCGCGGCTCGGGTACTCGGCGGGCCGACGCTCGGTCACCACCTTCGTCGCCCGCTCTCCGGCGCGCGACACTCGATTGCAAATCTTACACCGGTACATCCAGGGACTCCTCGTTCTGAGAACCCGCTGTTTGGCACATGGGCCGAGCCCGGGCAAGGCAAGGGGCGTCCAGGCCCGATCCACCCCAAACAGGGGCTCAGGCGCCCAGCAGCTTGGCGATTTCGGGAGCGGCGTAGGTCAGGACGCCGTCGGCGCCGGCGCGCTTGAAGGACAGCATGCTTTCGAGGATGACCTTCTCCCAGTCGAGCCAGCCCTGGTCCGCGGCCCCACGCAGCATCGCGTACTCGCCACTGACTTGGTAGGCAAAGGTGGGGAGCCCGAAGGACTCTTTCACGCGGCGGACGACATCGAGGTAGGGCATGCCGGGCTTCACCATGACCATGTCGGCGCCCTCGGACACGTCGAGGGCGACCTCGCGGAGGGCTTCGTCGGTGTTGGCGGGGTCCATTTGGTAGGTGCGTTTGTCCGCGGTGCCGAGGTTCTGTGCCGAGCCGACCGCGTCGCGGAATGGGCCATAGAAGCCGGATGCGTACTTCGCGGCGTACGCCAGTAAACTCACTCGGTCGAGACCCTCGCTATCGAGGGCTTCGCGAATGGCACCGATGCGACCGTCCATCATGTCGCTAGGGGCAATGACATCGCAGCCGGCCCGGGCTTGCACGAAAGCTTGTGCGCACAGCACGGCGACCGTTTCGTCGTTGAGGACCTCGCCCTCACGAACGATGCCGTCCTGGCCGTGAGTGGTGTAGGGGTCGAGCGCGACATCGCAGATCACACCGATGCCGTCGTGGGCGTCCTTGATGCTGCGAACGGTTCGACAGACGAGGTTGTCCGGGTTGGTGGCTTCGTCGCCGTCTTGCGTCTTGAGCTCCGGCGGCGTGACCGGGAACACGGCAACGGCGGGGATGCCAAGCGATTTGGCCTCGCCGACCGCCTGTACCAGAAGATCGATGCTCAATCGGTCCACACCGGGCATCGACGGAATCGGCGTGCGCACGCCCTGGCCCTCTTGGACGAACACGGGCCAGATCAGGTCGGCGGGCGTGACGCTGGACTCCCGTGTGAGGCGGCGCACCCAATCTTGGCTGCGATTACGCCGCATGCGGGTGGTAGGGAACTCGGGGTGACCGTCGTGAGCCATGAGTGCGGCGAGCCTAGCATGGCGCTACAATCCATGCGTGAGATTTGGGCTCCTAGTCTTGGCTGCGTCGCTGTTCGTGTCTGCATGCTCGACCACGATGACGGGGCGGAAGCAGCTGACGCTGATTCACGAGGACCGGATGGACGCGATGGGCATCGCAGCGTTCGCCAGCCTGAAGTCGGACGGGGCGCTCAACAAAGACCCCGCCGTCAATGAGTACGTCCAGTGCGTCGTCATCGCGATTTTGGAGGTGGCGCCGCGCGAGAACGGGCCTGACGATGGCCGCTGGGAGGTGTTGGTGTTTGAAGACACGACGCCGAACGCGTTCGCGCTTCCGGGTGGCAAGATAGGGGTGCACACCGGCATGCTCGATGTGGCAACGACGCCGGGGCAACTGGCGGCGGTCCTCGGCCACGAGGTTGGACACGTCCTGTTGCGCCACGGCAACGAGCGGATGTCGCATTCGATCTTGGCGGACACCGCCATGCAGACCGCGTCGGTTGCGGCGGGCGCGGCGGCACCAGAGTATCAGGAGCTCATCGTCGGGGGGCTCGGCGTCGGCGCCCAGTTCGGTGTGCTCTTACCGTTCAGCCGAAAGCACGAGAGCGAGGCCGACCACGTGGGCCAGATCTTCATGGCCAACGCGGGGTTCTATCCGGCCGAGGCGATCACGCTTTGGCAGAACATGGCGCAGATGGGTGGCAATGGGCCCGCCCAGTGGCAATCGACCCACCCCTCCGACGAAACGCGAATCGCCAAGCTTCAGGCGAACCTTCCCAGCGCGATGCAGCTCTACGAGCAGGCCCGCGCGTCCGGCAAGGATCCGCAGTGTGCTCCACCGCCGGACGAGTGGATCAACCCCGAAGCCTTGCCCTAGGCGTTTGCTTGCACGAATCGCGCGACCGCTTCACCGATTTCGTGCGGCGCATCTTCTTGAATGAAGTGGAGGCCCTTGACCGTGATCTCTTCTTGGTTGGGTAGCCCCTGCGCGAACTCGCGTTGAGGACCGATCAGGATGATTCCGGGATCGGCGTTGATGAAGAGCTTCGGAATGGAATCGGTGCCTTCTAGCCAAGTCGAGTACGCGGTGACGATGTCGTGAACGTCTATCGGCTCGCCGCCGATGGGAATCTGTCTCGGCCAGGTGAGGGTGGGGCGACGGGACTCGCCCGGCTCGGTGAAGCGCGCGCGGTAGCGGTTCATCTCCTCGTCGCTCAGCCTGCGGATGATCGACGAGGGGAGGATTCGCTCGATGAAGACGTTCTTCTCGAGGATGATCGACTCGCCTGCCGGGGAACGCATCGCCTGGAAAATCTTGCGTGCGGGTTCCGCCCAACTGTCCCAGCTTTCGAGAGGCTGCACGATGGCTTCCATGTACGCGATGCCCCTGACCTGCTCGGGATGGCGGCGCGCCCAGTGGAACCCGAGGCCCGAGCCCCAGTCGTGAACCACGAGGAAGACCGGCTGCTCGCCGACGACGGCATCGAACCAGGCGTCGAGGTAGCGGCGGTGGTCGACGAAACTGTACCCGCTCGAGCTCTCGCCGGAGTCGCCCATGCCGACCAGATCGGGCGCGAGGCAGCGGGCCCCCGGGGCGACCTCTTTGATGACGTTGCGCCACAAGTAGGACGACGTCGGGTTGCCATGCAGGAACACCGCAATGGGGCCATCGCCACCGGTGTCGACGTAGGACATTTCGCTGTCTTCGACGGCGACGCGTTTTCTAGGATGGGGATCGTCGGCTGAGATCGAACTCATGATTTGGCGGATACTATGAGCATTCGGCCATGGTGTATAGTCCATCGAATGCGAGGCGATAGTAGACGGCGCGCACTGCCGAGCGAGTTCTTGGTTCCTTTCGACGGTAGCTTTCGGGTAGGCGCTGCGCCGACCGCGCCTCCGGGGGAAGTCGATAAGGTTGCGCTCAAAGCCGCACGCCGCGAGCGCACACTCGAGATTTACGAGCTTCAACGGAAGTTGTATGCGGACAACCGATACTCGGTGCTGTTGGTCTTCCAGGCGATGGACGCGGGCGGCAAGGATGGGACGATTCGCAATGTGTTCACCGGGGTGAATCCCGCCGGGTTCCAGGTGTCATCGTTCAAGGCGCCGTCCGATGAAGAGCTCGAGCACGACTTCCTTTGGCGGGTGGCGAGAAAGCTGCCGGAGCGGGGACGAATCGGCGTGTTCAACCGGAGCCACTACGAGGAGGTGCTGGTGGTTCGGGTGCATCCGGAGTTCCTCGAGAAGCAACGGTTGCCCGACCTCGACGTCGACACGCTCTGGACGGATCGATTCGAGTCGATTCGCAACTTCGAGAAGCACCTCGCGGACAATGGCACGATCATCGTGAAGTTCTTTCTCAACGTGTCACTCGCCCAACAGAAACATCGATTGCTTCGTAGGATCGACAAGCCGAGCCGGAACTGGAAGTTCAACAAGGGGGACGTCCGAGAGCGGGAACGGTGGCCGGACTACATGCGTGCGTTCGAAGACGCGCTCAACGAAACCTCGCGACCGTGGGCTCCCTGGTATGCGATTCCTGCCGACAACAAGCCGTACATGCGGCTTCAAGTGGCTCGCATCGTGCAAGAGACGCTCGAGAGTCTTGGCGTCGACTTTCCAGCGATCGACGACGCAGCACGGGCCGCGTTGGTCGAGTGTCGCGAGGCGCTCGAAGGCCAATGACGGGCTCGCCGCCGATCGTGCTGACGGTTGCGGGTTCGGACCCGTCCGGCGGGGCCGGGTTGCAGTCCGACCTCAAGACGATTCACCAGCACGGCGCGTACGGTGTGGCCGTACCCACTCTCATCACCGTGCAGACCAC
>CAXMRN010000185.1:0-4589 GCA_964195565.1 uncultured Polyangiaceae bacterium | reverse complement strand
GCGTCTGCGGCGCGCCCTCGAAGCATCAACCCGATCGACTGAAAAGGCTGCTCTTCGGGCCCGCGCACCCACACGGTGGCCTCGCTCAACGCCGCAAGTGGGTCTAGCCCGCATGCGGTTTGGATCTCGCTGAGCTGCTCCCGTGCCACGAAGGCCTCGACGAGCGTCCTTGCTGCAGGCGTGCGCTCGAGCTCACGGGTGTCGATCCGCAGGACAGCGCGCGCGGTGCTTGGCAGCTCGCGAAGTGCCTGGCTTGCTCGAAGTGTCCGACCGTATTGCATCGCAGCCACAAGCAGGCCGGCCACTGCGATCGAGGCCCCCAGCGCTACCTTGAGTGAGCGAGACACCGGTCGAGGGTAGGAAGTTCTTTTCACGGAGCAAGCCCTCGTGCTAACGCGTGCCCCATGCCGTGGCGCCGAATGCGGTTGCGCAATGCTGAAGTGCTCGCCCGTTGCGATGCGAGTGGAGAGCTCGTTTCAAACGACGGCAGGGTCGAGGTTCGCTACAAGCCCAACGACGGGCGCGCCTATTTAGCGGGCGCTTCCAATCTCGAGCCGACGGGCGGCGCCCCAAAGATCGAGCCGGATTCGTTTTGTGGTCCGGGCGAGGCGGTCAAGAAGCCATCCAAAGCCAAGAAGAAGCCCGCCAAGGATTCCAGTACAACGGCGGCACCCGAGAAGCCGGAAGGCGACGAGGTCCTCGCGTACGCAGACGGGGCGTGCAGTGGCAACCCCGGTCCGGCTGGCGTCGGTGCGGTGGCCCTCTGGGGGGACCAAAGCCGGGAGCTCAGCGAATACATCGGCGAGGCCACGAACAACATCGCCGAGCTCACCGGGATTTTGCGCGCCGTGGAACTCGCGCACGAACTCGGCAAGCCGTTGCGTCTTTATACCGATTCTCAGTATTCGATTGGCGTCCTGACCAAGGGCTGGAAGGTCAAAGCCAACAAGGAGCTGGTTGCCAAGGTGCGCGAAGCGCTCGACACGCATCCCGATACGAAGCTTTTTCATGTCCGCGGCCATCAAGGCGTGCGGCTCAACGAGCACGCCGACGAACTCGCGGTTCGCGCTGTGCAAAGCCGCGAGTCTACGGGGTGGGTCGCGCGCTGAAGCGATGGGCAGCTTCTTGGAGCGTGACCAGCTCGTAGCCAGCGTCGCGAATCGTCCTGACCGCGGCGCGAAGTGAGCGAAGCTTGACGGCGGCGGTCCGTCTCAGGTCGGCGCGGTGTGGCGCGAGGGTTGCGAGGCCGTCCTCATCTGCATCGGCCGCGTCGAGTCCGTGAAGCTCGAGGTTGATCAGCTCTCGGCCAAGCATCTGCTTGGTGAGGCGCTCGGCGATCTTCTCTCCGCTCAGGATCAGCGAGGTCCCGATGTACGGCAGCTGCAGCGGGGTCACGCCGATCGGAAGCTCGAGCATCCCATCGCCTCTTCGCCAGTACGGTCGCCCAATGCGGTACGGTTCCCTCGGCGCGCGCAGCACCGCCGGGGTGTCGACGATGCTCGCACTTCCGCGGCCTCGAAGCCTGATCGCCCCGAGTGCGGCGACCTTCGCTGCGTAGTAGCTCGGACAAGGAAAGACGCTCGAGTCGTATTCGACACCCGCCACGTCGAGTGCGCTGAACAGCGCGTCGGTGACGGTGTACCCCGGGGCGCGGAAACCCGTGGGCCGCTTTCCACATGCTTGCTCGATGGCATCCGCGCCTCGTTCTACGTCTTCGCGGATGTCTGTGAGCGCGCAGCGTGTGAGGTCATACCGATGGTGATACGAATGATTCGCGATCTCGTGGCCCGCGCGGTGGAGCGCCGAGATGGTCGCTCGGCTTTCGGCGCGCTCGAGGTCCTCTCCGATGGCAAAGAAGGTGGCTCGAATCGATTCGTCGCTCAGCCATTCGGTGAGACGCGGGACACAGCGGTCGTAGATGGCATGTGCGCTAGGGCCCGTGGGGGTCGCGACCCCGTGGATCGCGGCATAGCGAGGCACCTCGTCCAAGTCGATCGATATCGATGCCAGTCTGAGACTCATCTCTTGATCCGGATCGCAACGAAGAGCTTGATCAGATTCTTCAAGACGTTGGGCACTCGCCTTGCCAAGCCGATCGTGGGTGGCCGCTTCTCCAAGACTCGAACCGGGATTTCCCGAACGCCGAGCCCGGCGCGCTCAGCCCGGATGACGAGCTCCGAGGCGAAGAGATCTCGTTCGACGAGACAGGTGACGGCGATCGGTTGAACGGGGGCACGCCGAAACGCCTTGAGCCCATGAGTGTCGGTCCCTTTGAACCCCAGGGTCACCCTGAGGATGCCGTTGATGACCACCGTCCCGAGGTGTCGAAAGAACGGTCGCTCGTCCATCGCTCCCTCCATCACCTTCGATCCAACGACGAAGTCCACCGATGGGTCCTCCAAGAGCGCGAGGGCCCGCTCGTAGAAATCCGTATCGCAGAGATCGATTTCGTCGCAAATCACGATGTCGCCTCTCGCGTGGCGAATTCCTTCACGAAGCGCTTTGCCGTAGTTGGGTTCGTCGGTGTGTCGAGTCACGAGTTGCTCGAAGCGCTCGGCCAGACCCGCCGCCACGGCCACGGTGCGATCCGTCGATCCGTTCTCGGCGATCAAGAGCTCGTACGACCAGGGGAGGGAGCTCAGCCGATCGATGAGGTCCACCACGGCGGCGCGCAAGATCGCTTCCTCGTTGTACACGGGGATCACGATCGAGAGGAGCGGACGAGCGCCGGCGGCGAGTTCAACCAAGGCGCGGCACTCTCTTACGCAGGCGCGGCATCGTCAAGCCAATGCGCACACCATCGCGTGCGCCGCAGCAAGCTCGACCCGGACTGGGCCTAGGCAGGCGGGAAGCGCTGCGGTCCGGCCGCGTTCGAGCTCCAAGGCTTGGTCACCGTCGTGCAGAGTGAGCGACCCGTCGAGAACGGTCACAGAGCGCAATCGGTTCGCGGCAGGAAGGACGAGTGTGCCGGAGCCGGCGAGGCGTTGCAGGGAGAAGAACTCGGACGCGATGAGCCCTCCGTCCCCGGTAAG
This sequence comes from uncultured Polyangiaceae bacterium, assembly GCA_964195565.1. Taxonomy (GTDB): domain Bacteria; phylum Myxococcota_A; class Polyangia; order Polyangiales; family Houyiibacteriaceae; genus SG8-38. The sequence continues at coordinate 1,557 of CAXMRN010000185.1, read as the reverse complement.
CACGTCGAGGGTCGCGGACCCTTCGGTGACGGCGGGCCCCATCCGTAGACAAATGCGATCGAGGAGGAGGTCCTCTCGCGGGCCTTCCCACCGCGTGACGTCGAGGGCGCGCGCCTTGTGAAGTGCTCGTGGTTGCCCATCTGGATCGAGACGCCCCGTAGCGTCGTATCTGCGGTTCCAATCCCAATAGCGGTAGGTGAGCCCACGCTTCCCGGGAGAGACCCGCTGCGGTTCGAGGAGCAAGACGCCCTTGCCGATCGCGTGAGGTGTCCCCGGCTCGATCAGGAAGACGTCTCCGGCCGAGACGGGAACAAATGACATGAGCCGATCGACGGCGCCTTCCTCGTCGATCGCCTGTTCGATATCCTCGCGTAGGACGCCGTCGCGAAAACCGAGGTACAGGCCCGAACCGGGTTCGGCATCGATGATGTACCAGGCTTCGGGTTTCCCACTCTCGTCCGCGGCGAGAAGCGGGTCGCTGTCGGTCGGATGGATCTGGACCGATAGATCGTCCGCGGCGTCGACGAGTTTGACCAGCAGTGCGGTCGAACCGAGGGACGCCTCTGCACCGAGGAGGGCGGGGTCGGCTCGCAGCACTTCGTCGAGCGTGGGGCCACCCGCGATCCGGCTCGGAAAATCAGGCTCGACGGAGAGCTCCCAGGCTTCACCGACGACGCCGGACACCTCTAAACCGACGTTCAGCTTCAGGTCACGGGTGATCCGGTGGCCTCCCCAGGGTGTCCGTTCTGGGGGCGTGAAGTTGTCCGGCTGCAGTAGGAGCGGCCGCTGCCAGTTTCTTGGTCCTACTTTATCCCACATGTAAGGTGACTTGGAATCTGATGGTAGCGCCCCAGGAGGTTTTTCAGATGGGCTATTTGGGTAAAGAACGCCGAATTCATCGTATCTTCGTGACTCGCAACAGTGAATACCACGTGCGCCGCAATGTGTGTGTGGGCGTCCGTGATCGCCGCAGCGGGGAGTGGCTTGCCGGCCATCTCGCGCTCCGCAGCACCGTGTCGGGTGGCCTCAAGTTCCACGACAATGGCGCGATCAGCGCGTCGGAGGGGCTCCCTACCGTGGGTGAGTCGCTCTTCTTCATCGCGGCGGGCCGGGACCTGATCACCAGCCCCGTCTTGAACGTCGAGCGGCCGGCGCGTGAGATCGTGCACGACTACCCGATGTAAACACCGCGGGGATGGGATGCTATATCCCGGACCGTGCCGTCGAAGATGAAGACGATTCGCGTGGTGGCCGCTCTGGTGGAGCGCGAAGGGAAGTACCTGATCACCCAGCGTCGTGAGAACGCGGTGCTGCCGTTGCTTTGGGATTTCCCCGGCGGGCGCGTCGAGGATGGCGAGAGCGACGAAGGGGCTTTGGCGCGCGAAGTCAGCGAACGCTTGGGTGCTCGCGTCGAGGTGGGGCAGCTCATTTCGTTCGTGAACCATCCGTACGAGAAGTACGCGGTCGACTTGTACCTCTATGAGTGCACGTTGCTCGACGACCAGCTTCATTGCCGAGCGGTCAAGGAGTACGCGTGGGTCACGTCGAACGAGATGG
>CAXMRN010000184.1:0-4504 GCA_964195565.1 uncultured Polyangiaceae bacterium | reverse complement strand
AACCTTCTGTCGTTCCTGTTCGCCGAGGTCATCAGTGGCATTTTGGGCAAATCGACACACATCCGCGACGACAGCATCAGCCTGCACATGAAGGAGTATGACCCGTCGAGCAGGGCCCACTTCTACATCAACTCGGTTCTGAACGCGGGCAACATCGACTATCCGTTCGATCGTTCCTACATCGGCGGCTTCGACAAGCACATCGAGCACCACCTCTTTCCGTTTCTCTCGAGCCGTAAGCTCGAAGAAGCGAGCGACCGGATCCGAGCGATTTGTGAGAAATACGACCTCCCGTACACCGAGGGCTCACTAGCCAAGATCCTCTTCGAGGGACTCAAGGTCGATTTAAAGGTCGTATTCGCGGCCTGACGCGAGTCGGAGAGAGAGCATTATGGGAAGTCCGAAATACGTTCGTCCTCAGAAGCACAACAGCTGGTTCAACGTGGTCCTCGTGCGCGATTTTCCTCAGCTGAAGTCGCCAACCGTTCCGTTTCTCGACTCCTTCGTGACCGTGGAAAGTTCGCGCGAAGAGCCCGGCTACGTCGTTCGCTACGAAGGCGTCCATCTCATGCAGGTCACCGTGCAGTTCGGGTTCATCTGCGTCTGGTTCGGCGACGACCTGAACAAACCGAGCTGGCCTTTTCCGGTTCTGTTCGATCGCTCCTTCGGTCGCGACTTCTGCATTGGCAAACCGCGCGTCTTCAAGAACACGAATCTCCTGGACACCATCGAGAACAACGGAGACCAGATCCATTTCAAGACGGTGCATCAGTGGCACTCCGCGAGCATCTCCGACCACACCTACACCGACCGCGTCTTCCGCCTGAAGATGAGCGGTGTGGTTTCTTACGCTCGCAGCTCGGAAAGCGCCGTGAAGAGAACTCTCTCGCGGCTCGTTCCGGTGTCCGACTATCACCAAGATCTGGCCTTCCATGGGCCGGGATTCGGCGCCGGACAGATCTCCACCAATGGGGGGCTCCAAGCGCAACTCGTGCTCGCGCTCACGCCGATCGGAGACAACGATCTCAAGTTGCAGCTCGCCGCGAGCGTCGACGAATCGACCTTGCCGTCGTGGCTGCGCGCGCTGTTCCGTCTGAACCCGTTCATCTCGCTGCACGATCTACTGTCGCTAGCCATCGTTAGGGCGGGTGGGGACGACACGGATGGGGACTACCGCATCTGGGGCCACAAGCGCTCGCTCAAGGACCCTAAGCTCCTGCCCGGCGAAGCCGACATCGTGCGGATACGGGAGTGGATGAGCCAGTACTATTTGAAAGACTTTGAACAACCGCCGCAGCCGAGCAAAGCCGTAGAACAAAAGCGATGGATCCTCCTCGGCCGCGACGAGGAGATCAAGGCGGGGAAAGTGAATACGTTTACGGTCGCGGGGGAGGAAGTGGTCGCGTACCGCACGTCCAACGGAGAGATCTGCATCTTCGAGGCCCACTGCCCACATCAGGGGGCACACCTAGGCCACGGCGGAAAGCTCGAAGACGATTGTCTATCGTGCCCGTTTCATCATTTCTACTTCAACACCCACGGCGAGTTCGTCGGAACGAAACCAGCAGGCAAACCCAAACCGAACATGAAGCTCCACCCTGTCGAGCACCGACTCTCCGACGACCGGATCGAGGTCTTCGTCTAGTCCGACTAGTCCGACTAGTCGGGGGGAGCTGCCGCCAGATCGTGGACCGTCACCGTCTTCTTTGGATGCACCTTGATCGGGAGGCGTTCGAGCGTGCGGACGAAAACGCTCTTGCGATGCGGGAACCCCCCGGGGGCCAAGTCGACCCAATCGGTGCGCTCGAGAAGCTGCTCCATCGCAATGCGTCCCTCCATGCGCCCGATCGGTGCGCCGAGGCAGAGATGGATCCCGTGCCCGAAGCCTAGATGCTGCCTGGAGTTCGCGCGACGGAGGTCGATCTTGTCGGGCTCAGGCCACTTGCGTGGATCACGATTACCCGAAGCCCAAAGAAGCATCACCCGCGCTTGGGCCGGAAGCTGTTCGCCGTGGAGCTCGACCGGGACTTTGGTTTGTCGGAAGTGGCCCTGAAAGGGGGCTTCGAGTCGAATCGTCTCTTCGACGAAATTGGGCACGAGCTCCGGGTGTGCGCGGAGCTCCTCCTGAACCTCCGGGTTCTGCGCCAGTAGGCGAACCATGCTGCCCATCAAGCTCGCGGAGGAGTCACTTCCGGCGATGATGATCTGCAGCACCGTGGCGACAGCCTCGCTTCGCTGCATCGTGCCTTCGCGCACGGCATCGATGAGCGCGCCCATCATGAAACCCGGCTGAGGGTCACGGGCTTCGGCATCCTCGAACTGCGTACGGCACCACTTCACGAATCGGAAACCCCTCACGAGCTGCCGCACGAGCTGCAGTTTCGTGTTCACTCCACTGAGCAGGGCGATCGAGTCGTCGGCCCACGACTTGACGGTCATCGCGTCGTCACGAGGGATGGAGAGGATGTCTAGCGTCAGCGTGATGGGGATCCGGAACGCGAACGTATCCATCCAGTCGACCTCACCGCCGGCGAGGACGTTGTTCATGTTCTCGTCGACGAGCTCGCGAACTTGTGGTTCGAGAACCTGAACGAAGCCCTTTCCAAGGCCGGCGGTCGCCACCTTTCGCTGAGCCCGATGAATCGGCGGATCCTGAATGGCGAGGACGTCCGGCGGGGCGAATGGCAGGCGTGGAGGGACGAACGTCGAAAGCCGACCGCTCCCCCCGGCAAGCAGGATCGCCACGATGTTGGAGGAGAAGCGCTCCGGGTCCATCGTGACCTGCTTGATGTCGTCGTAGCGACTCAAGTAGTAGCAATCCGCACCCTTCGGTCGGAAGAGAGGCGCCTCCTCACGCAACGCCTCGTAGAAGGGATACGGGTTCTCTATCGTCTCAGCGCTGAACGGGTCGAAGTCGGTAACGGTCATCGTGGTCTTAGAGCTGCCAGCGTTTGGCGAGGTAATGCATCATGGTTTCGTCGCTGCCACCTCCGACGCTGGCGATGCGCATGTCGCAGTATGCGCGACCGGCCATGCTTTCCTTCATGTAGCCCATGCCGCCGTGGAGCTGGAAGCAGGTGTCCGCGACCTGGCGCACGACGCGGCCAGTGTGAAGCTTCGCCATGCTGATCAGCTCAGTGGCGTCTTCGCCGTCGACCAGGGCATCGACGCAGGCTTGGTTGAGAAGCCTCGCGGTGGTGAGCAGCGTTTTGCTTTCCACGAGCTTGAACTGCGTGTTCTGCATCGACATGAGCGTTCGCCCGAAGAGCTTGCGATCTCGGGCCCATTCGCAAGTGACATCCCACAACTCCTCGCAGTATGCGACGAGGCCGATGGTGGCGACGAGGCGTTCGCTTTGGAACTGCATCATCTGTTGCATGAAGCCCGCACCGATTTGACCGATGGTGTTCGACACAGGAACCCGAACGTCCTCGAAGAAGATCTGACCGGTGTCCGAGCCCCAGAACCCGATCTTCTCGAGCAGATCGTAGGAGATCCCGGGCGTGTCCATGGGCACGACGATCTGTGAGAAGCCACCGTGACCTGCCTCTGGGTCGGTGACGGCAAGTAGGCAGAGCCAGTCGGCAGTCGCGGCGTTGGTGATGTAGATCTTCGACCCGTTGATCACCCAGTCGTCGCCATCGCGAACGGCGCGGGTCCGAATGTTCGCCACATCCGAGCCAGCATCCGGCTCCGTCACGGCAATTGCCGACACCATCTCGCCCCGAATCGCAGGGACCAGGTACTTCTGCTTGAGCTCTTCGCTACCGAAGCGGTGAAGCGATGGTGTCGCCATGTCCGTGTGCACCGAAATGCCCGTCATCACCCCGACATTGTCTGCTCGCCCGAGCTCCTCGCATAAGATGGCCGTGTACGTCCAGTCGAGGCCAGAGCCGCCGTAGGCTTCGTCGTAGCGCAGTCCGAGCATCCCGAGCTCGCCCATCTTGGGAAAGAGCGACTTGTCGAGCCGGCCCATCTTGTCGAACTCGCGCGCTCTCGGCGCCAGCTCGTTGCGCACGAAGGCACGGACCGTCTCGCGAAATGCTCTGTGCTCAGGTGTCTTGTCCTGCTGCGTCGTCATCGGTACTCCTCCAGGAGCGCAGACCTTATGTCATGAGACGCTCCGCGCAATTCGGCAGCCTACACCGTCTTGAGGTACTGGTGGACGAAGCTGATCGCAGTGGAGCCCTGCCCGACCGCAGCGGCTACTCGACGCACGACGCCTTGGCGGACATCGCCGACGGAAAGAATCCCCGGGACGTTCGTTTCGTGCCCTTCGACTTTTCGTTGCCCTTCAAGGCGAGCCCGGCTAGTGGTCCTAGGCGAGATGAAACTACGCCGCGTCCTCTATGTGTACTGGCCCGTTCTGCTGTTTGCGTCCACGGCGGTCACGAGCTGGCTCTACGACTCGGCTCTCATCGAGTCGACGTTTCCCTTCTCCTGGGATTCTGCGCGAGTCGTCGCAAGCCTCGTCTCGCCAGTGTTCTGGACGTTTGTCCTGCTC
>CAXMRN010000183.1:0-8972 GCA_964195565.1 uncultured Polyangiaceae bacterium | reverse complement strand
GTGCGGTAGTCGGTCTTCGTGAAGCTGTTCAGTCCGAGGGTGTAGTTGAAATCGAAGTTCACCGGGCCGAGGTCGAACTGCCAGCCCAAACGAAGGCCGATCTGGTAGATGACGAAGTTCGCGTCCTTTGGTTTGAACTTGAGCCCCTTTCGGTTGCCGTTGGTCTCGACAAAGCCTCGGATGTTGAACTTGTTCACGAGGCCTCCATAGAGGAAGAGGCCGAAGTAGGGATTGCGGTACGGCACGTATCCGGCGGTCATCGGAATATCGAAAGAGTTCATTCTCCCGTCTTTTCCGATGATCTCTTCCACCCCCAGACATGCGTCGGGGTTGCCTGCGTTCTGCAGTTGGCAGATCTCGAGCTCCGATTCGGGTATCGTGAACCCAAACCGACTGAAGACCATCCCGATCTCCGCGAAGGCTTTGTCGAATCGAACGCGCGCGCTGAGGCCGCCCTGCCAATTGCCACGTGTCTCGGAGACCCTTCCACCGACCACCGTGCCACTTGGAAGCGTGAACTCTGGAACCCGCGGCACCAGCGTCGTCGACCCAACCCCCAAGAACACCTTGATATCGAGCTTCGGCACGGCCGATGCCGATGCGGGTATGAGCCACATCCATCCACAGAGGGCGAAGAGGGCGACGGCTGAAGCCGATCTGGTCGCTCGCCTACGTTGCATGAACCCCTCCGCGGACATTGCGCTCTTTACCACATTTCGCGCCTCAATAGCTCGACGATATGCGAGCCTCCGAGTCCGTTTTTTGGCCTCAGTCTACGACAGGCGTACACGATCGGCGCCATGTTCTCACGCGCAAGAAGGTTTCCACCGCACGCCGCCCTGCTGGTCGGCCTCCTCGTGTTGTTCGTCGTTGCCCCGATTATCCCAGCCCACCGTGCCGGCTTCGTCGCCGAGCTGCTCTTCGATGGCATTCTGCTGGCGGGCGTGTATTCGGTCGGCCCGAGTCGCCATCGTCGGTGGTTCGTGGTGTTGACGGTTCTCACCCTCGGAGCTCGGTGGGGCCAGCAGCTCTTGGGAAGCGGTGGCCTCGGCACGAGCGCGCTGGGAATCACCTCGGTATGGCTCTGCTACGCGATTCTGATCGTCGCGACGCACCTCTTTCAACGAAGAGACGTAACGCTAGACACCATTCTCGGCGCTGTCGTCGTGTACTTGTTGGTCGCTGCGCTATTCGCGCTGCTCTTCGAGATGATGGAGATGCGGATGCCGGGCTCGTTTTCGGGTTTGCCCGACGATCCTGACGGGGCGCGAAATACGGCGACGAGCACCTTCTCATATTTCAGCTTGGTGTGCCTGGCGACGATGGGGTACGGCGACGTCGTGCCGCTCTCGAGCCTAGCTCGTCCGATTGCCGCGCTGGAGGGCGTCTTGGGTCAGATGTACCTCGCGGTGATGATCGCAAGATTGGTCGGCCTCAACATCGCGACGGCACGGGGCGCTGATTACTCCGCCGCCTCTGAAGAAACTTCGGTGTAAGTGAAGTCGCGGAAGCTCACCCGGTAGAATATCGAATAGAGCAAAGGGACGAAGCCGAGCGTGAGCGCTGTCGAGAAGATCAAACCCGACATGATCGCCACTGCAAGTGGCTGCCAGAGCTCGTTTCCGCCCAAGTAGAGAGGAATCAAGCTGGCGACGGTCGTGGCGGTGGTGAGGAGGATCGGGCGCAGCCGCTGTTGCGCTGCCTGAACGATCGCATCGGGTGGGCTCAGCCCGTTCTCCTCCCGCTCGATGTCGATACTGTCGATCAACACGATCCCGTTGTTGATGACGATGCCCGCGAGCGAGATGATGCCCAGCAGAGTCATGAAACCGAAGTATCCGCCCCCTAGTCCCAGCCAGTTGATGGTGACCAACCCCAGCGCGACGCCTACGAGAGCGAGCAAGATGGTGGCCAGGACGATGAGGGGTTTGCGAAGGGAGTTGAACTGCCAGACAAGCAACATGATGATCGCCAACCCAGCGATGGGCAGCTTTGCGTTGATGGAGGCACTGGCCTTCGCGGACTCGTACACCTCGCCGCCAAATTCGTAGGCGTAGCCCACACCCCAGGTCTTTGCTTGCTCATCGAGCCATGGCTGGATGTCGGTGATGACGTCGAAGGCCGTGACGCCCTCGATCAGGTCCGCGTCCACGGTCACTGTCCGGGATCGGTTGCGCCTTCGGACTTCGGACGCCTCCCATTCGAGGTCGATTTCGGCGACCTGCATCAAGGGGACGGTGGTTGCTTCATCTTGGGAAAACACGTCGAGGGTCTCGAGGCGATTGACGTCCCGGCGTCCTTCACCTACCGAGCGAAGGACGACCGGAATCGTCTTGGTTCGTTCTCGGTACTGAGTCGCCTCATAGCCGCTTAGGAACGCCTGAAGCGAGGTGGCCACATCCGCACTGGTGATGCCAGCGCGCCGGGCCCGATCTTGACTGACGTCCACGACGAGCTTGTTCACTCGCGGCCCCCAGTCGTCGCCGATGTTGCGTGTGTCGGGGCGAAGGCCAAGTCGATCCTTCACGTCCTGCGCAAGCGCAAAGACCCGATCGTCGCGCCCCGAGATCCGTATTTGCACTGGCTTTTCGACTGGCGGGCCGTTTCCGAGAAGCCGAATGTTCGGCCGAACATCTGGGAACCTCCCGATCATGTGCGCTTCCAAACGAGCCATCATCTCGGGCACGACTTCGGCGGTCGTCGTGTGAACCATGGTTTCCGAGTAGTGCGCGCGGGGTGCGTTGGGGCCGTACCCTATCGTGAACCGCGGCGGCGTGCTGCCGATGAAAGACGCCCAGTGGGTGATGCCATCCTTCCCTTCCCGGGCCATCAGCTCGCCCTCGATGAAAGACTCCATGTCTTCGATCATGGCTTCGGTGGCGCCGATCGACGAACCCGGCGGCAGCTTGAGCTCAGCCATGAAGAAGTTCTCTTTCTGGTCCGGGAAAAAGATCTGCGGAACCAGTCGATACAACTGCACGCCGCCAAAGAACCCGACGATCGCGATTGCAATGCTGGTCTTTGGGTGGCGCAGCAAGGAGAGGATCGCTCGGCGGTAGCGTGCGTAGAACGGGGAATCGAACGTTTGCTCGGCTTTCTTGGGCTTGAGGAAGCGGACGCACAAGAGCGGAATCAAGGTGAGCGCAAGCACCCATGAAACCAAGAGCGTCATGGTGACGACGGTGAACAGCACGCCTGTGTATTCACCGACAGCAGATTCTGCGAGGCGGATTGGGAGAAAGGCGGCCGCCGTCGTCAAGGACGCAATCAGGAGCGGAGCCCGAAGCTCGCTGGTCGCCGCAATCGCCGCCGCGTTGCGCTCTTCACCGGCGGCTATGCGTACCATGATCGATTCCGATACCACGATGGCGTTGTCGACCAGAAGCCCTAGGGCGATGATCAGTGATGCCAAGGACATCTGGTCGATCGGAATGTCGAGCAGCTCCATCCCGAGGAAGGTGATGATCATCGTAGCTGGGACTAGGCTAGCGACGACGAGGCCGGTACGGATGCCCAGCGCGATCAGCATCAGAGCCAGCACGATGACTACCGCTTGGATGACGCTATCTAGGAAATCCTGCACCTTTTGTTCGACCGCAGCGGGCTGAAAGTACGTCTTCGAGAAGGCAAGTCCATGCGGGTACTCGCGCTGAATCTCGTCGAAAAACGTCTCTAGCCTCCGTCCGAGCTCGATGACGTTTCCACCTTCGGACATCGAGACCGCGAGAGCGAGCCCTGGGCGCCCGTCGATCCGAACCAGACCTTCGGGTGGATCGACGTAGCCGCGTTTGACGTCAACGATGTCTTCGAGAAACTGCAGCTCGTCGGTGCCCGGCAGACGGACGACAGTTCGTCGGAGGTCATCGACCGACGCGAAGTTTCCGCTGGGCTCGAGCGGAAGGGTCCTCACCCCCACGTCGATCTCGCCGCCCGGTTGAATGATGTTGCGTCGCTGCAAGCTGTCTCGAAGCAGCTCCGGCGTCACCCCTTTTGCGCTTAGAACTGCGTTGTCGTACTCCACGAACAAACGCTCTTCCTGTTCGCCGATGATGTCGACCTTGGCGACATGAGGAATCCGGAGCAGCTCGTCGCGGATCTCGTCGGCGACTTTCTTGAGCTCGACGTACGAGAAGCCCTCGCCTGTTAGACTGAATATGCTCCCGTAAACGTCTCCAAAATCGTCGTTCACATAGGGACCGGCGATGCCTTCGGGGAGCGAGGGAGCGACCGAGTCGATCTTACGGCGGAGATCGTCCCAAATCGGACGCATGTCCTTGAACTCCTCGCGGATGTTCACCACGACCACGGACGTCCCTGTCCGGCTCTGGCTCGTCACGAAGGCGAGCTGTGGGATCTCCTGGACCGCCTTCTCGATCGGATCCGTAATCAGCTGCTCGACCCGCTCTGGGCTCGCGCCCGAGAAGTACGTCGTCACCATCGCGGTCCGGATCACGAAACCGGGATCCATCTGACGGGGCAGATCGACATACGCTCGGGCGCCCAACAGAAGCAGGATCGCTATCAGCGTTGCTGTGACCGTGCGTCTCTTCAGCGCGAACTCGGTGAGGCTCATGGGGCCCCTCGCCCAGGCTCTTCGGGATTGGGACTGCTGGCACCTGGCTCCGCGGAACGGGCCGTGTTGTCAGGGCTCGACCCCGGCACCGGTGGCATCCGCACCTCGAGCCCCTCGGAGAGGTAGCTCAGTCCGGCGGTTACGATGAGCTCGCCCGCCTGCACGCCCTCGAGGACCTCGACCCCTTCCGAGGTCAACTTGCCCACCCGGACGGGTCGTCGATGCACGGTCCCTAGGTTGTCACCGGTCCGTTCGACGACGAATACGAAACGGCCCTCCAAATCCTCACCGACGGCGGTAATGGGCAAGCTGTAGTCTGGACTGTCCCCGAGTCGTGCGAACGAAAACGTCACCGCTGCGGCCATCCCCGAGCGTACAAGGTCTTGTCCCTCGGTGAGACGTACGGTCACCGGAAACGTGGTGCGACCGCTCCCGGTGCTGACGCCGACTTCCGTCACGATCCCGCCGAGCTCCCTGCCTCCTAGAGCATTGAGCCGAACCCTCGCAGCGTCCCCCTCGTGGATGTCTCGAATGTCGGCACCCGGCACGGAGACGCTGACCTCGATCTGGTCGCCAACCAACAAGATTGCGACTTCCTCTCCCGAGCCCACGTTCTCGTTGGCCTCGACGGTAATTGCGGCAATCGTTCCCGCAGCCGGGGCCTTGAGTCGGGTGTACTCCAGCTGTCGCTGTAGCAGCCGCACCTGCTGGTTTGCTGAGGACGAGGCGGCGCGGGCGGACTGGTAGTCCGTCTCGTCTGCCTCGAGGTCCTGTATCGACGCATTTTGGTTCTCGTACAGCGCGCGCGTTCGTGCGTAGTTGGCTCTCGCGTTGCGCTCAAGCGCGCGCATTTTGGCTCCACTGGCACGCGCATTCTGAAGCTCGAGCTCGAAGTCCGATGGATCCACGCGCGCGATCGTTTGCCCCTTCTTGACGCGGTCTCCAACGTCGACCGGAACCTCGAGCACTCTGCCCGAGACCTGGAAGCTCAACCGACTCGACTCCCCCGCCCGCGCAACGCCAGAGAATGTGCGCTCGCGCGCGGTATCGCTGCTCTCGACGACAGTGTAGCGAACCGGCCGAATCATCACCTCTTCCACAGGTTCTTCTTTGCAACCAGGACCGGCGACCAAAACTGCGAACATGACAAGCGCCACAAGCCTCAACATCACTGCATCTCCGTTGGGTTCGTGCCGGGTTCCTCGAAGGTGGGTGCCGGCGTCGGGCTTTTCCATTTCTCGGCGTAGGCATAGAGCCGTCGGAGGAAGTCTTCCTGTTCCTCCTGCGTGCGATCGACCGTAAACACGGCGACGGCTCGCTCGGTTCGGAGAACGTCGATCAAGTAATCGTACGTCGCGTTGGCCGCGGCTAAGTCGTTGGTGACTGCCTGATTCTGTGCGTCGATCAATCTGACGATGTCCACCGTGCCACGTTGGTAGGCATCGGTCACCATCTCGAGGTTCCTGCTGGCTGCGTCGGCCGCTGCGCGCGAGAGCTCGATGTTCGCCGATGACGCGATCACCTGTTGGAGGGAGGCGCGCACTCTCTCCTCGATCTGTTGAGCAAGCGCGGCTCGTTCGGTCTCGAGTTGGTCGACCTGGAGCCTGGCTTGACGAATCTGGGCGTAGTTCTGTGTACCGTTGAAGAGCGTAAACGTGCCGGCGACTCCCGCGCTCCAGCTGAACGTGTCGCGGGTGGCGTCGAGGTTCGCAGGCGGCTGGGCCCCAGCGCCCGAAACGTGCGGGATATGCCGGAAACCGCCGACTGCAGCTACATCTGGAATTCCCAGGGTCCGGCGCTCGGCCATCAAGAACTCTTCCTGCGCCGAGATGTCGTTGTCGATTGCGCTGATTTCGGGTGAGTTGGCGATTCCCTCCTCGGACATGAAGTCTCGGAACAGGTCGAACGAGCGGGGATTCTGGATGAACTCGCCGAAGCGTGGGTCTTCCGCGTAGGCGATTCCCCGCGACGATTGCCCAGGGGGTGTTTGAAATGGCGCCTCGAGAGGCCGGTTCAGGACGCGGTTGAAAGCGAGCTCCGTTTGCTTCCGAGTCGCCACCGCTTGAATCAGCCTGGCGCGGCTGTCGGCCATCTCGATCTCCCAGCGGATCACCTCGTCTCGGCCGGCAACTCCGATTTCGTTTCGCGTCTCTGCCAAGGCCAAGTTCTTTCGCGTGAGCTCGAGGTTGTAGCGGCTGACCCTCTCGTTGTTCTTGGCCCGTAGGACATCGAGATAGGCTTCACCAGCTTCCAGCATGATGTCGAGCCGAGCGCTGTAGTAGGTGTCCACGAGCGCCTGTTGCTGGTCGCGCTGACTGCGGAGGTTGCCGTGCGACCTAGCCGAATAGAGGAGCTGCCTTCCTTCGACGAACCAGTCGAACTGCCGTTCCGCCCGGCCCAGTGGATCCGCGATGCCACGATCGATCCACCGGTATTCGGCACCCGCTTCAGCTGCGATGAACCACTCCCCGCGCGCAACGTTGACGTTTTCTCTGCCCGCGTCGACCCCGATGCGGTCCGCCATGAGGGTGAGGTTGGCGCGCGGGGCAGCGAGCATCGCGCTATCAAGAGCGATGGTGGGCCCAATAGCGGCGCTGTCCTCGCGGATCAGCCGAGCTTCCGACAGCACCGAGAACGTGGGCGAGACTCCAATCGCGTCGGCCGTCGCGACGTTGATGACCAGCTGCGGATGGAACCGAAAGGTCACCGGGAGCTCCGACGCCGGCTGGCCACGATGAATGGCGCGTGCATGGAGCGCGGCGCGTCGGAGGCGGCGAATCTCATCTTCGCGGGTTTTCGTAGTCATGAGGGCGCCCCGTTCGACCCAATGCAGACCGTCGGCGTAAGAAGGCAGCGCCCGTTCGTTGAGCCCGTCGATCAGGTCTTGCATTTGTTCATCCGTCCATCGGGGGATCGTAGCGATGTACACCGCTTCGCTACCCGTCGGGATGGCCTCGAGGGCCTCCCACACGTCTTCTCGCGCCGAGACGATGTGGGTCTGGATGCCGAGTCTTTGGCTCGCGCTCATGATCGGCCCGCTCGGATCGTCCAGCTCGCTGACGATCTCAGCGCCCACGATGAACGCAAGACGCTCGAAACGAGCCACCTCCAATAGGCTCCCTAGCTCGCGTTCCAGATCCAACTCGTCGGTCAAGTACGCCAGGTTCCTCCGACCACTCCGGTCTCCCTTTCGTGGCAGCCCCTGGAGCTCCGGCACCGCGAACGGCAGCAACACGGGCTTTGCGAGCGCTTTCTTACGCCCAACCGCCACTCCGACCATCGAGCCGAACCCAACGATGAGGCGGACCGACCGATCGGCAAGCGCTGCGTCGAGGGCCTGCGTCACACCCTGCATGGTCCAATCGGATGCGATCGGCGGCGTGACGAACTCGACGTTCCCTCCTAGTAGTTCGACGAGCTCGGTCCGAAATACCTTGATCGGCGTGACGAGCTGGGGAGAGGGGCCGTCGGTGAGGATCATGACTCGGAGGGGTCGCGCCCCCGCTTGCGCGGAGGCCGTGAGGGCTGGGCAGGACGCCAAACCGCTCGTGGCGAGCAGCAGGAGTCCAAACACTGATGGTTTCATAGCTGGGCTTCTCCGGTTTATTCGGGCACGGTGACGCTATCGTCGCGGGGGCCCGATGTCCACACGCCGACTAGAAGCCGCAGAGCGCCAACAGGAAGACCTTCGAAATCTCAACGAGAGCGATCAAGGGGCAATCCAAGACACCTCAGGAGCGGTCATCGAGAAAGTCAGGTGACGTTGCCCCGTCCGACGTGCTCCACTGCGGCCTAACCTAGGAAGGAAAACGTGTCACTAACCTACGAACTCATCGGATATGTGTTTCTTGTCGTCGCGGCTCTGATACCGATCGCAAACCCGTTCAGCACCGCACCGATCTTCGTAACGCTCACCGCAGGCCTCAGCCAAGAGGAGAGACATCAAACAGCGACGCGCGCGTGCGCGTACATGGCGCTCTTGCTGCTTGCGTTTCTCCTCACCGGTGCGTTGATCCTGCAGTTCTTTGGCATCAGCCTTCAGGCGCTTCGCGTCGCAGGCGGTCTCATCATTGCCTATATTGGGTTTCGCATGCTGTTTCCGGCAGATCCGTCGGAGGAAGCAGTGGGCTCTTCGGCGGTCGATGCCAGGTCGATCGCGTTCATGCCTCTTGCACTCCCGATGTTGAGTGGGCCAGGGTCCATCTCAGTGGTCATCTCGATGGCGACGGAAGTTGTCAAACTCGAAACGATCGTTGATCGACTGATTGGCTACGCCGTGGTTGGGGTTGGCATCGTCTTGTCCGCGGTTCTCTGTTGGCTGGTGCTGTATAGCGCCAGCGCTGTGGTTCGTTTCCTCGGCGATGCCGGCATCAACGCGTTGACGAGCCTGATGGGTTTC
>CAXMRN010000182.1:0-16954 GCA_964195565.1 uncultured Polyangiaceae bacterium | reverse complement strand
TGCAATGCGATCACCATAGGTGATGCCTTCCAAGAACGCCGGGCCTTGCACTCGGCCGACTGGCTTTCGCAGAAGATAGAACGAACGGTAGATCGTGTGCTCTGTGGAGATGGGTTTGAGCGGAAGCGCCGGGAAGGCGCGAAGGAGCTCGCGTCGAACCGCCCGATCAAAGCCCTCGCCGCCAGCGGTCGCGTCGTCGATCAAGATGAACCCGCCGCGATGAATGTACTTGCGTAAGCCTTCGATCGCGCCGTCGCTCAGCGGCGGAAACTCGTCGCTACCACGCCAATAGACGAAGGGGCTCCGGAAGAGCGAGGCCTTGTCGAGCCGCGCACGCCCTGGCTCGAGGATCGGCTCGACGCTTGATCGCTTTCGAACCTCCCAGGCGAGTCGCTCGGCCACGTTGCGGGCGCCGCTGGTACCGTTCCCGAGATCGAGCGAGACGATCTCTACCGCGGTCGCATCACCGAAGGCCGCCGCACGGTGCACGGGTGACACTGAAAAGCAGGCCAGTACCAACAATAGGCGACCCCACCGCACCCCAAACACGCCCGGCATGGGGACAGGAGTACCAACCGTACGACAAAGCGCAAGCCGGGTTGACGCCGACGGCGTTCACTACGAGAGTGGCGCCGTGTCGAAGGCCCCACTTCGCGCATGCGCTGCGATCGCATTGCTTGCATTCGGATTCGGTTGCCAAGAGCAGACTGGCGCCGCCGAGCCGATCTCTGCGGGTGAGGCGACTGCCGCCGCGAGCCCGCCGCTGCTCTCTCGCACGCGACCGTTGATGAGCACGGTATTTCGCATCCAAGTCGGCTCTGCACCGAGCAACGCGGAGAACGTCATCCGCCAAGCGTTTGAAGAGGTGGAGCGGCTGGAGACCGTGCTCTCAGAATGGCGCGATGACAGCGACATCTCGAAGGTGAATGAACTCGCCGGGAAGAAGTCGGTGAAAGTCAGCGACGACACCTTGCGAGTCGTCGACGCAGGCATCGATGTGTCGATGTGGTCGCGCGGCGCGTTTGATCTTTCGTGGGCTGCGCTCTGGGGTCTCTATGATTTTCGGCCCGACTCGATCAAGATTCCGACGCCGGAGGACATCAAGCCGCGGCTCAAGCTGATCGACTACAAGAACATTCGCCTCAGTAAGAAGCACAAGACCGTCTTCTTGAAGAAGCGTGGCATGGCGATCGGAACCGGCGGGATCGCCAAGGGCTACGCGCTCGATCACGCTGGCGCGATTCTTCGCGGCGGCGGCGTGGAGAACTACATGATCTTCGGCGGCGGCCAGGTGCAGGTGCACGGGGAGCGAGACGGTCGCCCCTGGCGGGTAGGGATCCAGCACCCCCGCGACCCAAGCCAGTATTTCGCGGCACTAGAATCGACGGGCGCCTCCTTCTCAACCTCCGGCGACTACGAGCACGCCGTGTTCGACGGCTCCGGCAAGCGCTGGCACCACATCATCGACACCAAGACAGGCCGCCCCGCCGACAAGTCGCTATCGGTCACCGTCATGACCGCCGAAGGCATCTACGCGGATGCCTTGAGCACGGCCGCGTTCGTCCTTGGCCCGCAGAAGGCGCTCAAGATGTTGAGTCGGATCGCCTACCCCGCCGAAGCCGTCATCGTCGGGGCTGACTGCAAGGTCTACATGACCCCGAAGGCCCGGCAGCGGATTCGGATGAACGTCGAACTCGTCGACGGCCGGCTGCCGAACTGCAAGCCGTAGCGCCGAGCCACGCGCGTCGCCTAGTCGCGCTCTTCAATCGGCACGAAGGTCCGGTCTGCTTCACCTATCCAGATCTGGCTCGGCCGGAAGATACGGTTGCTCTCGAGCTGCTCGAGCAAGTGCGCGAGCCAGCCAGCGACGCGTGAAATCGCAAAGATAGGCGTGAAGAGATCCGAAGGAATGCCGAGCTTTTGGTAGACGATGCCACTGTAGAAATCGACGTTTGGGTAGATGCCCTTGCCCCCAACGAGGTCGGCCATCTGCGTCTCGAGCTCGACCGCCAAGTCGTAGTCCGGCGTGCTTCCGAACTTCTCGAAGAGCTGCGTAGCGAGCGCCTGTAGGATCGTCGCACGCGGGTCCTTAACCTTGTACACGCGGTGGCCGAAGCCCATGACCTTCTCTTTGCGTGCCAGGCGGTCTTCGGCCCAGCGTCGCACCGCGTGAGGCGAGCGGTCTTCGATGCTCTCGAGTGTCGCAAGGACTTGCTCGTTGGCGCCACCGTGCAGGGGCCCGGCGAGGCTGCCGATGGCGGACGCGACCACCGCGTAGGGGTCGGTCAGGGTCGAACCGGTCACGCGGGCGGTGAATGTCGACGCGTTCATCGAGTGCTCGGCGTGCAGAATCAGGCCCACATCGAAGACCTTCTCCGCGAGGCGAGTGGGGACCTCCCCTTCGAGCATGTAGAGGAAGTTCGCGGCGTGGCTGAGCTCGGTGCTCGGCTTGATCGGGTCGTCTCCGCGCCGAATCCGGTGCCAGGCAGCGACGATGGTTGGAATCTTGGCGACCAAGCGGATGACGCTCAGACGCAGAAACTCTGGGTCGGAAATATGGTCGCCCTTGTAGAACATCCCCATCGCTGCGACCGCGGCGGTGAGCGCGTCCATCGGCTCGCCGCTCTCGGGCAGGGTCTTGAGGAGGTCGATGATCCGGAACTTGAGGCCGCGTTCGGCGATGAGTTGGTCGCGAAATTCGTCGAGCTGGTGCGTGCTCGGCAGGCGCCCGAAGAGGAGCATGTAGGCCACTTCTTCGTAGGAACCTCGGTCCGCGAGCACCTCGATCGGGTACCCCCGGTACTGAAGCTTCCCAACGGAGCCATCGATCAAACAGATGCTGCTGCGGGCCGCCGGAACGCCGGCCAGGCCTGGGATGTATTCGGGCACGTCCGCCATGGTCTCCACTTTCGAGCTTGAAGGTCGGGCGGCAACCTAGCTGTTCACCCAACGGGCGCAAGCCGATGCGAAAAGCCTTGCAAAAGCGGGACGAGCGGACCCGAGGACCAAGTCGGCGGTTCGTTCGATACCCTCCGCGCGCAGGCGTGCCTCGGCGGATCTGGGTGTGCATCGAATCACTACGCGGGTGGCTGGCTCCGCCGCAACCGGCGAGTCAACGCGGATCGCGCCGGCCTCGATGAGCCCCTCGACGAAACGGAGACTCGACGTCCCGTTGCCGGTATCGATCACCGACACCAGGTGGTCTCCGATCGTCACTCCGACTGGCTCCGCGGGGGGCGGATCGCCCGATTCGTCAACGACCTGAAGCGAGCGCTTCAACCGCGTTCGACCTCGAGACCATCGGCCTCCCAGTGGAGGAAACCGCCGGCAAGAAACCCGACCTGAACGCCGTCGGTTTGCAGCTTCTCACTCCACTCTTGGGCTTCTTCACTGCGGCCATAGAGGACGCGAATTCGGCCGTCGAACGGCTGGAGCTCTTCCACACGGCTCGCAAGCTCACCTGCGGGGACGTGCACTGCGGAAGGAATCCGGTACCGCGCATAGGAAGCCGCATCGCGGATGTCCACCGGCAGCGCCTTGCCTTGCGTCAGCCAGAGCGCGAGCTCCTCCGGACGGACCTCCGCGGCGGCGCGCGGCATCACAGGCTCTAGCAAGCGTAGGATTCCCGGCTTGTCGAGCGCGCCGACGTGCTGCTGAACCACCCTGCCCTCGGCCATCACCAGCAACATCGGGATCGACTGCGCTTTAAAGGTCTGAGCCACCATGGGGCTGCTGTCGACATCGACTTTGACGACCTTGATCTTGCCCGCGAGCTCTTCGGCGACCTGCGCCACGATCGGCGACACCTGCTTACAGGGCTGGCACCAATCCGCGTAGAGGTCCACGAGCACGGGGAGCTCCGAGCGAAGAACCTCGGCTTCAAAGGTTGCGTCTGTGACCGACTGAACTGGCATCTCAGTATCCCCTGTCTAGCATCTTGGATTCTGTCACGATCGCCACCCCGGCGCTCGTTCCAAGCCGATCGGCGCCGGCGGCAACCATTTTGTCGGCCGTGGCAGCGTCGCGAATGCCGCCCGAGGCCTTCACGCCAAAGTCGGTGCCCACCGCCGCGCGGAGCAGTCGCACGTCCTCTTCAGTCGCGCCGCCGCCACCAAAACCCGTCGAGGTCTTGACGAAGCTTGCCCCGCCGAGTCGGGCCCACTCGGCTCCGAGGCGCTTTTGGTCGTCCGAGAGCAAGCAGGTCTCGAGGATAACCTTCACCGGCCTGCCATCTGCGGCGTCGACCACCCGGCGGATGTCATCGATGAACGGGTCTTTCATACGGTCCTTCAACGCCTGGAGCTGGCACACCATGTCGATCTCCGAGGCTCCGTCGAGCGCTGCCCGGCTAGCTTCGGCGGCCTTCCCGGCCGAGTTCGCGGCCCCGAGAGGGAAGCCCACGGTGGCTGCAATGGGGTGCTGGCGGTCCGCCAGCAGTGAGGTACAAAGCGCCACGTGGGCCGAGTTGACACAGACGGTTGCAAAGCTGTGCTGGACAGCCTCCTTGCACGATCGCGCGAAGTCCGCCCGGACCGCGTCGGGTCGCAAGCAGGTGTGATCGATGAGCGCAGCCAGGTCCCGACGCATCTAAGACCTTGTCCTAGCAACGATTGGCCAGAGCGACCAACCGCACACAATCACCGGCCTGGGGGGCCTCTCGACTGATGGACGTAACTTGCGAGCGCTGCGGCACCGAATACGAGTTTGACGAGACGTTGCTTTCCGGACGCGGAACCAGCGTGAAATGCACCAACTGCGGGCATGTGTTCAAGGTTTATCCGAGGGCCCAAGCCGAGGCGGACCGTGCGACGAGCAGCTGGCGCCTCCGACTTGCCGATGGAAGCATCGACATGATCGACTCGCTGCGAGAGCTACAGCGGCGCATTGGCTCCAACGAGCTGACGCCGGCGAACGAGATCTCACGAGGGGACGAAGAGTGGAAGACGCTTGGCTCGATCCCCGAGCTCGATACCTTCTTCCAGGCAGCCGGGGTTCCGGTCCCGCCGCAGGAAGTGCGCGAACCCTCTCTGCCATCGTCGGTTCCTCCCGCAGCGAGTTCGAAGGATTCCAGTTTGCCTCCGGGGAGGCGTCCGCGGCAGCCGACGCTGCTGGGGGTGATGCCGGTGGATCGGGCCGTGACTGCAGAAGTGACGGGATCGGGGACTGGGTCAGCGCCAGAGCCAACTGCAGAGGCAGTTGCAGAGTCGGCGCTGGGACCGGCGTCCGCGCCGACGCCGGTGGTGGCGTCCGTTGCGGGGCCCACCGAAGGGGTTGCGTCGTACGAGTCCCCCTATGTGTCGGACTCGGTTACTGCACCTCTGCCCTCGGCTGCGTCTGAGGATGTCATTGAAGATGCGGTCTTCGAGGAGCGGCCTCACACGGCCTCCCGGTCTTCGGTGCGGACGAGTACGCCGCCTCCGGCGTACTACGAGGACGATGACGACATTCCGGACCTGCCGGGGCGCGGCTGGTCGCCGTTGCGTTGGCTTGTGGTGATCGTGGCGGTGGGCGGACTCGCGCTGATGGGCACCCAATGGGAGCGCGTCGCGGGCCTGTTGGGGATTGGCAGCAACCCGGCGCTAATCGCGGCGGGAGTCACCGAAGGCGACGCCGCGTTGGCCCAGGGGGACCCGCAAGCATACGCCAGCGCGATCGACGCGTACGGCCGGTCGATCGAAGCCGGCGGCGACCGCGACTCGGAGATCATGGCACGGCTGTCGCGGGCCTACGCGCTGGCGGCGCAGGCGCAGATCGACAGCAACGCCGCCGGCGACAGTGTGGGGAGCCTTTCGGCAGCGGCACTCGCGACGGCGCAGACCGCAGTCGCCCTCGATCCGAGGGACTTCGAGGCCAAGCTGGCGGTCTCCGATGCGCTCCGTTTGGCCGAAGAGCATGCCGACGCGCGCACAGTCCTCGAAGAGGCACGCTCGATCTCGTTCAGCCGAACCGCGGAATTCTTCCGTGTCGATTCACGCTTGAGCGCAGCGGAAGCGGGCGGCATGTTGGAAAACGGTCTTCGGAGCGCGAAGCAGGCCGTACAGCTTTCTCCTCGGGGCGTCCCCTACTTGCTCTTGCTCGCTCGCGCACAGCGCGCTGCGAATGATCCCGCGGATGCCCGCGCCGCCCTAGACACCATCCTCGCGGACCATCCCGGGCACACAGTCGCCACCCAACTGTTGGCGGAGCTCGATGCCACTGATGTGGCCCCCGACGCGGGAGTTGAAGAGGATGCCGGAGTGGCTGCTGACGGGGGCGCCGCGGCAGAGACGGCGGAAGAACCAGAGACAGTGGCGGTGCCAGCGACAGCGGCAGCTGAAGAGCCGGAGACGGTGGCGTCCAGCAAAGACAAGGTGGAGCGGAAGGCGCCGCCCAAGAGGCGCCGCGCCCCGAAGAAGCCCGCGTATGATGAGTACGATCAACTGGTGAAGGCCGCGGGGGACGACGCGTTTGTCGATGGGCGGCCGCCGGTGCGCGACTACGAGTGGTACATGCGGCAGGGTCGCGCGGAGCTCGCCGGGGGCAACTACTCCCGCGCCCGCGCCTTCTTCGACAGCGCCCTCGAGGCTCGCCCGGGGTCGGCTGATGCGATGGACGGTCTCGGCCACATGTCCACGCGCATCGAAGACTTCAACTCGGCACTGCGCTACTTCCGAGTGGCCGCTCAACGAGGCCATCCGGATGGCTATTTCAACCTTGGGAGAGCCTACGAGAGCCTCGGACAGAAGGAAGAGGCGGTCTCAGCGTACTACACGTATGTGAAACGGCGTCCGTCCGGCAGGCATGCCGCGACTGCCAGAGCAGCGATCAAGATCTTAGAACCCAACGCGAAGCTTCCGCCTGAGCCCGAAGCCGAGCCAGCCCCAACCTCAGAGCCGGCAGAGGAGCCGGCGGCGGAACCGGAGCCCCAGTCCGAGCCCGAAGCAAAGGCGGACCCACCTCCGGCGGAAGAGCCGGCGCAGGCGCCAGAACCAGCCACACCATGACCCACCCAACCCATCGCTACCCGCTCGCGATTCTCGCGATTCTCACCCTCCTCACGTTCCTCGGGGCCGCCTCGTGCACGGAAGAGGACAATACGACCGACGAACCGGTGGTCCGGGAGCTTCGCCTTCTGCAGGCCTTCCCGGATGGCGCAGAGCACGACCCTTTCGCGCGACCGCAGCCGACGCTCCACGACGTCCTGAGTCGGATTTGGGATGCGACGGACAACGAGAAGGTCAAGGGCCTCTTGGTGCGCGTCGGACCACTGCAAGGTTCCTGGGGCAGCGTCGGAGACCTCGTCGAAGCGCTAGGCGAATTTCGAGCCGAAGACCGGCCCATCCACTGTCACTTCGAGACCGCCGACAACGTAGGCTACCTGCTCCTCGCCTCGACATGCGATCGGATCAGCATGTCGCCGGCCGGCACGCTCGATCTCATCGGGCCCGCGGCCGTTATGATCTACGCGCGCACGCTGCTCGAGAAGGTCGGGGTCGAAGCGGAGATCATTCACATGGGGCGCTACAAAGGCGCGGGCGACATGTTCATTCGCGACGACATGCCCGCGGAAGCCAAGGCCTCGATGGATGCGATCCTCGATGACCTCTACGGTGCGTTGGTCGCGGCGACCCAATTGCGAACCGATGGGCAGAGCGACAAAGCCAAAGCGCTGATCGATCAGGGCCCGTACGGCTCGGCGGCTGCTGCCGACGCCGGCCTCGTGGATTCGATCAGCTTTCTTCGCGAGGCGCGCGACGAGATCAAGAAGGCGGCAGGCGTTGAGGCGATTCGCCGGACCCGGATGCTGCCGAAGCAGGAGCAACTCACTCTCGGGCAGTTCCTCAACCTACTGAGTGGCGAGACCGAGAAAGAGAAAGCCGGAGGCGAGCGCGTCGCCCTCGTGTTCGTGAACGGCAACATCACGGACGGCGAGTCCGACTCGACGGGAGACGCGGTCTCGGGCCCGTTCGTGCGGGCGATGGAGCGGCTCGAGGAAGACGACAACGTCAAGGCCGTCGTGATGCGCATCAACTCACCGGGAGGGTCTGCGCTGGCCAGCGACCTAATGTGGGAGGCGGCACGCCGTCTGGCGGAAGCCAAACCTCTCATCGCGAGCGTGGGCGACATGGCGGCCAGTGGCGGCTACTACATTGCTTCGGCGGCCGATGAAATCTTCGCGCACCCCAACAGCCTCGTCGGCTCGATCGGCGTGGTCGGGGGGAAGTTCAACTTCGCCGGGCTCGCCGAGAGCATCGGGGTGAACACATACGTGTTGCAGCGTGGGAAGCGCGCCGCGTGGTCGACACCGGTGCGTGCGCTGAATCCGACCGAGCGGCAGGCCTTCGAGGGGCTTCTTCGCGACACTTATGATCGTTTCATCGATCGCGTCGCCGCGGGCCGCAAGATGGAACGCGACGCGGTGCTGGCCGCGGCTGAAGGGCGGGTGATGACGGCACAGGACGGCAAGGAACTCGGCCTCATCGATGAGATGGCGGGCCTGAGCGAGGCCCTGGTCCGAGCCCGTGCGGCCGCCGGTCTCGGCCCGGACGCGCCCGTGGAGCTCTGGCCTGCGACCAAGGGCATGATCGACACGATCAACGACCTATTGAGCGGGAACGGAGACGACGGCGCCCAGACCTTGCTGCGCCTTGGGCTCCGGCAGCACCCATTGGCGGCTACGCTGCCCCTCGAGCCGTGGGCAGAGGTGCTCTACATGCTCTCGCGCGAGCACGTGGCGCTGATTCCGCCGTACTTAATTTCGGTGCGCTAGGGCGTGGTAGTGGGCGGAGGCGCGACGACCTCAGCGCAGTATAGCCAAGTGTCCTGGCCCGGGAAGCACTGATCCTCGTCCGCTGGGTCGCCGATTTGCGGAGGTGGCCCGTTCTCAGGCGCCTCGCAGGTGACACCAAGGCATCCGGTGCAGAACCCGATGGGCCAACGAAAAGGAGGAGAAGTCTGACTGAATCCCCCGGCCGTCGTCCCGTTGGCCCGGATGTCGATGAAGATCTGTTCGAAGCCAGTGTCCGCGATGATCGCGAGGAGGGCGCCGCGGTACGACGACGGAATCGCTACTGCGAAGGTTGCACCTGCGGTACTACCCTGACTCTCGTTCGCGGGAATGACCAAGCTGGCGGCCACGTTGTATGGGTTCGGAAGATCCCCCGCCAACACCGGCTGGGTGCCGTCCGGAAGCAAGATCGTGATGCTCAAGCTGTCGACCTGAACATTGCCCTGCTCCCCCTGAAACTCGAGAGCGTTGCTGATGATGTAGCTCTCGATGCGAGGCGCCACGAGGTAGCCCCTCAGGTAATTGAGGTCGATCAACCCCAAGCTTAGGCGTTCTTCCTGGTCAGCGGTGACGCCGCAGCCGGGTTCCAGGTTCGCCGTCACCTGGATCGAGAGGTCGGGGAAGCGGTTGCATCCTGCAACCGTCACCACCAGCATCAGCACTATTACCGCGAGGATGAATCGACTCATAAGTCCCCTCCAAAGGGTGTTCTCATGGTATCGAGCCTCGGCGCGACCTGCCAAATTTCCGTCGGTTAGATCACGCCTAGCGCGGCCCGTACCTCGTCGAGCCCGACGAGCTCGATCTCGGTTTGGCCAGGAAGCCGTGGAATTACAAAGTGAATTCTGTCGCCGCGGCGTTTCTTGTCCGAACCGATGAACGCGAGTGCACGGCTGTTCAGTCGTTCATCGAGGTTGGTGGGCAGGCCCAGCTGGCCAAGCAACCGGGTCAGCCGTTCCGTTTCTTGCGGGCGCCCCCTCCCGAGTCGAGCCGCCACGCGCATGGCGGCGATCATCCCAAGGGCAACACCCTCCCCGTGGCGAATCCCCCGGTAGTCATTCGCCGCCTCTAGCCCATGACCCACGGTGTGTCCCAAGTTCAGGAGCATGCGTCGGCCCGACTCGTTCTCGTCCTCGTGAACGATGCGCGACTTGAGTAGGATGGACATTCGGACCGCGCGAATTGTCGCGTCGGCGTCCCCTGCCAGCAGCGCCTCCGCGTCGCGTTCGAGCATCGCGACGGACTCCTCGGAGTCGAGCCACGCGCTTTTCACGGCCTCCGCCAAGCCGGCGATACGCTCCTCGTTTGGTAGCGTGGAGAGCGTCTCGACGTCGCAAAGAACGAACTTCGGTTGATAGAAGGTTCCCACCAGATTTTTGCCGCGTGGGCGGTTGAACCCGGTCTTGCCGCCGACGGAGCTGTCGACCATGGCGAGCAGCGTGGTGGGGATCTGCCCAAGGGCGACTCCGCGAAGCAAGGTCGACGCGGCAAACCCAGTCAAATCGCCGACGACACCACCACCGACCCCAATCACGATGGCACGTCGGTCGACCTCTGCGTCGAGCGCGGCGTCCCAGACCCGCTCCGCGCTGGCGACGTTCTTGTGCGCTTCGGAGCCCGGAAGCTTCACCTCGATTGGAGGTTTACCGGCCAACGTGAGGTCTCGAACTGCATCCGCGGGCCAAGGGCGGTCATCTTCGCCGTCGAACACCAGAATGGCATCGCCGCTCGCGTGCTCGTTCGCATGAATCCCGACCCGATGACGGACACCACGGCCGACCTCGACGCCATAGGTTCGATGTCCGAGCGGCACGACGATGGGTGCTCGATTTCGGACCGCGACGACCTCCGCAGCAATTTCTTCGGGGCTGAGAGACCCGGTGTCGATGACGGCATGGGCCTCCGCGTAGGCCGCCCCACGCGCCTTGATGATCCGTTCGAGGTCGCGCGTCGGGTCCTCGCCGAGCAGCGGCCGTCCCGCGCCCTCGCCGACCCTCTGAGCAAGCACGGCTGGATCGGCAGTCAGCGTGACGAGGATCCCCTCGCGAAGCAGCGTCTGCCGAGTTTCGTCGTCGACCACCGTCCCGCCTCCAAGCGACACGACACCGACATCCGAGGTCAGGCTCTTCAGCGCATCCTGCTCCAGACGCCGAAACGCACCCTCACCCCGCTCGGCGAAAATCTCGGGAATCGAGCGGCCAGCCAGCTCTGTGACCCGCGCGTCCAAATCGAGCGCAAGCGTTCCCAGCTGCCGAGCCACGGCGGCCGCCACAGTGGATTTCCCGGCCCCCATGGGCCCTGACAAGTACACACGCACAGCCGCAAGCATACGAGCCCCGTCCCCGTCAGTCACGAACCCGCCGGCGTAGCCCCGTGCAGGACGCCCGGCTTCCTGTTTACGCGGCGCTATTCCGGAAGCGCGAGCGCCCTGTTCACGATCCTGGGCGTCAGGAAGATTAGGAGCTCGTTTCGGTCCTCTCGGAACCGGCGGCGCTTGAAGAGCACGCCAAGGACCGGGATGTCGCCGAGGAAAGGCACCTGGTCGACGTTGCGGCCCGTATTCCGGGTGTAGATGCCGCCGATGACCGCGGTGTCGCCGTCGTCGACGAGAAGCTGCGTAATCGCCTCACGCTCGAGGATAGTGGGGTCACCGTTGGCGCCCACTCGACCGAAATCCGGCTCGTTGCGCGTGATCTTCACGTCCATGGCCACCGCACCGTCGCTGGTGACGTGTGGGGTGACATTGAGCTCGAGCTTTGCCTCCTGGAAGGCCGTGTTGACGCCCTGCGCACTGACCTGCGAGAACGGAATCAACGTACCCTGCGAGATCGATGCTTCGTTGTTGTCCAAGGTCAGGACGCGCGGAGAGCTGATAATCCGTACAGAGCCTGCCGCTTCGGCAGCGCTCAATCGAACGTTGAGGTTCACCGCACCGCTGAGGCTGCCCATGGTCAAGCCGAGGGCACCACCGGCGCCGTTACCGGTAACCGCCGGCAGGTTCACCGCGAAGTTCGGGTTGTTCACAGTCCCATTGAACGGCGAGAGGCCCTGTGTGGGCGCGCTGTCGACGGGAACGCCACCCGCAATACCGAGGTCGGACGGGAAGCGGAGGCCGGTGGGGTTACCGGTCGCGCTGCTCATCACGGCAGCACCACCCCACTGAATACCAATGTCGCGCGAGTATGAGCTGCTCGCCTCGACGATGCGTGATTCAATCAACACCTGCGGCGTCTGCGTGTCGAGGCTTCGCACCAAGTCTTCGACGTCGTCGAGTTGTCCGACGATATCGCGAACGATCAGCATGTTGGTGCGCGTGTCCACCGAGACGGTGCCTCGCTCTGTGAGGAGCTCGCGGACCCGGGGCTGCAGGTTGGTGGCCGTCGCATAGCTGACCGGTATCAGGCGAGTCTCGAGCGGCGCGAGCTGCTGCTGTTGCTTCTGACGAGCGATTGCAGCTTCGCGCTCTTGCTCGAGCTGCGCCAGCGGCGCAACGCGGAGCAGGTTGCCCTGACGAACCATCCCGAGCGACTTCGCCTGAAGGACGACGTCCAGTGCTTGGTCCCAAGGAACATCCCGCATACGAATGGTGACCGTTCCACCCACGTTGTCCGCGGTGACGACGTTCACTCCACCCACCTCGGAGAGTAGCCGAAGGATGTTGTGGATGTCCGCGTCCTTGAAGTCGAGGTCGATCCGGCGACCCGAGTAGCGCCGATCGGATTTTCCGCCGACTTGCGCAGGGAGTTTGCTGAGGAAGCCAGCGACCTCTGGGCCATCGACCTCTGCCGCGTAATCCCTCTCGCGGGCAATGGTCCGCGAGTGCGGCCTCGTCTCTTTAGCGGTCGGGGAGAACATCCAAAGGATGTGGTCTCCGGACCGAATCGCTGTGCCCGCGGCCCCTTCGGCGCCGTGAACCTCGACGACAGCACGGTCCCCCTTCTGCTCGAGCTCGATCGAACTGAGCAGCGAACCACGCGGAGCTTCAATCCGTCGCTTCGTCCCCGAACCGATCCGTGCGCCGAGAACCTCGAGTCGTGGGGGTGCTCCCGCACGGGTCGACACGCGGAACTCAGCGTCTCCGCTCACGGTGATCACGACGCGGTCACGCCCATCCTTTTTTTCGAGACGCACGTCTTCGATTTTCGGCCCCCCCGACTGGGCGGACTTCTTCGGCCTCGCCTTCGCCGACCTTTGAGTGCTCTCGAGCTTTACCGTGATCCCGGTCGCGGTCGCGCGAGCGTGATACGTGGCCTTGCCCGTCAGCGTCAGCTCGATTCGTGCACCCCGCGCCGTGTTACTCGCGACGGTGCGCGCCACCAGCGAGTTGGTGCCGCTGGTGTGCACCCCCCCCGACGGCAGCGCCGCGTCGTCGACGTCGATGATGATGAGCCGACCATCATCTTTGGCGCGGACCGCATACTGCGGATCGACGAACGCGCCTTCGATTGAGACTTGTGCTCCGTCGCCAGCGCCACTGATTTGGACGCTGTCAATTTGCAGACCCTCCGCGTGGGCCATGTTGACCCAGGCGAACGTTGCGACGACGGCGATTACGAGACCCCACTGAATACGCATTCCTGACTCCTCTGCCAGGTGTTAATCATCGAACGCCGGCAAGGGCCGGCGCAAGAAAACGACCGATTAATATCGCGGGTCAGGGAGCCGTGAGCTGCGGTGCGTCGCCACCTTCATGAAGGGGCATCACACGGGTCAACGGCGGCTTGTCGGGCGAAGTTGGGTCCTCGCGAGTCAGAACGACCGACCCGGGACGGATTCGATCGACACGCCAGTTCAGTGTGACTGGCATTCCCTCTGAACCCCCGGTCTGTACCACTTCGGGACGACCGATGTAATCGCCGCGTCGGATCACATGTCCCACCTGTGCGGTATCCGTGAGCATCGCACGCGGTGTGGCGATACCGGTCACGATTGCGATGAGGTTCATCTCATCGAGACTCGTGCTCGGCAAGAGGACACGGCGCTGCGCCGGAGCGGCAGCCTGCGCCTTGAACGCATTCGCGTATGAACGGAATGGATCCCGGTTCTGGATGTCGCGCTCCGAGAAGTCATCGTCGGTATAGATGGCCGGGCCGGAGTCGACTTCTACCGCGGCCTGTTGCGCGCCGTCGGCGTCGCCCTCCCCGTCAGAAGCCGCGTTGCCCGAGCCCGTGCCGGGCCCCAGCCCCTGATACGCCACCGAGTCGTCATCGTCACCGCAGCCCGCCACGCCGGTGGTGGCGACCAGGAAGAGGGAGGCGAACATTCGAGTCGTCGAGCTCATGGCTGGCTATTTCCTTTTCGCCTGCGGACGCCTGTAGGTGGTTGCTCGGACGTCCACGTCGATGATCATTTCTCCGGACGGAAGCAGCTTGGGCTGCGTCATACGGATGTTCTCCATGCTGATCGCACGATCGAGCTTGCTCACGTTGTAGAAGAACTTCCCCATCTGATGGAAGCGCCCGGTGAGCGCGAGAACGACTGGAATCTTGGAATAGAGCTCCTGGCGCTGCTCCGGACGGGGTTCGACGAGGCGAATCGTCAACCCGCTGAGCTCGGCCACCCGGTTGAGGTCCTGAAGGAACGCCGCAATCTCCGCGTCCTCCGGTAGGACTCGCCGGTTCTGTCGGTCGGCGACCTCTCGGTTCGCCAGCTCTTGGGTCAGGTCGAGGTATTGCTTCTCTCGGCGCTCGGCGTCCCGAATCTGATCTTGCAGCTGCTTCTGCTTCTGCGCCGCAGCGTCGAGGTCGCCGGAAATACTGCTGTGAATGAGTGTGTAGTAGCCGGCGCTCAACAGGACGAGCACACCCACGAGCGCAAGCGCCTTGCCCCACCCCGGCAGCCCGACGAACGTATCTTCGAGACTCGCCATTAGTATTTCACCTTGCAGGTAATATCGAAGCCGACGACCTGGAGCCCCGTCGCTGGGTCGCTTGCGGCGCGTGTTCGTTGCAGCGTCACGCTGTCATAAATCTCGCTAAGCGTCAGTCGACGCAAGAACTCTGCAACGTCTTCGTTCGAGCGGCCCATCCCTGTGATCTTGCATTCGCGCTCGACCTCCTCGAAACGAGAGAGCCAAAGCCGACGCACGTCCCAAGACTCGTTAAACCCGGCCAAGGGGTTGTCTTCACGCATCCGCTCGAGCTCGGCGGGGTTGATCGTCGGGCCGCCGGGGCTGCTCAGCACCCTGGAGAGTTCCATGACGGCCCGGGTCGGCCCGCGCCTGGCGCGCTCGAGCTCTTGGACGACCTTTTCGAGGCGCCGGCTCGTCTCAAGACGTCCCTCGACGTCCGCCAGGCCCTTGGTCTTGCCCTGCAGCTGGTCTCGACGGGCTTGGAGCGTCTTGTTTTCTTGCGCAGCCGTCTCGAGCTGGCCGCTCTGAGAAAAATACAGGATGCCCAACACCACGAACCATACGGCGATCGCGCCGCCGTAAACCGCGCCCCAAGTACCGAGACTGAGGTCGCCCGTCGGGAGTGGCGAAGGAGCCGCGCGCCGGGCGCGCTTCTTCTTATCGGTGGGTAGCAGGTTGATGCGAATCATCAGCTACGCTCCCGTTCTTTGCGAAGGGCCAGCCCAATGCTCACCACGGCTTGGGATGCCCGACCTTGCAAATCTGCAATCGCCTGCTCGTCGACATCAGCCACCCGAGTTGGGTCGAGCAGCTCCACGTTCACCTTGGCGCGGTCCTGAAGAATATCGAGGAGCGCCTGGATGCTGGCCGTGCCGCCGGAGAGACAGATGCGGCTCAACTCGCGGTCCCCGCTGGTGGCCAGGTAGAAGTCGAGCGAGCGCTGAATCTCCCCAGCGAGCTGCTCGACCGCCTGGTTCACGATTTCGGGCACCTCTCGCGGAACGATTCCGCGCCCTTCTCCCCCGCACTTGTAGGATTCGGCTTCGTCCCGGCCGATGCCGAGTTGCCGCTGAATCTCTTCGGTAATCGCGTTTCCGCCGTTGGCGATGTCGCGCGTGAACGCGGTCGTGCCGTCGGCGAGGATGTTCACGGTCGTCGTGGATGCGCCGCAGTGCACCAGCACCGTGGTTTCATCCTGTGCCGCAGTGCCGTAGCCGGCCTCGAACACGTTCTGGACCGTGAATGCATCCAAATCTACAACCATCGGACGAAGTCGAGCTTCCATCGCCAGGTTCGTGAGATCGGTGATTTCTTCCTTCTTTGCAGCCACGAGGAGCACGTCCATCTGCCCGTGGTCGGCCCGCTCGTTCAGCACCTCATAATCCACGTGGACTTCGTCGAGGTCGAACGGGATGTGCTGCTCGGCTTCCCAGCTGATCTGCTCTTGAAGCTCCGCGGCCGTCATCAACGGCATCGCAATCTTCTTGATGATCACACTGTGGCCGCTGGCTCGGAGCGCGACATTGCGCCGCTTGCTCTTCGCAAACAGCTTCTCGAGGCCTTCGACAACGGCACCCGAGTTGATGATGTGCCCATCGACGATGGTTTCGGCCGGCAAAGGATGGTAGCCGAACCTGGTGATGGTTCGTGCCCCCCGGCGCCCCTCTTTGATTTCACAGACTTTAATCGAGCTCGAACCGATGTCGACGCCGATTAAGTTCTTCCCCTCGGACGACATGTAGACACGTTACTCCTCCTCACCGAACACACGCACCCTGTCGGCGAGCCTCAGACCCAAAGCTTCGAGAACCTTTCGTTTTGTGTCCATCCGACATCCAAAACCCTTCTCGACACGATCAATCGTCAACACCGATAGGTTCGCGCGCCGAGCCAACTCAGCTTTGGACATCATGCGTTCGATCCGAATCTTGCGAACATTGTTGGGCTTGTTGCCACTTTTCTTGTTCGCATTGGGCTTGCTAGCCCCTTCGTGTTCGCTCGCATCAGAGACCGATACACCCACCGTGTTGGGCTTTTGCATCGCTTCATTTGCCTCTGGGTCGTAGGTCATGAGTTGGCTCTCTAGAGGAGGAACGCACACCGCGTTACTCTTCGGGAAGGCTATGACCGAACCACCCTAGGGTCAAGCAACTTAGGACAATTTAGCACTAAGTTATATGCTAATTATGTATAAATTATATGAACCTGCATAGCGGAACGCAGACATCCGCGATCGTCGGGCACTGCTTATGCTCAACGCGCGAACCCACCGATTGTCAACGAGCAAACGTATCGGAATTCATGGTCGCAACGCTGAGCAGCGAAGGCAAAAAAAC
>CAXMRN010000181.1:0-5328 GCA_964195565.1 uncultured Polyangiaceae bacterium | reverse complement strand
ATCGCTAAGGGCCACCGCCGTCAGGGTTGCAGTGCGGGCAGTGCTTGCGCTGGCGTACTCCACCGCGGCGCGCGGGCCTTCGTTGGCGACCGACCTCACGAGGAGCGCGTCCGCGAGCTCTGCGGTGCGCGCGAACGAGATGGCGCCGATTCCGACCGGGCGTTCCGTGAAGTTGCGTGCGATTGGGCCAGTCGCCGCGAGCGCAAATAGAGTCCGATCCCCGACGACCACCTCAACGGTGCCGTCGTCGGCGGCAACGATCTGGACGTTCCCCTCGGAGTTCGAAGAGCTCTCGCTACAACTGGCGAGGCCCGCCGCCAGCAAGAGCACGAAACTGATAAGCAAAACCCGCACCATCTCATCACTCCTCTAAGTAACGAGCCGATAGTTCGCGGATTCGATCCCTATGGCAAGGGGAGAGTTCCCGCGCTCAGGGGAGCGTCGAGATGCGGATCCTGCCCCAGTTGGGCTCGGTGAGGCTCCCCAGGTAGAGCCATTCGCCGACCTGTTCGGCACTCGTCGATTTGGAAAAGGCGATCCCGTCCGCGTCTTGCAGATTGTGGACCACCTTGCCGCTCCCATCGAACCCCAAGACGAAGGGGTGACGCCGCGGTTTCGGCTGAAGCGCTGCGGGGATTCTGTGAATCACTTTGCGGAGCCATGGTTTTTGACCGGCTGTATCGAGCAGGGGATTGCGCGGTGCATAGATCGCCAGCCAGAAGATCCCGTCGGCCCCGGTCGAAATCCCGTCCGGGAACCCCGGGAGGTTGTTCACGAATACTTCCACGACGCCCGCCCGTGGGCCACGGACGTACACGCGCTTGGTCCGATACCGCATCGTCTCGTTGACCAGCACGTAGGTTTCGTCGTGAGAGACCGCCACACCGTTGGCGAAGAACAGGTCGTCGAGGACGACCGAGCAGTCGCCGGTGTTGATGTCGTACTTGAGCAGTCGGCCGTTCGGAGCGCTCTCGAGCGCTTCGTTCATCACCTCTTCGTGGGTCCATTTGTACGAAGCATCCGAGAACCAAGCGACGTTTTGCGAATCGACGTCGACGTCGTCGGTGAAGCCCAGCGGATGGTAGCCGACGTCCGTACACAAGACGGTGATCGACCCGGCGGGGTCCACTGAAAGCAAGCCCTTCGCGGCATCTGCAACGATCAGATTTCCACCGTTGTCGAAGTCGAGTCCAAGCGGTCGCCCCCCGGTGTCGGCGAACAACTGCGGGTCCGACCCGTCCGCGGCATACCGCAGAATCTGCCCCTCTTCGACGCCCACGTAGATGCGTCCTTCCGCGTCGAGCGCGACGTCCTCGGGGCCGTGGCCGTTCGGGGTCGCGAAAAGCTCCATCCCCTGGAGGACCCGATTCTCTGCGAAGTCGCCCTCGAGCGGCGGCACCGGGTGGGGCTCCCATGCGATCGGGTGAATCGGCACGGGCCACAGGAAGAGGTAGAGAGACAGGACGAGCAAAATGCCGCCCACCCAAGCGCCGGTTTTCTTTCCCATCGTCATCCTTCCCAGAACCAGCGCAGCCTTTGCACTTCCGTGCCAGCGGCATCGAGCTCCGCCACGAACGCTGCGTCTCGCACGCGGGCGCCCCACTCGATGGACCCGAGGCCCGACACTGTCCTGCCCGACGCCAGCAGATCACGAAGCTCGAGCGAGGTGCATCCCTCTAGAAACTCATCCGGTGATGCAGTCGCGCCGCCAGGGAGCTCGACGGTCGCCCCAGGCCCGAAGACGTCGCGCCGCCCCTCGCCGGCAAGCCGCTCGACGAGCTCCCTGCCCGATCTCCCGACACCCTTCTGGGACGACTTGAAGTACGACATCAACCACTTGGGCCCGAACGCCCGGAGCATGCTCCAGTTCATGACCGCGATGGTCCGCATCCCAATCGAGCCCTTGCCCATCAACATTCGGCTCATCCGGCTGAGCTCCCAGTGAGCCTGCATGCGCTTGATCGCGAGCCCGCCGTCGCGCGAGACGATCTCATAAAGAAGGTTCGCAGGGACCACCATCTTCAAACCGGTCTTGAGGTTGGTCGTGTGGATGTCCACAGCCCGAAACACGTGCATGTCGGATACGAGCTCGCGGCGCGTCACCATGTCGATGGCGCTCGCGGCGATGAACGCCTCGTAGAACCGCCCGAGCTCGTCGCCCAGACGCCCGACCCGCCTCCCGGCATGAGAAGCCGGCGTCCCGACGGGGTCTTCGAGGACGGCATCATCCGCATAGAGCGCGAGCCACCTCGACTTGTCGTGCTGTCCGGCGAGTTCAGGAGAGGCCTGGGCTTTGCGAAGAAGGGCGTCGCGGCCCGCTGTCGCGGATGTGGGTTGAGGCGATGACTCAATCATGGGCGGCGGTTCTACCACACCGACACCAGCCACACACTATCCACCCGCCCGCGAGTCGAGAAGCGCCCTACTCGGTCTTATCGGACGCGCCCTTGGGCTCCTCGGCCTTCGGCGTGTCTTTCGGCGGTGCGGACTTGTTGATCAGCCCCATGACAGTGACGGCGAGCAGATCCGCGTCGGCTTTGCCGAGCGGACAAAGATCCCTGCCCAAGTACTCGCACGCCTCGGCCCGCGCCTTGTCTGCGTCGTCGACGTACTTGCCGTCTCGCGTGTACCAGATGCCTTCACGGGACGTCCTCGCAAGAAGGCCTGACGGGTAGTCCCACTGTCCGAGCGCGCTCTTGGCTCTCGCGCCACTCGGATAGAACCACTCGCCACTTCGGCTCTTGGCGATTCGGCCGTTCGGATGGTTGAGCTCCAAGTAGCCCCGAACGATCGTGCGCCCGTTCGACCATGTCGTCGTCGGCTGACGTGTCACTCGGTACCCAACATACGGCGCGCATACCTCTCGCCGAAGCTGGGACAGGTCGCGTCGATCCTCGACTTCGAGGCCTCGCTTGTAACGACCTCGTTCTTCATCGAGGCGAGCGAGGAAATCCATGATGGTGAGCTCCTCACACGTTGGAGACGCCATCAACTTCCGCTGCGCCGACGCGGTCGCAGTCGCAAGAAGCGCGACCGCAACGAAGGGCACAGCAATCCGGAGCCAACTACTCACCATGACCATCTCGGCCAGCGAGCATCTCGCTACTCGTCCGGAGAAGCAAGGCCACGCGGCCCCCTCGCGCTGCGCCTGCGCAGCCGGTTGGCTTCTGCGAACCTGCCTTCGACCCATTTGATCATCTGCTGGTGCGCGCCACCCAGATCCTTGTCGCCGTCTCGCTGCACGTAGCTTCCGTCGGGCAGCATGTCCCAGGCGCTTCGCTGGTCGTTCAGGAGCATGTCCAGAATCGTGCGCAACTCCGCCTGCAACGCTTCAGGCTCCACGGGAGCAAGTGTCTCCACCCGGCTCACCAAGTTGCGGGTCATGCAATCGGCCGAGCCGATATAGTACTCCTCGTGGCCCCCATTGTGGAAATGATAGATGCGCGAGTGCTCGAGGAATCGGCCGACCACGCTGACAACGCGGATGTTCTCCGATAGGCCGGGAACACCCGGGCGCAGGCGGCACGAGTCACGGACGACGAGGTCGACATGCACCCCGGCCTGCGAAGCTTCGTAGAGCGCGCGGGTGATATCGACGTCTTCGAGCGCGTTCGTCTTGATCTGAATCAAACCCTTCTGCCCTTCGCCGACTTTCCGGATCTCTCGCCGAATCTTCTTGAGGAGTGCGGGCTTGAGGATCTTCGGTGCGGGCAGCAACTTCTTGTACGTTCGGCTCGGCTTGTACCCGGTCGTCAAGTAGTTGAAGAGCTCCGTCGCGTCGCTGCCTATCCCGTCGTCGCACGTGAGCAGACCTAGGTCGGAGTAGAGCTTGGCAGTCTCTTCGTGATAGTTGCCGGTCCCGATGTGCACGTAGCGGCGCAATCCGTCGTGGTCGCGCCGAACGACGAGAATGATCTTGCAGTGCGTCTTGAGCCCGACCACGCCGTAGGTGACGTGAATGCCCGCCTGCTCGAGCTTGTTCGCCCAGTTGATGTTGGCCTCCTCGTCGAACCGAGCCTTGAGCTCGACGACGACCGCTACCTGCTTGCCGTTGAGCGCCGCGTTGATGAGGTGCTGGATGACGCGAGACTTCGACGACGTGCGATAGAGCGTCATCTTGATCGCGCGAACCTTCGGGTCCTCGCTCGCCTCGCGAAGGAACCGCTCTACCGAGGTGCCAAACGCCTCGAAGGGGTGGTGAAGCAGCAACGCCCCATTTTCTCGGATGGCGTGGAAAATATTGCTCCGCCCTACGAGGCTAGGCGCGTCCACCGGCCGATGATCCGGGTCCCGATGCTCTGGAATGTCGAGTCCCGCTAGCTGGAACAGGTCGCCCAGCCCCAGGAATCCGTCGACCTCGAACACGTCGGCCTGTTCGTCGAGGCCGAGCTCGGCCGCCAGCCGTCCCCGGTGCGTCCCGTCCATACCGTGAGCCACCTCGAGCCGAACGATCGGTGCGAACTTGCGCTCGCGCAGCTCCGACTCGATCAGTGCGAGCAGGTCGTCCGCTTGCTCCTCGTCGCTTTCGACGTCGGCATTGCGAGTGACGCGGAAGAGCTCAGTGCGCTCGATGACCATCCCGGGGAACAGAAGGTCCAGGTTGTTCGCCATCACTTCTTCGAGGGGAACAAACACCAGCGAGTCGCGGATGCGAACGAAACGCGGCACGCCTGCGCCGAGCGGCACCTTCACGCGAGCCATCAGCGGCGCGGTGTCATTCGGGTAGTGAAGCGACACCAAGAGGTTCAGCGACAGATTCGACACAAACGGGAACGGGTGCGCCGGGTCCATCGCCTGCGGCGTGAGCAGAGGAAAGATGTTGTCGAGGTAGTCTTCCCGGAGCCACTGGCGATCCTCGTCTGCAAGAGCCTCGTACGACGCGAGCTCCACCCCGACCCCTTCGAGCTGCCCGCGGAGGGAGGCCCACAATGCTTGCTGCTCGATGTTGAGCGGCCGAATGAGCTCGTGGCACTCTTCGATCTGTTGCGTGGGCGAGCGGCCGTCGACCGTGAGCTTGTGAACGCCGGCGGCGACCTGTTGCTTCAGGCCCCCGATGCGCTTCATGAAAAACTCGTCGAGGATCGAACTCGTGATCGCCAGGAACTTCACCCGCTCGAGCAACGGCGTGCGCGCGTCCTCCGCCTCGTGGAGCACACGGTTGACGAAGGTGAGCCACGTCAGCTCTCGATTGAGGTAGTACTCAGGAGCGTCGAGATCGATGTCCGATGCTGGGGGCTTTTTCTCCCCGTGGGAGACCCCAGCCGCCGGATGCCCGTTGGTCGTAGAAGCAGTGCTCATGAAGATAGTTCGGAGAATTCTCAGTGTAGC
>CAXMRN010000180.1:0-6554 GCA_964195565.1 uncultured Polyangiaceae bacterium | reverse complement strand
GTCGATGTGTACAAGCCGGCTGGCTTCGATGTCGTTACGGACCAGCAGAGTCCGAACGCCGTCAAGGCCAAGGAAGAGCGCATCGAGCGGGAGGGCAAGGAAGTCCACGTGTACATGACCTCCGTGCGAAGCCACTTCACGCCGGATATCATCCGCGTGAAGAAGGGTGACACCGTTCATCTGCACATCACCAACGTGGAGCAGGCCCACGACGCGACCCATGGTTTCACCATCGGATCGTACAACGTCCACAGCAGCCTCGAGCCCGGCAAGCACGTGGACATCACGTTCGAGGCCGACAGGGAAGGCACCTTCCCGTTCTACTGCACCGAGTTCTGCTCGGCCCTCCACCTCGAGATGGCGGGCTACCTCTTGGTGGAACCGAGTTGAACCGGAGCGCCGCGCGCGTCGGCCGAGGGCTGAACGCTCCCGGCCGTGCGCGTGCGTGCGCAGTGGGTCTGTTGACCCTGGCCGCGTGTGCGTCTGAGGGCGGGCCGCCTCTCATTGCGGAGGCGGCGCTCGCACCGCCCCCGCGGCCCAGCGGCTGTTCCACCATTGCTGCAGGCTCCGACTTGCAGGCCGTGGTGGATGGCGCCGAGGATGGCACCGCGCTTTGTCTCGAGCCAGGGTCCTACTTCGGCCCCTTGAGCGTGACCAAGAGCGTCGAGATTTGGGGTCCGCGGGACGCGGTGATTCGCTCGTCTGGCAAGGGCACGACGATTGAACTCAAAGCCGACGGCGCTGCGCTCGCGGGGCTGACCGTCGACGGCAGCGGTGGACGATTCGATACTCTAGACGCCGCCGTCCACGTCGTCGCAGACGACAACCGGGTCGAGGGTGTTCGCGTACAGAACGCCGTTTTCGGCTTGCTCATCGAGAAGGCGAACCGCGCAATGATTCTCAACAACGTCGTGCAAGGCCCCGACGAGGGGCCGCTCGGCCTTCGAGGTGACGGAATTCGACTCTGGGAGACGCGAGACTCCGTCGTGAGCGACAATCAGATCATCGGATGCCGCGACATGGTCGTTTGGTACTCGCGCGGCAACAAGATCATTCGAAATACCGCCGTTCGGGGTCGCTACGGAACGCACTTCATGTACAGCCACGACAACCGGGTCGAAGGAAACCAATACATCGACAACGTTGTCGGCATTTTCATCATGTACAGCCGCAATTTGGTGCTCCGGGACAACCTCTTGGCGCGCTCCTCGGGCCCGGGAGGAATGGGCCTCGGCATCAAAGAATCCGGCAATTTGACGGTCTCCGACAACGCGTTCATTGCGAACACGAAAGCCGTGTACATGGACACTGCGCCGCTCGAGCCCGATGATTTCAACACCTTCGAGAACAACGCGTTCTTCCACTCCGAAGTTGCCGTACTCATGCATTCGAGCTCCAGGCGAAACGCGTTCCTAGGCAACCAGTTCGTGAGCAATCATTCTCAGCTTCAGGTCGAAGGAGGCGGTCACGCCCTCGATGTCGACTGGAACGGCAATTCGTTCGACGACTACGCTGGCTACGACATGGACCGTGACGGGTTTGGCGACATCCCCTACGAGCTCCGCCGATTGAGCAGCCAGCTTGAGAGTACGTATCCGCAGCTGCAGTTCTTCAGGGGCGGGATTACGCTCAAGCTCCTCGATGCGATCAGCTCCTTGTTTCCCATGGTCGACCCGCAGACCACCCTCATAGACCCGCGACCCTTGGTGGCCGGGGCAGAGTGGAAGAGCCGCGATGCGCGTTGAGGGCAGGGCGGTTCGGAAGCAATTCGGTCGCGTCGAGGCACTTCGCGGCATCGACTTCGCGATCCCGAGCGGTGGGAAAGTCGGCCTCATTGGTCCGAACGCTTCAGGTAAGTCGACCTTGATCCGGATTATTCTGCGTCTCCTCCAATGTGAAGGGGAGCTCTTGCTCGACGGTGAGCACAAGCGCAGAATGGAACTGGCCGACCGGATTGCCTACGTGCCTCAAATCGCGCCCAAGTTCGGAGCTTCGGTCGGCGAGGTGATCAAAGCGATCACCCGCGTCCGCGAGATATCGCCGGACGCCGTGATGGCTCGTGGCAAGGAGGTCGGGATCGACCTGCGGGCCGTCGAGCGCCGGGCATTTTGCAACCTGTCGGGAGGTGCAAAGCAGAAGACTCTGCTTTCGCTTGCCCTCGCGAGTCAGGCGTCTCTCTACGTGCTCGATGAGCCGACGGCGAGCCTCGACACACAGTCCCGACGGGACCTGTTCCACTTGCTATCGGAGCGAACGCAGGACGCGACGTTGATCCTGTGCTCACACAGACTCGAAGAGATTCGGACGCTCGTGGATCGGGTGATGGTGCTCGAGGAGGGGCGGCTCGCGTACTTCGGCCCGACCGAGGATTACCTAGACCGGATGACTCTGAGCACGATTGACGTTCAGATGAAGAACGGCGTCGACGACGGAGCACTTGCGCGGATGGGGTTCCAGCAAGGGGTCGCCGGATGGTGGAGCCGAACCGCGACACGCTCTGAGAAGCTCGAGCTGGTCGCGCAGATCTCTCGCGACCTCGAAGGGCAGGTCGTCAATCTGCTCGTGCGTGATGCCGACGCCGTACAGCTCGAAGACCAAGGAGGCACGGACGATGCCCGCCAAGATCGCTAAGCTGCTCCTGCTTGTGACCGCCCTCGTCGCGGTCGCGGTTGTCGCGGTGCGGTTCAACCAGGTGACGCTGCCCGAGGGAGCCGTTCCGGTCGTGTGGGACGGCGAGGTGTGTGGGGACTGCAAGATGCACGTCGGTGACCCACGGTTCGCTGCGCAGCTTCAGACGACAGCAGGGGATGTGCTGAACTTCGACGATCCCGGCTGCCTCTTCGACTACCTCGAGTCGCACGACGTCTTGACCCATGCCGTCTACTTCCGGAACTACGACGAAGACGGTTGGCTGCCCGAGGCGGAAGTCGGCTTCCTTCCGGTAAAGGACTCGCCCATGGGCTACGGCATCCGCGCCGTTTCTAAGGAGACGCCGGAAGCGCAGGACATCGCGTGGGCCAAGAGGCAAGTGAGAGACCGACCCCACAATCGGCACGGGGGATCATGAGCCGCCAGCTCCGTTCCTACTGGGCAGTCGCCCAGCTCGATCTCGCGGAGGTTCTTCGCTCGCGGTGGCTGCTGTTCTGCGTCGTCGTGTACGCGGTGCTTGCCGTGGTGTTCCTCATGGTGGGCATGCGTGAGTCCACGGTGTTCGGCTTTACGGGCACGGGTAGGGTGTTGGTTTCCTACGTGCACGCTCTCCTCGTGCTTCTGCCCCTGATGGCGCTGGTCGCGACCGGCCAGGTAGTCAACAAGGCACGCGATGACGGCACGCTCGAGCTCCTTTTCAGTCAACCCATCTCTCGCGGCGCGTTCTTCAGCGCGATCTCGAGCGTCCGCTTCCTGGTGCTGTTGGCGCCACTCGCCGTGTTGATGGTTGCCGTGGGCGTATTCGGCCGCTTGGCGTTCGGCCAGCAAATCGCCTGGAGCTTCATTGGCCACTGCCTCCTCCTGTGCGCCGTCCTGATCTGGTGTTTTTCCGGACTCGGCCTGTGGGTCTCTACGACGGTCCAGAACTCGGCTCGCGCGACGATGTACCTGCTGCTGATTTGGGTGGCAGGGATCGCGCTGATGGACTTCGCGCTTGCAGGGATGATGTTGCAATGGCGGATGGAGCCGAGGGTGGTGTTCGCCTTGGCGGCGCTCAACCCTGTCCAGAGCATTCGAATGGCCCTATTGTCGTCGACGGATCCGGAGCTCAGCGTGCTGGGCCCGGTGGGCTTCTACCTGGCCAACCAAATCGGAAGCACCGGGCTCTACGTGTTGGGTGTGGGGTGGCCGATGATGCTCGGGACGCTCGCATGGATGAGCGGGCTCTGGAAATTGCGTCGAGGAGACGTCGTTTAGAAGTGAAGGCCTAAGAGGAGGCGAGATGTCAAAGGCAATGGACGCATTCTATCGATTCTTGGACGAACCCATCTTTCCGTGGGCGCGTGTCGTGCTCGGGCTCCTGACGATCTTCGTCGTGTTGAGCTTCACGGCACCGATGTGGCACATCAACATGCAGGCGCCGCAGTACCCACAAGGGCTCGACCTCTACATCTACTCCTACAAGGTGGATGGCGGTGACGACGGCAACGACGTGCAAGAAATCAACGTGCTGAACCACTACATCGGGATGGCGCCGCTCGATCGGGCCGCCCTTTCGGACCTCGATTGGATCCCGTTCCTCTTCGCCGCGATGATCATTCTGGCGCTGCGGACGGCGGTCATCGGAAAGGTTGGCAGCATGGTCGATCTGCTGGTCATGACGACATACGCCGGCCTCTTCGGCTTCGGGCGCTTGTATTACAAGCTGTATACGTTCGGACACAACCTCGATCCGAGGGCGCCCGTGACCGTGGAGCCATTCACGCCCGTCATGATCGGCCAGAAGCAGATCGCGAACTTCCTGACGGAGGCAGGGCCCGGATTGGGCACCTGGTACGTTGCAATCTTTGCGACCGGCCTGACGCTACTGCTTGCCGCCCATCTGGTCATCGGCCGCAAGCAGCATTTGGCGTCCCTGAGCGACTGATTCGGCTGCTGGAGCCGAGCCCCGAGGCCTGACACACTGTAGTCAGCCCGATGGAACCGAACCTCCACACATTTGTCGTTTCCGACATGCACCTCACCGAGGCGGCGGAGCCCGATCCGGCTCGGCCTTTGTGGATGGCGTACAAGCGTCGGGAGTTCTTCCTCGACGACGACTTCGCGGCGTTCCTCGATCACATTCAAGAGCAGGCGGACGGGCCGATCGAGCTGCTCCTCAACGGCGATATCTTCGATTTCGACAGCGTCACCGCCGTGCCGAGCACGAGTCGGCATGTCGAGTGGCTCGAACAGGTGCGGGGGCTCGGCAGCGAGGAGTGGAAGAGCCAGTTCAAGATGGAGCGCATCATCGACGACCACCCTCGCTGGTTCGGAGCTATGAGTCAGTTCATCGCGCGGGGGCACCGCGTCGTCTTCGTTGTTGGCAACCATGACGTCGAGGTCTACTGGCTTTCGGTACAGCGGATGATCTGTGACGCGCTGGGCGCTCCCGTTCCTTCGAACATTGGTGAAGAGGAGGGCGACGACCCCATCGTGTTCTGCAACTGGTTCTACCTCAGCGGCGGCGACACATACATTAGTCACGGGCACCAGTACGATCCGAACTGCGTCGTCCGCGACCCTATCGATCCGTTGATCGAAGTGCGCGGGGAGCCACGGGTTCGCATTCCTTTTGGAGACCTGGCCGCGCGGTACATGCTCAACGGAATGGGCTACTTCAACCCGCACCAGTCCGAGAACTACATCATGAACGCCGCCGCGTACCTGCGGTTCTTCTTTCGCTACATGCTGCGGACCCAACCCTTCTTGATCTGGACTTGGCTTTGGGGTGCGTACGCCACCTTGTGGATCTCGCTTCGGACGCACTGGCTACACCCAATGCGCGATCCAATGCTCGTGGACGACAAGGTGAGGTCGATCGCATCACGCTCGCAGGCAACCCCTTCGATGGTCCGCAAACTCAACGCGCTTCACGTCCCTTCGGCAACCAACAACCCGTTCCGGATCGCGCGGGAGCTCTGGCTCGACCGCGCGTTCTTCCTGTTGGCCGTTCTCTTTCTCGCGTGGCAGGTCGTGCTGCACATCAACATTGCGTGGCCGATCAGTCCGCTGTGGGTATTCGTTCCTGCGCTGCTCTTCATGCTCCCCTATCTCGCGTATGCTGCATCGGTGCGGCCTACGGTGTTTGTGACGCCGCTCCTCACCGACCGGCTCGCAGACCTGATCTTCAAAATCACCGGTGCGCGCCGCGTGGTGTTCGGGCACACCCACCAGCCGAAGTGTGAGCAAGTAGGCCCGATCACGCTCTACAACGGGGGCTTCTGGTCCAAGGCCTTCGCCGACCCCGAATGCACGATCCGGCTTGGCGAACAGACCTTCGTTTGGATCCGCCCCGGGGCGGACGGGGCTGAGCGGATCGCCGATCTGTGCGAGTGGAAGGTGGCCGAAGAGAGCCCCGTACGCTCGCTGTGCACGGAGGGGGCGAGTGCTGTCGGTGCTGTACACGGGATCGGGGACAGGCCAAGGAGCCTGCCGGCTTCCTGAAACGCGGGAGTGCCGGTCACAGCGACAGCGCCAGTGACAGCGCCAGCGCCAGTGACAGTGCCAGCGCCGGTGACAGCGACGGTGCCGGTGACAGCGCCCGGCGCCTGTTTGGCTTGTGTGTTCCAGGCTCTGTTGTAGCCTGATCCCGCGATGCCCCCGTTTGTTTACACGATGCGCGTTCGGTTTCGCGACACGGACATGCAAGG
Source organism: uncultured Polyangiaceae bacterium (assembly GCA_964195565.1). Classification (GTDB taxonomy): domain Bacteria; phylum Myxococcota_A; class Polyangia; order Polyangiales; family Houyiibacteriaceae; genus SG8-38. The sequence goes on along the minus strand of CAXMRN010000180.1, from coordinate 213 downwards.
GCATGTCTATTTCGGCAACTACTTCGTCTTCTGTGACGAGGCACTGGGCGCGTACATGCGTGCGATTGGTCTGCCTTGGCAGGAGATGGTGAAGAGTGGGACGGATATGTACTACGTGAACGCGAGCTGCGATTACCTGGGCAGCGCGCGGTTCGAGGAGGACATTCACGTCGAGACTCACATCTCGAAAGTAGGCAACTCGAGCTTCACCAG
>CAXMRN010000179.1:0-3111 GCA_964195565.1 uncultured Polyangiaceae bacterium | reverse complement strand
CGTGGCCTTCATGCGGCAGCCGATTCGCTGGTTGCGGGCTCTGTTCGTCAGGGATTACGCCAAGCAATCGCAAGTCCTGCTCTACATGCGGACGCTCGAGGGCACCCTCCGCATGCGACTCGGTCGCGAATGGCGGACCGGCTACCGGCGCGGCCTCGTGACGGAAGTGGACGATCCGACTCAGGCACCCGCCGCATTCATTGACGAGGCCAGTGACCTTGCCGAGAGGTTCGCCGACAAGACCGAAGGCGTCACCGCCAACCTCATGACGGAAACCCTGCTCGGCGTGCCCTCGACCGCCCACATCCTTGGCGGCGCCTGCATGGGCGACTCGGCACAAACCGGCGTCATCAACGCCAACCACGAGGTGTTCAACTACCCAGGCCTCTACGTGATCGACGGCTCTGCGATCTCCGCAAACCCTGGCGTCAACCCATCCCTCACGATCACCACGTTGGCCGAACGGGCCATGAGCCTCATTCCCGCCAAGCACGCTGCCGCAGAAATTAACCCTTCCAAAAAGGGGACTGTCCCCTCTAGCGAGGGGTTACGAGTTCGGTGAGGGTTTTGTTTGGGTCGGCGGGCTCGGGGGGTTCTAGGTCGAAGGTGTCTACTACTTCGCTGCCTCTTTGGTCGCAGTAGTAGGCCCATTCACCCCACTGGGCGTCGTCGAGTTTGATAAAGAGGGCCAGGCACGCGTAGTAAGCCCGCGCGGAAAGCTCGGCGAATGGCGTCAGGTGTTCGGTGAGGGCGCCGGTGTAGATTTCGAGGAGCTCTTTGTCTTGTGCGATGTGGTCGGGTACGGGGGCGCCGCGGATGCTTCCGGCGAGGTCCTCGTACATGTAGCCGAACAGGGCGGTGCCGATGCCGCGCTCGAAGAGCGGATGCGTGCGCAACCCGTGTGTGGCCGCGAGTGCGCGGTCCGTCGCGACCTGCCGCTGAAGCAGCCAGTCCCGGAACGCGCCCTCCGCCCAATCTTCGATGATCTCCGCCGTAGCGCCGTCGGGGGGCTGTGGCGGACGAACCGCCACCGCTTCTTCCACGCGGCTCCACAGTTCCTGCAGATCGTCGCTCAGCTCGGCGCGCGGATACACGGGCTGCGGGATCGGAATCGGGCTCACGACCACCTCTTGCTGCCCGTCAGGGGTCTGCCGGCCCGCGCAGCCGACGGCGAGAGCGAGCACGATCAAAAGGCAACGCCACATGCCGCGAGATTAACAGGCGCAGATCTCGCGGGCGAGTTTTGGGCGCATCGCGGTTGACTTGGCCTCGGATTCGCCCTTCCATCGCCCAATGGCTGCCTCCCTCGTCGAGCTGACCGACGCCGCAAGTGTCGATCGCGCCGCGCGCGGCTTGTTCGGTGGTCCGCTCGACACGAGGCCTGCGGTTTCGCACAGCGCGGCGGTCTGGCGGGCCGACGAAGACGAGCCGGTCACATCGATTCGGATTAACGAGCACAGCCCCAAGAGCGACCTCGACTTCCTAGCTCTGAACATTGGGCGGGCACGGGCAGACGGGATCATCATCACGGGCAAGATCCTTCGAGAGGAGCCCGGGCTCTCCTACGACCTGCGCGCCGACCCGCGCTGGGGGGACGCCCTCGTAGACTGGCGGGAGCGACGGTGGGGCCTTTGCGATCCTCCCTGGCTCCTGATCCTGACCGGCGGCCGCGACCTCGACTTCAGCCACCCGGTGTTCGACGGATGGGCGAAGCCGATCATCTTCACGAGCGATCGCGCCGCCTCGCGTAAACTTGCAGCGGCCCCCTGCCCTGTCATCGCAGACGCAGCCCCGGACATCCGGCGTGCGATCGCGCACCTGCACGTCGCTCGAGAGTGCGAATGCGTGTCGGTCGAGGCAGGTCCGTCGACGACCCGTGCACTCTACGAAAGCCCAATGGCCGTCGGGGAACTACTGGCGTCCGTCTATCTAGACCAACAGCTCGATGAACGCGCTCAGGGGGCGCCGTTGGTGAAGCTTTCCGAAGCGCGTCGCATGTTCCGGAGCGAAACCTCCGCCACACACCGGGAGCACGGCCAGCACTGGAGCTTCCATCGGTTGCGGCGCTAGCGGTTCAGCCAAACTGATGTAGCATGGCGCCACTCGCCCATGCTTCATCGGCTTCACCGCATCCCGCGAAACGCGGCTCTCCTCGTGTTTCTGCTCGTCATGATCGTGGCGACCCCAATCGTTTCTGGGCGGGGCACCGGCTTCCTGTTCGAGCTCACATTCGACGCAATTCTACTGTCGGGGGTCTATTCGGTCGGTCCGAGCCAACATCGGTGGCCCTTCCTAATACTGACGGTCTTGACCCTTGGTGTTCGCTGGGGAGAGCTCCTTTCGGGTACGCCGTTCCTGGACGTCGGCGCCCTGGCCATCACCGTCGTCTGGCTGGTCTACGCAGTGTCGATCATCATTGCTCACCTGTTTCAGCGTAGCGATGTGACCGTCGATACCATCTTGGGTGCCGTGGTCACCTACCTATTGGTGGCAGTCGCCTTCACCCTGTTTTTCGAGATTGTGGAGCTCCTGCAGCCAGGCTCCTTCTCGGGCATTCCAGGCGACGCAGACAACCATCGTGCGGAGCTCGGTACCTCGATGATGTACTTCAGCCTCGTGTGCATCACCACGATGGGCTACGGCGACATCGTGCCTGTCTCCGAGTTCGCGCGCCCGGCCGCCGTCCTCGAAGGGGTCTTCGGCCAACTCTATCTTGCGGTGATGATCGCGAGGCTGGTCGGCCTCCACATCGCCCACAGCCATAGCAAAGAAGGCTAGGGGCTCGCCGGTGCGGCAACCGCGCTCCCCGCGTCTTCCTTCTTCGCTTTGAAGAAGATCGCGTACAACACGGGCACGACCACCATCGTGAGCACGGTAGCAACCGCCAGGCCACCGACGATCGTGACTGCCATGGCAATGTAAAACGCATCGGTGAACAGCGGAATCATCCCTAGGATGGTCGTCGCCGCGGCCATCGCCACGGGGCGCAATCGACTCGAACCACTGTCGAGAATCGCGTCATACGTCGACTTTCCTCCGCCGATCTGCAAGTCGATTTCATCGACGAGCACGATGGCGTTCTTGATCAGCATCCCCGACAAGCTGAGGAAA
>CAXMRN010000178.1:0-17236 GCA_964195565.1 uncultured Polyangiaceae bacterium | reverse complement strand
CTCCGCGCCGTTCTTCTCGGCTAGGTAGAGGTAGTTCTTGACCAAGGTGTTCTTGGCACCGACTCGGCAACCGGTCATGCATGCGCCGCAGAAAGTACAGCCGACGCGATCGGGGCCTTGCCCGTCGAAGTAGGGATCAGGCACCCCTTTGTTGGCTTCCCCAAAGTACACGGCGACCTCGGTGGGGTGCAGGTGCTCCTCGCGTCCTATGTCCTGCGCGATCTCTCTCATGACGCGGTCGCCCTTGGTCACCAGAGGGTTCGGCGTGGCTCCGAGCATTCGTTTTGCCGTCGCGTAGTGGGGCGCGAGCTCGGTCTCCCAATCCGCGAGCGCGCTCCATGACCCCGATTGGAAGAACGCAGACTTCGGTGTCGGCAGTGTGTTCGCGTACACGAGTGAGCCGCCGCCCACGCCAACACCATGAAGCACGGTCATGTGCTTCATGAAAGACATTTGGAAGATACCTTTGAGGCCCATCGCCGGGTTCCACATCCAGTTCTTCAGGTCCCAGTTGGTCTTGGGAAAGTCTTCGTCAGCGAAGCGGCGCCCCTTCTCGAGCACGAGGACCTTGTAGCCCTTCTGCGTCAAACGGTGCGCGGAGACGCTTCCTCCGAACCCCGAGCCGACGATGACCCAATCGTAGTGCTGCTCATCCATGCGCCTACTCTACGCGGCGACACGGACGAGATCGAGGCGGCTCACCCGCCGGCGCCGCCGATCGAGCGAGGCATGCCAATGAGGGTCAACAGCTCCATGCGCGCCGCGGGATCTTCCAGGAAACAGCCGGTCAAACGGCTGGTGGTAGTCCAGGAACCTGGCTTGCGTACGCCCCGGTAGCACATGCAAAAGTGCTGGCACTGCAGGATGACAGCAGTGCCCTGAGGCGCCAGAGTCTCGTTGATCGCGTTAGCGATCTGAGCGGTGAGCTTCTCTTGAACCTGGAGCCTCTTAGCAAACGTGTCCACGACGCGCGCGATCTTCGAGAGACCCACGACCCTGCCGTTCGGAATGTACGCGACGTGTGCCTTGCCAACGAACGGCACGACGTGGTGTTCGCAGTGGCTGTAGATCTCGATGTCGCTGATCAGGACCAACTCGTCATAGCCCTCGACTTCGGTAAACGTCCGAGAAAGATGGGCTTCGGGGTCTTCGCTGTAACCGCGGAACTGTTCTTTCATCGCTCCGAGGACGCGACGAGGCGTGTCCTTCAGACCTTCGCGGTCCGGGTCGTCGCCGAGGTGGGCGAGCAATTTCCGGACACACTCCTCGGCTTCTTGATCGGTCAGCTTGTCACTCATGGCAGGTAGGCACCCTTGGGCCGGCGTACTCGCCCGTCAAGGCAGCCGCGGGAGCTCACGGAACGCGCTTGGCAAGACGCCCGCGCCCCGATGATGATACCCGCGTGGTCCCGCCCGGGCGCCGAATCGTTCGGTTGAGCGATTGACGCGGGTACGGGCCGTCACGGCGAGGACGACGCGAGGGCCCCGTGTGTGCTTCAGGTGACGGGTCGGCGACCTGAGCCTGTCGGCTCACCGGCAACCCTTCGAGCGGCTTGGCCTCGATCGGAGGACTTTGGACCGGCGTCGGCGCGTCCCTTTCCACGTGCATCTCGCTCCGGGCGGCGGCTCCCCCGGCGCGGCGGCCGGAGTACACGCAGTCCGCGATGGATAGCCCGCTCACGTATTGCCGTGAGCACACGCCGACCGCGTTGCGTCCGGCTGCATACAGCCCCGGAATCACTCCGCCATCTTCGCCCTTCACCTGACCGGTCCGCTCGTCCACGGCGAGTCCGCCGAGTGTCAGCGTGGGGCACGGGAAGCGCTTGCTCTTGATCCCCGCGTTGATTGCGAAGTAGGGCCCGTTGCGCATCGCATGCATCTTGTCCGGGTCTTTGTTGAAGCGGTCGGCGACTTTGCCATCCGCCGCGTCGTTGTACTCATCGAGGGTCTTGCGGAGCGCCTCGACGGGAACTTTGGCGACCTTCGCAAGCTCTTCGACCGTCTTGGCTTCCTTGCTGTTGAACCAGAGGTTCAGAAGAGCGGGGGCGCGCTGGAACCATTGCGCCTTTCCTGGCTTGCACTGCTCACGTGCGAGCTTCTTGAGCTCGCCGTTGATGATCAGGATGGCGACGCCGTCGTTGTGCTCGACCATCGCTTCGCCAACCGCCGCTCCGTACATGAACTCGTTGATGTACCGCTCGCCGTTCTGGTTGATGATCATTCCGTTGCCGAAGGCCTGCGGCGGGTTGATGAACCGCCACGCCGAAATGCGATCCATCAGGTCGGTCTTGCCGCCTACGCTCTGCCCGAGGAGGATGCCGCTTCCGTTGTCGGACGCCGTCCCGAGCGGCATGCCGCTGCGGTACTTCGGCGCGATCTCTTTGACCATATCGCGGTTGTAGATGAATCCACCGGCCGCGAGGATGACGCCGTTCGTCGCGCGGACGCGCTTGACGACCGAGTGCTCAGCTTCGATCTGGAAGCAACGGTGGCGAAGCTTTGCCGCAACCTTCGGATTGTACTTCACGATCGCGATGCCCGCCTGATTGAGCCGCCGATACAGCTGGCTCCAGATGCCCTTTTTGATCTGGCGGTACTCGACGCCAAGGACGCGGTTTTGACTGTCGATGACCAGGCGCGTGACACGTGTTTCGTATTCGACTTGGATTCCGGCTTCGTGCGCCGACGCGCGCAACGGCTCATAAAAGCTCTCGCCTGGGAGCCCGGTGCCCTTGGCGCGGTGACCTCGCGGGGCAGGCTTGGCGGCTTCCTTGTACGGTGAGAAGCCTTCGTTTCCAGAGTAGTAGAGGTAGTAGTCGTCGGTGGGGTAGCTCGTCTTGTAGGGGCACAGCGACGCCTCGAAGGGAACGCCTTGCTCCTCGAGCCACGTGAGGTTGTCGACGCTCTTGTCGCAGAAATCGCGAAGCGTCTCCTCGGAGACCACGCCCTTCACTTCGAGCGACAGATACCGAAACATCTCGTCGGCGTCGTCGGTCACCCCGGCTTCGGTTTGGATGTGGGTCCCTCCGCCGCCGTAGAACACGCCCCCGCTAATCGCGGTGGCGCCGCCACCATGAAAGCGATCGAGGACCAGCACCTGCGCGCCGTTGGCTTTGGCCTCGAGTGCCGCACACGCACCCGCGCCGCCGAATCCGACCACCACGACATCGGCCTCGTCGTCCCAGGCATCTCCGTCGGTTTTGGTGAGGATCAACGGTGGTTCGGCCGGCTTCGGCGCCAAGGATTTCTTCCCTTTAGACATAGAGAAGAAATAGGACATGTTTCACTTAGGCTGTCGAGGCGATTTCAGGTCGAGCTAAGGCCCCAATTTTGCTTGGCTATTTGCCAGCCCGGCCTGGCATCGGAGGTCCCAAGCGTCCAGGTGGGTTCCCGCGGTGGCGCACCCGCGAGTGCAGCGCGCCCAGAACGCGTTGGACTGCGCCCACAGCAACCCTTCTTGGCCTTTCCAGTCAGCGTCGAGCCCTTGTTTCTCGGCGACCTGAGACGCCTCGGTGAGTACGACTGCGATGTGATCGTATACGAGCGCGATGCGTCCGTTCGCGACCGCGTAGACGTCGAGGGGCCCGACGCGTATCGCCTTCAACAAGGCGAGGGACCGCTCTACCGCCACGGTTTGTTCTTCGAGCCACGGCGCGAACTCTTCGAGTGCGCCGCAACACCTCGTCGCGAGCGCCGCGTCGGTGACCTCGACCAACCTCTTGTACGCGGGGCTCGCAGAGCCGAACGGATCACCTGGGACAGAGATGGCGCTCATCGGTGTGGCACTCGGCTTGATCACCACGGCTTGCTCCTTGCCGCGTTGGCAGCCGAGCATCAGACACGAAACGCAACCGAGGACGATGGTAGAAGCGACTCTCATCACGGTGCTATCATACCCCGCAATGAGCGAGCGGTTTCCGTTTTCGATCCCCAACGGTTGGTTTCAGATCGCGTATGCCGACGAGCTAGGCCCCGGCGAGGTGCGTCCGGTTCATTACTTCGACAAAGATCTCGTGCTTTTTCGCACGGAGGGCGGCGATGTCGCCTTACTCGACGCCTTCTGTCCCCACCTCGGCGCGCATCTTGGGCACGGTGGCGTCGTGGACGGAGATCGCATCCGCTGTCCGTTCCATGCGTGGGAGTTCGATGGGCGCGGGGCTTGCCGCAAGGTCCCCTACGCGAAGAAGGTCCCTCCCAAGGCGAAAGTTGCGGCTTGGCACTGCGTTGAGCGCAATCAGATCATTTGGGCCTGGCACCACGGCGAGGGGGCGCCGCCCACTTGGGAGATCCCAGAAGTGGCCGAGGTCTCGAGCGATGAGTGGACGGCCCTCGACCGATACAGTTGGACCGTCCAAACGCACAACCAGGAAATTGGCGAGAACGCGGTCGACCGCGCGCACTTCCGCTACGTTCATGGTGCGACCACGGTGCCGGAGTCGGAGCTCGAACTCGATGGTCACATCCGCCGGGCGGTCCAGCACCTGGACATGCGCACGCCCCGCGGCGAGGTCAAAGGGAAGATCACGGTCGAAGCTCACGGCATGGGCTGCACGATCACACGCTTCACCGGCATTTGTGACACTGTCTTGCTGCTTTCGCACACGCCCATCGATGGCGGCTCCGTCGATTCGCGATTCTCGTTCACGCAACCGAAGGCCGACCAAGGAAGTGGCGTGGCCGCTGCCGTGATCAACGAGGTCGTGCGGCAGATGGAGCAAGACATTCCGATCTGGGAGCACAAAGCATACTTACCGAAGCCCATGCTCTGCGACGGGGACGGGCCGATCCCCGAGTATCGCAAGTGGGCGAGTCAGTTCTACCGCTGAGCGGGTACCGCGCCCTCGAGGAACTCGAGATATCGTGTGGCGATCAGGCCGACGAGGAGCATGTCGTTGTGGTCGATGCGCGGGACTTCGATGTACTGGTCCGCATGGAAAAGCCTCGCGAGCTCTTTGCCGTGGCGCACGTCGATGGTCGAGTCCGCGGCTCCATGCGCGACGAGGAGCGGGCAGGAGAGCTTCCCTGCCAAGTCGCGGGTCATGAACCGGTGCTCGAGCATGTGGCCCACCGGAAGCCACGGGTAGCGCTGCTTGGCAAGATCGACGATCGAAGTGAAGGTCGATTCCAGGACCAACGCGCCCGGGCTCACGCCCGCTGCCAGTTGGACGGCCACGCCGCCCCCGAGGCTCCGCCCGTGGATCGCGACGCGCCCCCGGCCGGTGTCGAGTTCAGTGGTGGCCCATTGCCACGCGGCCGCCGCGTCTTTGTGCAGGCCGGCTTCGCTCGGCACCCCTGTGCTCCCGGGGTAACCACGGTAGTGGATGCCGACGAAGTCCCACCCCTCGCTCAGGAGCAAGTTCTGCAGTTCGATTTGGGCCAGCAGCGAAGACGCGTTGCCGTGGAAGTAGAGCAGTACGCGGCGCGGGCCAGTGTGAACGGCCGTCCGATGCCAACCGTAAAGCGTCTCTCCGTCTTCGGTTGGGATGTGAAGCTCGGTGGCACCCACCTGCTTGGCGACGTCGCTCAGCAAGGACTCGTCGACGCCCTCCGGCCCCGGGAACACCATTTGTCGTTGAAACTGCGAGAACAAGCCCATCGCACCCCATGCTGTAGCGACGACGATCACCGAGACCAAGGCGATTTGGCGCGTCACGCAGCTTGAATTACCATGCGCGGCCATGACAGGAACTATGAAATCAGTCGCAGTGGGGCTCGTGTTGCTTTTGGGGGCCTGCGGCGGGTCGAAGTCTACGACCGGGTCGACCGGCAAAGTGAGCGCAATCGAGGCGATGGGGATAACTCCCCCCGACTCTCCCTGGGAAGAGATGAGCGTCGAGGACCGGGAGTTCTACATGATCGGCAAGGTGAACCCCATCATGAAGGAGCTCTTTACGGCCTATGATGCCGAGGAATTCGCCGAGTTCGACTGTGTCGACTGCCATGGCGAGGAGATGCGGGAGATCGAGTTCAAGATGCCCGCGCCGTCGATGTACATCGTCCCGCCCGAGGGGACGCCTGGGCATCGTGGGATGATGTCGACCTTCCCGGAGACGGTGAAGTTCATGGAGGAGACGGTGACGCCCGCGATGGGCAGGCTCCTCGGCGTCGAGAACTTCACCTGCGCCGGCTGTCACCCCAGCGAGGCGAAACCCAAGCGATAGCGCGGCCAGCGGTCGTCTTTGACGGAGCTGGGAGCCCCTGCTAGCGTTCAGGCACTTTTTTCCAGAGGGAGTCCGATGACCTGGGTCATTACACGTCTGTGCCGCGACTGCGTCGACAAATCCTGCGTCGACGTGTGTCCCGTCGAGTGCATCTACGAGTACAAGGGAGACGACACCGCGACGTTCCCGAACCAGCTCTACATTCAGCCGGAAGAGTGCATCGACTGCGGCGCGTGCGAGCCCGAGTGCCCGTGGGAAGCCATCTACGAAGACGCGTCGGTTCCCGAGGTCCTCGAGGCCGACACCCCGCTCAACGCCAAGATGATGGAAGCTCAGGACGACTTCGAGGTTCCCGTCAACGACGGTACGGACCAGCCGACCCCCGAGCAGGTCGCCGAGAACAAAGCCAAGTGGAACCTCACCGGTTAACCCTTTGAAAAAGGGGACTGTCCCCTTTTTCGTTGGATGAGGCGGTGGGCGGAGTAGGTGTAGGCTATTGCTAGGGCGATTAGGCCTAGGTGTGCGACGTTGAGGTAGAAGTCGGCTAGGTCGTTGGCGCTCCAGTGGAACTGCTGGACTAGACGATTCATGTCGCCGTCGCTTTCGGCACCGACGGCGGAGCCCCATGGCATTTGCGAGACGTCGCTGGAGACGGTGCGCCACAGCATGGTCGCTTGGGTGAAGCAGAGGCCGGCTGGGATCAGGGCGACCCATCGCCAGAAGTCCCAGCGCAAGCGATCGGGGAGCGCGAAGTGGAAGCCGACCAGGATGAACGCGCCGAAGACGATCTCCCCGAGCGCGCCAGATAGGATCTGCCACATCAGAGTCCGCGTGGGTGGAATGAGAAACGTGGCCACGGCCCAGCACAGCGTCACTACCGACGCGCTGGCGAGCATGAACCAGTTCTTCTCGCGGTATGTATGAAACAGGAGCCAGCCGAGGACGCTTGCCACGACCATTCCCATCAAGACCGACTGGTCGTCGAACCAAAAGGTGAAGAACGGGAGCGGAATGGCGATGCGGCTGCTCAACCACGACGCTGCTGCGTGACCGAGCTCGTGGAACGGCATGCCGACCAGGGACGCCAACAGGCGGCCGAAGCCGGTCGAGCAGATCAGGACGCTCAGCAGCAGGACCAACGGTACTGCGATCAGGTTCTCTAGCCCCGCGTCATACTGGCTGCGGCTGTGGGTCAGCCGCGCGCCTTTGGATCGCGACGACGGGTCGCTCGCCACGAGAGGCGCAAGGATCCGTGGCACCGGCAGCGACGTGCGAAGTGCGGCCGCGAGGTGGAAGAACGCCCCGTCGCCGAGCCACAACCCGCCGCACTCGCGGCACTGCCAAGAGCCCACGTCGTCGGCGCCCTTCACGCGAAGCGGCTGCATCGCGGGGTCGACGCACTTCGGGCATTGCATGCCCATCTCGTCTCCGAGTGATACAGGGACGACTTCGGTTGCTTTCGCGAGCGATCCGCCGCCAACGAGCTGACGGATCTCGTGACGGTCCAGGAAGAGACCGCGGCACTGCGCGCACAGCTCAACGGTAACGCCCGGACTCGCCTCGTATTCCGACAGCGGCATCGAAATGCATGTTGGACATGGCCCCACAGCCTCAATGTAATATAAGGCTCCCCATGCGACGAACTCTCGCGGAGAACGGCGTGTTCTTGCTCCGGATTTCGGTGTCCCTGCTGATGCTCAGCCATGGGGTTCCCAAGGCGTTGGAGTACGAGACGCTCGTGCAGAGTTTTCCGGACCCGCTCAACGTGGGGACCGAAATCAGTGCCATGCTGATCGTCTTTGCAGAGGTGGGATGTTCGGTGTTGTTGCTGCTCGGTCTGTTCGGGCGTTTCGCGTCGGCGACCCTGTTCATTGCGATGATGGTGGCGACGTTCGTCCATCACTACGCCGATCCGTTGTCGAGCCGGGAGCTTCCGCTGCTCTACGCCGCCGTCTACGCGTGCTTGACGTTCACCGGCCCAGGCTCGACCTCGATCGATGCCTGGTTCCAGCGAATCATGTTTGAAAAAGAGGCGTCAGCTTCTCGAGCGCCTGAGTAAGGTGAGCCGGGGCCACCGACGTGAAGCAGAGGCGGACCCACTTCGCGTAGTCGGCGCCGCAGGATTGGCCCGGCGTCAGCAACACGCCCTGGTCCGCGCAGCGTTCCAAGAATGAGGTGCAGTCTGTGTCGCCGGGATTCAGGTGCCTGCTCACGTCGATGAAAAGAAACGTTCCACCGGCCGGCCGAGGGACCCCGAGGGCTTGCGCTGCCTCGTACCCGGCGTCGCGATACACGACGCGGCTCTCCTCGACCCATGCCCCTCCCTGGCGCAATGCTTCGACCGCGCCGAACTGCATTGGGCGCGGGGCGCAATACGTGTGGAAGGTCTGCATCCCACGAACGGCGGACATCACGCTCTCGGGCCCGTGGGTGAAGCCCACGCGCGCGCCGGCGAACCCGTAGGTTTTGGAGAGGGTGTGAAACGCGATCGCTTGGTCGCGGATGTCGGGGCGACTCCACACCGCCCGGGGCGGCGCCGCGTCGAAGTAGATCTCTTCGTAGGCTTCGTCACAGAGCACCCACAAGCCATGCCGCTTGGCGACGCGCAGCATGGCGTCGATGGTTGCGTCGGGGAGCACGCGGCCGCTCGGGTTATTGGGGGTGTTGATGTAGAGCGCGACGGTGCGCTCGGTCACCGCGCTCTCGAGCGTGGCCTCGGCATCGAAGCCAGGCTCGTCGAGCCGCGTGTAGAACGGAACCTGGACCGGTACCGCTCCCTTGGTCGCGATGATCCCGCGGCTCAGTGGCCAAAACGGCGAGGGAAGCAAGACCTCGTCGCCTGGTTCGAGCAAGACTTGGCAAACGACACTCAAGCCGGCGGTCGCGCCCGACATGACTTGAACGAGCTCTCGGTCGAGGGCGTCGCCGTGCCTGTTGGCGACGTAGTCGAGGAAGGCGTCGATTAGGGTCGGCTCTCCATGAACAGGGGCGTACTTGTGGAGGCCCGGGTGTTCGGCGCTGAGCTGATGTTCCGCCCGTGCTGCTGGGACTGGGTCGCGATAGGTGTCCCCCACGTGCAACCGATACACCTGGTCGTTGTTCGCGAGCGCGCGCGGCTCTAGGTTGCTGTACACGCGGTGCGAGACCGAGTGGGCATGGTCAGAAACATCTGGGAATCGCGGCACGAGAACTCAGAGCCAGAATAGGCTGATGATGGTGACGGTGCTGATGCCCACCAACACTTGGAGTGGCAGGCCCAACCGCAGGAAGTCGGTGTACTTGTAGCCACCGGGGCCGTACACCATCAGGTTCGTTTGGAAGCCAATCGGCGTGGAGAAAGCGGTCGCCGCCGCGATCATCGTCATGTAGCTGATCGGAAGGAGACCGATCCCCTGCGCTTCGGCGGCCGTCGCCGCGATGGGAAACATCAGCGCGGCAGACGCCTTCGTGGTGACGAGGCCCGCCAAGACCGCAGTGATCGCGTAGAGGGCTACCAGCAGGCCGACGCTCCCGAACGGCTCCGCGACGTCGATGAGTCTCGATGCGAGGACCGCTGCTGCTCCGCTCTTCTGAATCGCGATTGCGATGCCGAACGCTGCAGCAATCGCGATGAGCACCGTCCAATCCAAAGACCGACGAGCCTGCTCGCCTGTCAGGCAGCGCGTCAGCAGCATCAACCCCGCCGCGCTCAAGGACGCAACCATTAGATCCATGCTGCCGGTCGCGTTTACGAGAACCATCAGAAAAAGGATCACCGCGGCCAACCACGCACGGTCGTGGCGCGGTGGAGCGCTGTCCTCGACCTCGGCGATCAGGGCGAAGTTCGGGTCCCGCTGACGGGCCTGAGCAAAATTGGGGTGAGACTCGATCAAGAGCACGTCACCGGCCTGAATGCGGATGTCGCCCACTTTGGTCTCGGTCACTCGCACGCCCTGACGATGCACGGCGAGAATCGCCGCGTCGTAGATGGTGCGAAAGCGGCTCAGGCGGATGGTTTGACCGATCAGGGAGGAGTGGGCGCCGATCACAGCCTCGACCAACGATCGGTCCCGCCGGGCGGTGATCTTGTCGACCTGGTCGGTGTCCGGGACGATGCGCTGCTTCCGCAAATCGACCACTGAATCGACGACCCCGGTGAAGTGCAATCGATCGCCTTCGCGCAGCACCGTCGACGGCGGCACCGCGGCGAGCACGCGGCCCGCACGCTCGATCTCGTAGAGGTAGACGCCGCGCAGCGAACGGAGGCCGGCTTCCTCGATGCTGTCCCCAATGACAGGCGAGCCCTTCTCGACGCGCATGGCGATCGTGTATTCGCGCGCCTTCCCAAGCTCCTGGAGGGCGCCACGGCGGTCTTTGAGTAGCCACTGCGAGGTGATGACGATGAAGAGCATCCCGATGCCGAGCGCGGGGAGGCCGAGCTGGGCGATCTCGAAGATCTCGAATTGGATGGTCGGATCCCACTCTTCGGCGAGACCTGCGACGACCAGGTTGGTGCTCGTTCCGATCAACGTGCAGGTACCGCCGAGAATCGACGCGTACGACAGAGGCAGCAGCATCAGCGATACGCTGAACTTGCAGCGGCGCGCCCAACCGGTGACCAGGGGCACGAACATCGCGACCACCGGCGTGTTGTTCAGAAACGCGGACAGTGCGGCGACCGGGAACATCATGCGAAGCTGGCCGCCCGCAAGAGATCGCGGCCTGCCGAGGACGACGCGAGCTGCAAGGTCGAGCCCGCCGGTTTCCTTTACGCCCGCAGCGACGACGAAGAGCGCCGCAATGGTCACGACCGCAGGGTTAGAGAAACCTGTGAACGCTTCGGCGGGGTCGATGATCCCCGCTAGGAGCAGGATCGTGACGGCCGCGATGAGCACCATGTCGGGGCCGGCCAGGTTCGCCGCCATGACGACCACCATTCCGACGATCACCGCGATCGTGATCCAGCCGTCACCCGTCATCATCGTCGCGCAGACTAGCAGCCACCGTCGCGATTGACCCGTTCTTGAGCGGAATGGGTGGGAATCGACCTAGGGAGCGTACCGATCCGCCTTCTCGCGGAGGATCATGGCGGCATCGTGGTCGCCGCGTCGGTCCGCGTCGAGGGCGCCTTCGCGGTAGTAGTCGAATCGGGCCGTGCTCGCGGTCACGGTGATGAAGAGCGCCAAGCAGCCGCCGAACAAGCTGGCAACACGCCAGAGTGGGCGCCAACGCGGGGTGAAGTAGAGCTGCCGCCCCATCACGAAGAGCATCGCGATCGCCGTCAGCGTGCAGCCGGTCTTCATGCCCGGCAGGTCGACGAACATGCTGACCATAGGGGCGGTGACGAGGCCGAGAAGCGAGAGGTAGAACACCTTCGAGGCGCGCTCGTCGATGACGCCTTCCTCGGATCGTTCCTCGACCAGGCTTCGCGCTGGGCGGGTGAGTGTCCGGCCGATCGAATGCACCCACGGGGTGGGGGTGAACACAATGAGCGCGATGCCGATCATGTAGACAGGCAACCAGCCCTGCTGAGGCGTCAGCAGGTGGAAGGCGATCGGCGCGGCTGCCATCACTGGCGCGGCCATCCGTAGGGCTGGGAGCTCGGCGCGGTCCTGCATGCTGGCAACCAAGTATGCGACGCAGCAGAACATCGGAAGCCAATAGGACTGCCCTTCGGAGGCGGACCAGGCGGCGACGTAGAAGTACACGATGGCCGTGGTCACACAGAACAAGACGTACGCTGCGACACTTCCTTGCGGCGCGCGGTCTGAGCGCGAGAACGCGGCGCGCGCGCTGAGCATCGGGAAGAACACGAAGCAGACCAAGTAGAGCGACAGCAGATAGTGATACGGGACCGAGTCGAGGAGGCTACACGACCAACCGAGCGTGTAGCCCGCCGCGATGAGGACGATGGCGATTCGGTGAGGGCGGTAAAGTGCCTGGCTGAGCGCGAGCACGCCAGTGAAGGCCAGCACCCCGAGGTAGAATCCGGAGCTCGGAACGAACGTGCCGAACCAGGGGAAGTGCGCCACGTTGAATGCGCCGACGCCGTACTTCGCGCCCTCGGGCACCATGTTGAGCCAGGTGTCGAACGCGAGCAGGGTGAGGACGAACCGCAGCACCAAGTACGGGCGCGCAAGCGCCACATCTCCGAACCAGTACCGTTCGAGCGGCTTCATCGCGTCGCCGTCCTCACGGTCTGATGCGACCGTTCGCCGCCACATCGAAGGTTGTACTCACTGATGCCGCGCTCATCGTCGCATCGATTGACGAGCTCGACCTCCAAGACGCCGTCTGCCTCGCACTGCTTGCGAAGAAACGCGTCGACGACGGTGCGCCTGCCCTGGCCGACGTAGTCGACCCAGTCTTGATGGATGAGCGTCTTCAACTCGATGGTTTCGCGTTGCCCGTCGAACCGTTCGAGTGACGCACTCGTCTCGCACGAAGGCGCGGTCGGCGCATGGAGGCTTCGCCACGTAAAGCGCTCGTCCCCGGCGTCCTCGCGCGTCAGATAGGTCAGCGGGATCAGAAACTGAAGCCCGACGAAGGCGGCGATGAGCGCCCCGGTTCGGCGGCGGGCTTTCGGGCTCGGGTGCGCCGGAGGCGGCTCGGTCTCGGAAGAGGCCATTACCTCAACATCGGTGCCCAGCGCCGTCGTGTCAAAAGATGCTCGGAGCCGTGTCCGAAGGGGCTGTGCGCGAGGCGGCGCCGAGGCGGAAAGACACCCCGTCTTGGCCAGCGTAGACGAGCTCGATTCGATCCGGCTGCGAGAGGGCATCGGGGCTCCGCGCGCCGAGGCTATCGAAGTCTTCGCTGCTGCCACCCAGGACATCGCCTAGGGATCGCCACAAGAGCAGCTCGTCCGAGACGGCTAGCTCCACCGACCACCGCGTCCCGGCACGCCGCGCGTAGTAGAGGTGGTACGCGCTGTTGTGGATGATCAGGCTTGGGTCGGTGACCTCTGAAGCGGGACCCTCGCTGCGGGTTAGCTCCTCGAGGCCGCCGTTGACAACGCGAGCCCAGCCGGTGTCGGGGTCGCTCGTGTAGAAGGCGCGAAGCTCGGTTGCGCCGTCGGCGAGCGTCGCGCGTACGACGAGTAGCCAAAGCTGATCGCGGTACACGACCGTCGGGGCATCGTAGGAGAGGACATCCCCGTCGGGCGCGAGCGTCGGGCCCTGGCCCTTCATGAACACCGGTACGTCCCCGACCGACACCGCCGCGCCGATGCTCCCTACGCCTTCGGAGTCCCGCGCCGTGTAAAACAAGGACAAGAAATTGCCGTCCCAGACCAGCTCCGGGTCGCCCACACCCTGTGCCTCGTAGGGCTCCGTCGCGATGAGCGCCGGGTTGCCATCCTCGAGGAAGAACTCGCCGAAGGCCTCCTCCTCCGAAAGGAAGATCTCGCCATCGACTTCGTACGCCATCCGTTTGCCCACCATCTGGTCGACGATCGATGGCCCGGTGCCGAACGCGTGCGCGGGGACCGGATTGCTATCCAGGCTGATCGCGATCTCCTGTCGCTCGTTCCACGCCGAGGGGTTATCGCAGAACGCCATCGCAAACTCGAGGGTCGCAATGGCGGCGCTGGTGGTCGCGGCGCCCAAGTTTCGCCCAAAGACGACCAACTGAGCCTGCTGGAGTGCCGCGGCATTAAACGCGTAAACCCCGAGCAGGTTCCCATCGCGGAATACTTGCGCGGAGCCATCGGGCGACAGAACCAAGCGCCACTTCGTGCTGTCGGTGCCGGCGTCGAACGAATCCGCAACCGCGTTTCCGATCATCAGGTTCACGGCATCGCGCGAGCCGCTCAAGAGCAAACCGACCTCGGCGTCGACGAACGCGCCCGGCGCACTCGACGTGAACGCCACCCCGGCGCTTTCGAGGCACGTTCCGTTGCAGCCGACTGGCAATGTGAACTGAACTTCGACCTCGACGCGATGCGAAGATAGGTTCACCAACTCCCCGATCACCACGCCGCCTTCGGCGGTTGCAGTGCCGTTGGGAATGAGGCCTCGGCCGCTCAGCACTGGGTCGGTCTGGCCAAAGGAGACTGCGTCGGACCCATTGTCCTGCGCGCACGCGTCGGCGGTCTGTCCTGCACACTGTCGGAAGTCGAGCGCGGCGGGCAGCGCTGCGTCGTTGAGAACTGGAGCGCAGCAGGCACCCGTCTTCACGCAGCAGGATGCAAACGCGCTGCACTCGGCGCTCCCGCACGCGCCCGTGTCTGCGTAGCAGGCGCGCGCACCCGCCGCGTAGTCCGTGGCGGCTTCAAGCCCGGCGCCGAGGGCGTCCCCGGGATTGCGTCCTGGGTTGGCAAAGAGGAGGTCCACGGGGTTGTCGGTCACGCCCGAGGTTCCACCGTCGTTTTGAGGCGCCCCAGAGCCGGCCGAGCCACCGGCCCCTTCGGCTCGGTCGCCGCTGCCGCCCGACCCGGCGGCCCCCGCATCGAAGTCCGGGCCCAAGCCGGCGGCGTTGCTCGAGTCGCCGCAACCAGCCACGACCAGTGCCAGCAAGGCCGCCCAAGGCAGCCACTTCCAGCGCTGGATTCGTCGATTCTGGCTCACGGTTTGCTCCAAGTTTGCTCCAAAGGGATTAGCTGATCGCTTCGCCCCAGCCCTGGTAGATTCAAGCGCCGTGCCAAGAGGAAGCGGAGCCGGCTCGGATCGTCGGCTCGGGGGCTCACCGCGATTCCAGTGATATTGCACTCCTCGTCGAAGCAGCCGCTCCGAACCAGGGTCGAGGCATTGCTCAGAATCGGATTCACCGGGAAGGGCACCGGCTCCGGAAGCTCGAACTCGAGCATCGAGGTGTCGTGGGTCCGGGCCTCCGCGAGCGCCACCGCCCAGTCGCCCGGTGTGCGTTGCGCCAAGAACCAAATGCGGAGGCGCAGGCCATCTTCGTCAAAGGAGATCACGGGCTCCGGCGAACGAATTCCGGCGGCCGCAAACGGCCCTAGCTCACTGGCGACGAGCACCACGCGTCGCAGCGGGCCACCCGCCTCTTGAACCACCTCGAGCGCCCGCGAGATGCGGACCGCGTGAATCTCCGTAGCAGCGCCCGCGGTCTGGACGCAGGTGTAGAGCAGCCAGTACCCGCCCTGTGCGTCCGGATCCACTGGAATTAGCGCTGGATCACGCAGGCTCACGCATTCGGGAATTTGATCGGGCGAAAGCGTCAGCGTCGACGGAAGCGCGATCGATGTCGTCGGCCCGCCGATGGGCCGAACGATCTGAACACCGAAAAGGTCGCGCTCGCTCGGGTCGGTCACCAGCTCGCGGGCGAACGACAGCACCAGGTCGCGAAGCTCTCCTTCTTCGTTGAGTTCAGCGAGTAGATGCGGCTCGCGCACGCTGCGGTTGCCATCGCAGGTGCCATCCAAGCACGACGGCGGGTCGTCGCCGACCTTGGGGGACCCGCTGCTCTCCCAGGTGTCCAAACGCCAGTCGCCTCCTTCGTCAGTGGAGGTCCTGGCATGCCCAAGCGCGTACCCAATGTGGGTCGTGGGCTCGAGCTCCGGGTCGTTGTTGCTCCCCTCGACGATCAAGTCCCACTGGACGTCAAACACCGAATTCCGTGAGCTGGCCAACGCCGGGGAACCCACATAGGCCTGCACCCAAGATGGGGAGAGATCGAGGTGCTCGGCTCTCAAGGTTGCACTTTGTTCATCGAACTGGCTCGGATTGGCACAGTCCTGCTTGCCCGTGACGAGTGGCCCTACATAGACGCCCGCGCCGTGGCCCTGCGCGGCTACATGGAGCCCCGGGATTTCGGCACAATCGCCCGTGCTGACCAAGTCGCCAATGGGCGTGACGGCGAAGTCCTCGAGCACCACCCCTTCGTCGACCGTGACCTTGGCGGTCAAGATTGGAAGGTTGAAGTCGTCGAGGGTGGGCCGAAGCTCGATCTCGACTGCGATGTCCTCGTCGACGGTTGCGGTCGTGCGCGCGATCTCGACATCAGCCTGCGTCACCAAGACGAGTCCGCCGGCGTGGAGTGTCACGGCGAGCTCGTCCTGCAGTTTGCTCCCCGGCGCCGAGTCCGTTGCCACCGTGAGCACGACTCCCGCGTATCGGTCGCAGGGTTCAGTCGGCCCGCAGGAGGTCGCATCCGTCGTGCGCAGGGTCGTCTCAACCCAGCCGCCGAGTGCCAGCGATACGCAGTCCCTGCTGACGAGCGAGCGAGGCGAGTCGTCAGGCAGGAACCCGCCGACGAACGTCGTTCCGTCGAGGGTCGGTCGAAGCGCCGACCACGAGCCGCCCGTCGTCGGCGCGAAGGTCCAGCCGCTCGTCAGATCGGCCCCGGTCCAATCTTCGCTGAGGGTCGTTCGCCTCGACTCGCAACAGGCCGGCTCCTGTGCGCAATCCGTATCGTCGCAGTCGAACGCCATGTCGCCGTCGTCGTCGAGGTCGTCGTCGCAGAACAGCTCGATACCACCGCGATCCACACCCCCATCGGGAGGCGTCAGATTGCGATCCGGCGCGTTGAGAAAAGAACAGCCCCCGATGAAGGAGACCAAGCAGCCGAGCAGCAGCGGGAGCCCACGCGTCATGGTCTGGCCCCGATCGGCAAGCGAACCGACGCGAACCCACCGGTTCTCGAAAACGACACACCCACTTGCGGTACTTCGCGCTTCTGCTTCCTGCGGTGCAAGCTGTAGAGGACGATCGCGCTCACCCCGAGCGCGATCGTCGTGCCCCAGAACACGTCGGCCGTGATGTTGAAGCGGTCGGTGCGGTCGGCGAGGTCCTGCGCACGCTGAAGGTCGGCCGGGTCGCCGGTCATGCGGTAGTCCGCGGCCGCGCTGTCGTACTCGTCTTTGAGTGACCCCGCGCGGACCGAAAGGCCAATGGCGACTCCGGCGGTGGCAAGCGTGCTCGCCGCCGTTCCAATCGCAGCGTTGCGGAGTCTCGGGCGGGAGGTCTCGACCGGCTCAGGCGCCGCAGTCGGCCCCGGGATCGGCTCGACCGGAATCGCGACCAAGGGGAGCTCCATGGGGATGGTCTGGCCCAGCACCATCGTCTGCCTCTGGTCGATGGGAACGTACCCGTCCTTCTCGACGAACATGCGGTGGTCGCCTGAGGGGAGGGCGAGCTCGAT
>CAXMRN010000177.1:0-14231 GCA_964195565.1 uncultured Polyangiaceae bacterium | reverse complement strand
GAACCTTCGACGGGTCGCTCTGCAGCGCGGATCTGCGCATCGACGAGATTGTCGATGTACGTGTAGTCCATTCGCGTGGAACCGTCGCCGAAGAGCACGAGAGGCGCACCCTGCTTGAGGGCCTTCATCAGCGGCCCGATGATGGTGTTCCGCTCGCCCGGCCCGTAGATCCCTCCCGGCCGGATTGCGCTGGTGAGGAGCCCCGACTCGCCGTTCGCAGCCAGGACGAGCTGCTCCGATGCCACCTTGGTGCTGGAATAGAGATCCGACGCGGTGCTGTACGGCGCGACCTCGCTGGTGCCGCGATGTGCATCGTCAGGCGCGGTAATGATCGAGCTGGTGTGAACGAAGCGCCGAACGCCCGACTCCTGCGCAACGCGCAGCAAAACGTCCGTCCCCTCGATGTTGACGCTGCGAACGAGCTCCGCAAAAGCCTGCGGCGCATAGGTGAGGGGTTCGATCATCGCCGCGGTGTGAAAGATAGTGTCGACCCCTTCGCACGCGTCGCGAAGTGCCTCCTCATCACGAACGTCACCACGAAACCATCGCAATTTCGGCTCGTCCGAAGGCGCCGGCGCCAAGTCGAAACCGTGCACTTCGCAGCCTCGCGCGAGAAGAGCACGAACCAAGTTGCTTCCTACGAACCCCGCACTCCCCGTCACCAGACAGCGGAGGCCATCGACTTGTCTCACTCGTTCCATCGGGCCGGCACCTTGACAAACTGGCGTCCGATCGGCAACTGGCGGCTCAGGCTACGCCGGCAGGCGAGCGCCCGCGTGCAGCAAACGAATCGCCGCGTCCTTCCAGCCGTAGGTCACCGCAGAGCAGACCTTGAAGCGGGCTTTGCTGATCCACCACTTCCCATCGACGCGCTTGTACTCATCGTCGTAGTAACCACCGACAACACTCACCGTCTTCGTGTCGGTGTTCATCAGGTGGTACACGAGCCCCCATCGAGCGCTCGCGCTGTCGGGTCCGTGCACCTCGATGTTTGGCGGCCCGCCATGGTGCATTTCCACGATCTGAGTCTGGCACGCGACGTCTTTGAACACTTGGTAGAGTCCATCGCGATGCTTCACCATCCCAACGGGCCCGTCGTAGTGAATCTCGACCGGCCCATCGAGAAAGCAGTCACGCACCCCTTCGACGTCTTTGCTGTCGCAGCAATACCAGTAGCGAGCTTTGAGCGCTTTGACAGCCTCGATCGCTTCGAGGCGTGCAATTCGGGATTCCATTTCGGATGAGGACATGCGGTCTACCCAGGAGCTGGTGGGGCCAGCGTGTCACGGCCCTCCGGCACGCCAAGGACTGCTCGTAGGACATGCTGTTCGACCTGGCGCTCGAGCCTGATCGGCGTTGGAATTCGGAGAAGGATGTTCACTGTGTTCTTGTCGACAACCTGGTACGTGACGCGCGGGTCGACGTTGGGCGGGTTCAAGCCATGGCGCCGATAGCGAGATGCGATCGGGCGGCGCACATCGTCGAGAAAGTCCGCGCATGCTTCCTGCGCGGCGGTGAGAGCCTTGCTCCCAATCGCTGCGAGATCATCGCTTCGATCGACCGGGATGGTCATCAAGTGCAGCATGTATTCGCCGGCGAGGCTTTCGTTGAGCACCGGCTCTGTCATGAACAGACTATTGGGGATGCTGATCGTGCGCCCCGTACGCTGATGCCCCTGTGCGACCTCGAGGACGAGGGTGCTCAGCAGCCCTGGATCGATGACATCACCCCGGATCCCCGCGATGTTGATCCGATCACCGACCTCAAATGCGTTCGAGCTGATGCGGTAAATACCCCCCTGCACACAGGCGAGCGTCTCCTTGGTCGCCCATACAATCGCCATGGCGAACACCACGAACGAGACAGCGAGGGCTTGAAGCTCGGCAGCCCATATGATGAAGAGACCGAACGCGAGGATCACATAGGAGAAACCACGAACCTGTGCGGCCCACCGAAGCTGGAGCTTGTCGCGGCTCGGCAACCTGCGACGAATGAAACGAACGGCGATGTAGCGAAGCGCCACCACGGTCACGATCAAGATCAAGGTGGCGATCGCGTTTCTCAACGCGACGCGATCCTGAAGGAACTCGACCAGAGTCGACTGCATCGCTCCGATTCGTACGCTTTGTGCCGATCGGCGTCAACTCGTCCTTGAAGGTCCGGGGGATGCGCGGTTATGAATGGGCGTGCGCTCGGAGCTCAAGTTCGAGAACGCCACGGTGGGCAACCAAACCTGGCGGTACGTCGACTCGGGTCGAGGCGACCCAATCGTGCTCCTTCACGGATTTCCGGATACGCCGGAGTCCTGGGCTGGCATTGCAGGCTCGCTCAACGACGCCGGCTACCGGACCATCATCCCATACCTGCGCGGCTATCATCCCGATACGCTCGTACCCGGGCGGCCTTACGACGCACTCCGTCTGGCCGAGGATGCGGTCGGGCTCCTCGATGCGTTGGAGTTGCAGTCGGCCGTGCTGGTCGGTCACGACTGGGGCGCGACGGTCGTGTGGGGTGCGGCTGCACTAGCGCCCGATCGAGTTCGAGCCATCGTGCCGATCGCGATTCCCCACCCTCTCACGCTCAAGCCCAAGAATGCGTTGCAGGCGTTGGGGGCGCTCTTCGTGGCGAGGCACTTCCTCTACTTCAAACTCCCGTGGGCGGCAGCTGGGACGCGACGCGCCGACTTCCGCTACATCGACACCCTGTATCAACGCTGGGGACTCGGGTGGCGGGGCCCGGAGCGTGACGCCGCGGCGCAACGGGTGAAAGAGGCCTTCTCCACCCCCGCCGTGCTGCAAGGCGCGATCGACTACTACCGCGCGCTCGGAGCGAAGATCGATCGGCGCTTGCTGGGGCCGATTCGTTGCAGCGGCTTGATGGTCGCCGGCGCGCGAGATTTCGGAGGTCATCTTGGACCCTACGAGAAGTCGAAACGTTTTTTCGAAGGCAGCGCGGAGCTCCTGGTCGTGCCGGAGGCCGGACATTGGCCCCATCGGGAACAAGAGTCCCAGTTCACGGACGCGCTCGTCCGATTCCTCGCGGGCCTCTCCTAAAAAGGCCTTGCGAGGGGTTGACAATTTTGGTTGACAGCCTCAACTATTTAGTTGCATCATTCAACTATTGGAGGCTTTGATGGATAAAGATCAAGTACATGACGTCGTGAAGTCGGGCTACGCAGAGGTCGCGCGTCGCTCAGGAGGCTGTTGCGGGCCAACTGAAGAGCAGGCTGCCGGCTGTTGCGGGAGCACGTCGACCGACACGAACGCCGAAACCGCGTCGCTCATCGGCTACTCGGACCAGGACATCACCGGCGCCGCTGCGGAGGCGAATCTTGGGCTTGGGTGCGGCAACCCGACTGCACTGGCAAGCCTGGAACCGGGCGAGACCGTCGTCGACCTCGGGTCTGGGGCTGGTTTCGACGCGTTGCTTTCCGCCGAAAAGCTCGGGCCCGAAGGACGCTTCATCGGAATCGACATGACGCCCGAGATGCTCGAACGAGCCCGCACCAATGCGGTGAACGCGGGGTACGCGCGAACCGTCGAGTTTCGCGAGGGGCTGATCGAAAACATCCCCGTGGCATCCGAGAGCGTCGATGTGGTGATCTCGAATTGCGTCATCAACCTCAGCCCTGACAAGGCGCAGGTCTTCCGCGAGGCACACCGGATCCTCAAGCCCGGTGGACGGGTGGCGGTGACCGACATCGTCCTCAGTGAGCCCCTCCCGCCGGAGGTTGCGAAGCTTGCGGCCAGCTGGATCGCGTGCGTCGGAGGCGCGTCGACCGAAGAGGAGTACCTCGGGTACATGCGCGACGCTGGCTTCGAGAACATCGAGTTCACGCGAAAGCCAGCCGGCCCCATGCTGACGCCGAATCTCCAGGACCCGATGTGGAAGGCCGCCGTCGACTTCGTGGGCATGGAACGAATCGACCAGCTCTCCAGCACCGTCTTCAGCTACTCTGTTACCGCCGAGAGGCGATGAGCTCGGTCGTCGAAGACGTCATCGCGTTCTGCCGCATGTTCTCCTCGTTCGAGCGCGAGGAGATCTGCTGCGGGACCGTGAGCCCTGCGCAGTGTGTGCTTCTGCAAACGCTGACAGACGGCGAGTGGGACGTCAGCTCCCTCGCCTCTCACACGAGGGTCACCAAGGGCGCCATGACTCGATTGGTCGACGGCCTGCAAAGCCGGGACTGGGTCATCCGCGAAAAAGCCGAAGACGACGCCCGCCGAGTCCTCATCTCCCTCACCCCAGCAGGCAAGAAGGAAGCTCAACGGCTCCGAGCCCTCACGGAAAAAAGCATCGCCGCCATCCTAAAAGGCATCCCAAAACCGGACCGCCCCCAAGTAATCCGCAGCCTCACCCTCCTCCGCAAATCAGCCGAACAAACCCGCACCCACCTAGACTGCTGCTAACGTTGGGTTAGTCGGCTTGGAAATTGGCGTTTTTGTGGGCGCCGTCGCAGAAGGGCTTGTTCTGGGAGTGGCCGCAGCGGCATAGGGCGGCCTTCTTTCCCTTCCAGGCCTTTCGTCCGCTTGCGGCGACGATGGTGAAGTTGCCGTTTAGCAGGAGCGGGCCGTTGGGGGCGCAACCCACTTTGAGTGTGCCGCCGGGGGCGTCGAAGCCTTCCCCGCTGTCGCCGACCGCGCCGTAGTCTTTGAAGCCAGCCTCTTCGTGGCTGTTGTCGCAAAACGGCTTGTTCTTCGACTGTCCACATCGACACAAGGCGGTTCGGAAGCTCACACCAGACATGTCCTCGGCGGCGCCATCCACTTGGAGGTCACCGCGGACGTACAGCGGGCCGTTGTACATGATGGAGACGACGTTCTCGGAATCGGCAGACTCCCCCTCGACGCCGTCCCTGCGCAAATAGGTCAGCGCGCCCGTGGGACACCGGTCCACCACGTCGGCGACTTCGTCCGCGGTTGCCTGGTCCGGCTGGCACCATGGCTGCCGACCGCCGATGAACAGATCGTTGTTGGCGCGGCCGCACTCCCCGATGTGAATGCAAAGGCGGCCGTCCCAATGAACGTCCGCTGCGGCCCCCTCGTAGTTGACAACCTTCTTCTCGCTCATGGGTATCCTCCTCGCGCTGCGGCGTCGACGGGGCCGCCCCCGAAGCCGGTTTTCTACTACAGCAGCCGACAAACCACTACAGCGAACTGCGGCTGAATCGCTCAGCGCCCGACGGCGTGGTAAGCAGTCTATTCAAGATGGCGCACCAGCATCACCACCATCATGCAAGCGCCGCCGAGGTCGCTGGCAACCGTCGGCGGCTAGCCGTGGCACTTGGCCTGACCGCCACGTACATGGTTGCCGAAGTCATCGGTGGAATCGCGGCGAACTCGTTGGCATTGCTCGCCGATGCTGGCCATATGTTTTCAGATGCGGCCGCGCTTGGGCTTTGTATGGTGGCCCTGGCGCTGGCGCAGCGCCCGGCCACATCGCAGCGGACCTATGGCTTTCATCGCGCTGAGATCCTGGCCGCGCTCACCAACGGGGCCGCTCTCTTGGTCCTCTCCGTGCTGATCGCGCGCGAAGCCTGGGAACGTCTCTCCGAACCCCCGGTTGTTCAGGGGGGGTTGATGCTCGCGGTCGCTTGCGGCGGCTTGGCGATCAACCTGGTGAACCTGCGCATTCTAGGCGGGGGACGTGAGAGCAGCCTCAACGTCCGAGGCGCCTGGCTTCACGTCATGGCCGATACCTTGGGCAGCGTCGGCGCAATCTCAGCTGGCGCCGGGATTTATTTCTTCGGCTGGCGATGGGCAGACCCAGTTGCGTCATTCATCATCGCGTCGCTCGTCTTGTACTCCGCATGGGGGCTCGTGCGAGAAACCCTAGACGTGCTGATGGAAGGGGTTCCGAGAGGCATCTCAATCGAAGAGGTCACAGAAGCTCTCAAGGGACTGCCGGGAGTACAGGACGCCCATGACCTCCATGTGTGGTCGCTGACCAGTGGCAGGAACATCGCCACGATCCACCTCGTCATCGGGGAGGACGCAGACCACCAAGGCATCATCGATGCGGCCAATCGAACCCTGGCCAGCCGTTTTGCGATTCACCACGCCACCATCCAGGTCGAGCACGACGAGCTCGCGAGCCAGTGCAACCCATGCGGCCCGAGCACCGCCGCGGGCTAACGACGACTCAGTCGCTGTCGGCGGCTCCGGCCGCACACCGGGAGCAAATGCATACCTTACCCTGCGCTTCGGCAGGAATGGCAGCGAGCGCGCTCGGGCTCATCGTCGCGGTCATGCACCAACACGACTCTGGATCCCGACCTCCTGCGACGGCGCATTCGTTGGAGTCGCCGCACAAGGGGCACTTCGTCATGTCGCTTGAATCGGGTTGCGCGGTCATTCGATCTGCGTCGCCCTTTCAATCTCTTCGTAGTGGTTTTTGTAGAGCTCTTCGATGTAGGTGTGCATCTCGTTGAGCCTCACCACCTGCTTCTGCGGCGACGCCTCCTTCTCGTTGGCATCGCAAAGCTTGGAGAGCTCTTCAACCGCGTCGAGCGAGTTGGTTGCACGGGTCGCCGAGACGGCGACCAACGCTGTCATCGCTAAGGCCGGCAACGCCACCATCAAGAAACGCGACCACACCCCAGGAGGCGTCCGCATGATCATCCAGGGCGACATCAACAGCAGGATGAACGCCGCCGAGCTAGCCAACAGCCACGCTCCGTGGCGGTGCCAGACGTGGCGCCACGCGCCCGCACTCTCTTCCTTGCGTGCCTTGGCGCAAGGGTCCGACTCTTTCAGGAGCCGAATCTCATCTTCGACCGCGTCGGCGAGGTCCTCGGCGAGTTCTTCGTTGAGGGAGACCCGCGACAGGTCGACCGCGCGGGCCCGAGAGCGTTTCTCGGGGGGCACCATCGAGAATCGATTCACGTACACCGTGCGGCCCGAGTCCGACTTGTAGGAATAGAAGACCGGCGACGACTGGGCGTAGGCGACGCACCCGAACGACAGGACACAGAACGCGAGGAGGATTCGCATCAACCCTTCCTTGCCACGGACGACAGAACCAGCATTCCAACCACAGCGCTCGCGAACGAACCCAAAATGATGCCGATCTTGGCGGACAGCAAGATCTCACCCGACAGACCGAGAGACGCGATGAAGAGCGCCATCGTGAAACCGATACCGCCGAGAAAAGCAGCGCCTCCGAGGACCGGCCAAGTAACGCCTTCAGGCCGCGTCGCGACCCCGATCTTCACGGCGAGCCACGAGGCGCCGAAGATGCCGATCGCCTTCCCAAAGAAGAGGCCGGCAGCCACAGCCACAGCGACCGGTTCGCCCATGGCTTCGATCTTGATCGGGACACCCGCATTGGCCAGCGCAAAAAGAGGCATGATGCCGAACGCCACCCAAGGGTGGAGCGCCGTCTCGATTCGGTACAGCGGCGGCACTGCCTCGCGAGATGCGAAGGAGAGGTCGGCTACCATCTGCCTCGCTCGCTCCATGCTGGTCTCTTCTTTGCGAAGTGTGTCGTCCGTGTAGCGCAGGAACCCGAGAAACTTCGGCCCACCCAGCCACGGATGGACCGGGGTCAGCAGGCCGAGAATCACACCTGCGATCGTCGAATGGACACCGGATTGGAGGGTGCACAGCCAGACGACCACACCGGCGATGAAGTACACGGGAACGGACCGCACACCCACGCGATTCATCACAACGATGGCCGCCAACCCGGCAGCGGCACCCGCCAACCACGCCGCACTGATCGAAGAGGTGTAGAACATTGCAATCACCAGCACCGCCATCAGATCGTCCACGATGGCCAACGAGAGCATGAGAACGGCAAGCCCGCGCGGTACCCGGCTTCCGAGGAGCGACATGCACCCGACGACAAACGCGATGTCGGTTGCCATCGGCACGGCCCACCCATGCTCCCCGGCCTTGCCATACTGAAGAGACAGGTAGATCGCCACCGGCGCGAGTACACCGCCGAGCGCCGCCGCGACCGGAAGCACCACCTTCTTTGGATCGCTGAGCTCGCCGATGATGAGTTCTCGTTTGATCTCGAGCCCAATCACGAAGAAGAAGACCACCATCAGGCCGTCGTTGATCCAATGCGCGACCGAGTACGAGAGCTCGAAGTCGCCCACGGCGATGCGAAGGTCGTGATGCCAAAACGCGGCGTACGCTTCGGCATACGGAGAGTTGGCGGCCAGCAGTGCAATCGCCGTGCAAATCAAGAGGACGACCCCGCCGGCCGACTCCACGTGCATGAACGCAGTCAGCGGCCGCTGAAGGCGCTGAATCGGACGATCCGGCAAGTGGGTGACTCTGGAGTACGAAAGGTCGTCCTGTCCCATCGGCGAACGGCTTATCGCGGAACGTGCTAGAAGGCCAGGGTCCATGTGGATTGACGACACAGTCGTGGCGTGGTTGTTCCTGGGAGCGAGTCTGATCGGGCTCGTGTTCACACTGAACGCTTTCATGCCCGTTCGCCGAATCCCCGCGCTCTTCGTGCCTAGCTTCTTCGGCTCGTGGCTCACCGCAGAACTGGCCCTTCATCACATCGTTTGGCAGGCGGTGCTCGCCGTCTCGTTCGTCCACTTCGGCGCCCTGTCCGCATGGCCTGGGGTCGTGGCGTTGGTGATTACCGTCGCGTCATGGTTCGGTTTGCTCGCCCTATTCCACGATGGACGGAGGACGCGGCACACGTTCGATGGCGTGCTGGCTGACCTTCCGGAGCTCAACGACGCGGATCGCATGCCGATTGGACAACTCCTCATGCCGTTCCGTTTCCACCGTCGCGGCGTCAATGTCATCCGAAACGTCACCTACCGGGAAGTCGCGGGAAAAACGCTTCGACTCGATGTCGCGATGCCCGAAGCGCCAGGCGTCAAACGCCCCGCTATCATGCAGATTCACGGCGGCGCCTGGATCATCGGCGACAAACGTGAGCAGGGCTGGCCACTCATCGGGCACCTCGCCGCCAACGGCTGGGTCTGCTTCAACGTGAACTATCGGCTCAGCCCCGCCGCTACCTGGCCGGAGCATCTCATCGACTTGAAGTACGCCCTCCACTGGATTCGGGAGCACGCCGACGAGTACGGCATCGACCCGAACTTCATCGCAGTCACGGGAGGATCGGCCGGCGGTCACCTCACGGCGATGATGGGCCTGACCGCCAACGACCCGGAGTACCAGCCCGGCTTCGAGGACGCAGACACCTCGGTCCAGGCCGCCGTGCCGGTATACGCGGTGTACGACTTCACGAACCGTCTCGGAACGATGCAGGAGCGCTTCGTGCCGCAGGTGCTCGAGCCGATGATCATGAAGGCATTTATCGACAGGGAGCCGGAGAAGTTTCGCCGCGCCTCTCCGCTCGATCGCGTGCACGCGGGCGCCCCACCGTTCCTGATTGTGCACGGCGACCGCGATACGTTGGCGCCGGTCGAAGACGCACGACTCTTTACCGAGACTCTGCGAGAGGTTTCACACTCCGACGTGATGTACACGGAGCTCCGCGGCGCACAGCACGCGTTCGACATCTTCGCGTCGCCGCGCACAGCACGCATGCTCGACGGAACACTTCGCTTCCTAACGGCGATGCATGAGCGCGCAAAAAGTGCGAACACCTCTCGCTCCGCCGAACGATTTGCATCTCCGGAGCCCATGCAAGACGCGGCCGTTGACAACTCGTAACTGACCAGTCACCGCACACGCTCTGCCCCGAACGGGGCAATACTGGAATCGTTGGGGAATCCGGTTTACCCCCATTTACAAACGGTTAAGTAGTTACGACGAGCTGTCGTCGGCACGGGGTTTGCAAGCATCGTGGGCCCCAGCGAGGTGCCGCAATGAAAACTATTCTCATCTTGGGTGCCGGAACGGCCGGCACCGCAATCGCGCACAAGTTACGACGACGTCTCAGCAGCGAATGGGATGTTGCGGTCGTGGACCCGTCGAGCACACACCTCTACCAACCCGGGTTGCTGTTCTTGCCCTTCGGCGATGAAACGGAGGAGCGCATCGTTCGTGAACGCGGATCTACCCTCGGCAAAGGCATCACGTGGCATAAGGATGCGGTCAAAGCGATCGATACCGAGCGCCGCCGCGTTGAACTAGAGGAAGGCGAGCCGCTCTCTTACGATTTCCTGATCATCGCGTCGGGCACCGAAGTCCGGCCGGACATGATCGACGGCATGCTCGGTGACGGCTGGCGAAAGTCCGTGTTCGACTTCTACACGCTGGAAGGCGCCAAGGCGTTGCAAACGGCCCTCGCCAACTTCGAGGGAGGCCGCCTGGTGTTGAACATCGTCGAGATGCCGATCAAGTGCCCCGTAGCGCCACTCGAGTTCGCTTTCTTGGCGGACGCGTACCTCACCAAGCGTGGCATTCGCGACAAGACCGAGCTGGTCTATGCGACGCCCCTCGATGGCGCATTCACCAAACCGCTCGCTTCCAAGACGCTGGGGTACCTGCTCGAAGACAAGGGCATCCAGGTCGAAACCGAGTTCATGACCGGTGAGGTCGACTCCGAGAACAACGTGATTCGGTCCTACGACGAGCGCGAAGTCCCTTACGACCTGCTGGTGACCATTCCCCCGCACACCGGTGCTCGCTTCCTCGAAGACACCGATCTCGGAGACGAGCTCGCTTTCGTCCCGACGGACCGGCACACGCTGGCTGCCAAGAACGCAGAACGGGTCTTCTGCATCGGCGACGCGACCGACCTTCCGAGCTCCAAGGCAGGTTCCGTCGCTCATTTCCAAGCCGATCTCATGACCGAGAACATCCTCCGCGCCATCGAAGGCAAGGAGCTCGAGCCGACGTTTGACGGCCACTCCAACTGCTTCGTCGAAACCGGCCACGGCAAGGCCATGTTGATCGACTTCAACTACGACACAGAGCCGCTCCCTGGACAGTTCCCGATCCCAGGCATCGGCCCGCTGCCGTTGCTCAAAGAGTGCCGCCGCAACCACTGGGCCAAGCGATTGTTCCGTCTCGTGTACTGGCACGGACTACTTCCGGCGCGTCCCATTCCCATTTCTCCAACGATGTCGTTGGCAGGCAAGCAACTCTCCGCGGTCGCGGAGGCAGGAGGCGCATGATGTCAATCGAGACTGTGCAAACCGATGCCGAGGGCTATCTCACGAATCGCGATGATTGGTCCGAGGAGCTCGCGATGGAGCTCGCCAAGCAGTTCAGCGTGGAGCTGAGCGACGAGCACTGGACCGTGCTCAACGCCGCTCGCGCGATCGAAACCGAGTCGGGATCGAGCCCAGGGCTCCGGAAGATCAGCAAGCGCTCGGAAACCCCGATCAAGGCCATCTACAAACTCTTTCCGGATGGGCCGGCGAAGCTCATCGCAAAGATCGCCGGTATTCCCAAACCCAAGTCGTGCCTGTAGCGGCGCCCGTCAGGAGAATCCAATGACCGATTCAGGAACACAGAAGAAACGAAGCTTGAGCGTCATCTGCTCGAAAGGAAGCTTCGACATGGCGTACCCTGGGCTGATCTTGGCCAACGCGGCCCGGATGGCAGGCGTCGACGCGCGTCTGTTCTTCACGTTTTGGGGGCTCGACATCGTCAACAAGAAGAAGATCGACCGCCTTCACTTGAACCTCGTGGGCAATCCTTCCGCGCCAGTGCCCGCCATGATCGCCGGATTGCCCGGCGTCGAGGCGCTTGCAACAGCGCAGATGAGGAAGGAAATGGAGCGACTGGACATCCCGCCCATTCGGGAGTTCGTCGAGATGCTCGACGATGCCGGCGCGGACCTCTACGGGTGTCAGATGGCCCTCGACATGTTCAAGCTCACCAAAGACGACCTCGTGCCCCAGGTCAAAGACGTGCTCACTGCCATGGACTTCATGGACATGAGCGAGGGCGCTCAGATCATCTTCATCTAGAGTTGCGCCTCAGTACACCAATTCGATCTCGATGGTCTCAGGGCCGCCTTCGTAGTCGAACTTCGCATCCTTGTAGAGCGGCGGGCCGAAACGTTTGTGGGCAGCGTTCCGCGAGACGCCCCAAGGTTCCTTCGCGCTTCCGATCGCATTCGTGTCGAGCTTCCCGTTGCTGTTCTTGTCGAGGAAGACCGATGCTGCGTACTCCCCGAGACCTGTGCGCTTGAAGACGCACTTCACTGTGTCGCCTTTCACGTCGACCCAAGTCCGACGGAGCGCGCGGCGGTGCTTGCGTGGAAAGCCTTTGTTCTGCCAGAACAGCGCGCACGCCATCCTACCCTTCGGCTCCCTGATGCCGGTGATCTCGAGCGTCAGCGTGTTCCGTGCCGCCGGATCGTTGGGGTCGTCGGTCACCTGTGCGTCGGAAGAGGGAGACGCGACGCCAGCTAGCGCAATCGCCAACACTCCCGCTCCCACGGCCTTAGTCCAGTTCATCTAATGCTCTCCGGATTCCCATCTATGCCGTAGGGCCATCTTCATCGCGTCTGACGTGGCCTCGGTCCAAATGTTTAGACGAGCCGCCTACTTTTGCCAAATGAAGTGGCTGATTTCATTGATGAATGACGAATTCTGAGTTTTCTTTTTGACAATACGAACGTTCGTTCTATTATCAGGGCATGGGCAAGGGAGAAGAGACCAAGCGAGCCATCGTCGACCAGGCACTGGAACTCGCCAGCACCGTGGGCCTCGAGAAGGTGACCATCGGCTCTCTCGCGGGGGCGACCGGGATGTCGAAGAGCGGCCTCTTCGCGCACTTCCGCTCCAAGGAACGACTTCAGCTTCAAGTTCTGCTCGAGGCGCGCCAGCGCTTCGTCGACATCGTCATTGCCCCGGCACTCAAGAAGCCGCGTGGCGAAGCGCGACTCCGCTCGATGTTCGAGAGCACGTTGAAGCAGTGGGAGGCAGAGCTTCCTGGAGGCTGTATTTTCCACGCAGTGGCCGCTGAGCTCGACGACCAACCGGGCCCCGCCCGCGATTACTTCGTCGAAACCCAACGGGAGTACGCGGAGACGCTCCGGCGCGCAGCAGAGATTGCAGTCGAGGAAGGCCAATTTCGCAAGGACGTCGACCTCGATCAGTTCGTGTTCGAGCTCGGGTCGATCACGGCTGCCTATCACCACTTCGGGCGTCTATTGGGCGACCCAGGCGCGGAGCAACGAGCCCGCAACATGTTCGAAGGACTGCTCGCGCGGTCGCACTGAGGAGAAGACGCCATGACTACCCAAACCGCAGACGCTTTGACCATTCCACAAAAAAGCACGAACGTTCGTTCACATGTCTCGTCGCCAGTTTGGCTGAGGGCCTCGTTCTCCGCCGCCAGCTACCTCGCTCCAAGGCTGACGGCGGGCGTGGCCGAGAAGCTGTTCTTCAGGACACGGCGCAACGGGCCGCGCCAGGGTGAGCGCGACGTGCTCGAGACCGCGACTCCCTTGTCGATCGGAGGCATGAAGGCGTGGAGCTGGGGCAGCGGGCCCGTCGTGCTTCTCGTGCACGGCTGGAACGGCCGCGGCACGCAGCTCGGTGGTTTCGTCGAACCCTTGGTCGCACGCGGCTACCGCGTGGTGACGTTCGACGCGTTCGGTCACGGAGAGTCGCCGGGAAACAGCATGTCGATCCCCGAGCTGGCGACTTGTATTCGTCAGGTTTCCGACGAACTCGGGGGGCTCTACGGCGTCATTGCGCACTCGATGGGTGGCGCGGCAACGACCGTGGCCCTCGCGAACGGCTTGCAGCTCGAGCGTGCGGTGTTCGTCTCGCCGCCCGCAGACCCCAGGCTGTTCCTACGGATCTACAGCGATGCGCTCGCGATCAGCGAAGAGGTGCGCGAGCACTTGCAGGACCGCGTCGAGCAGCGACTCGGGATCACGATGCAGAGCATACGGGCCACCGTGATCGCCCCCTCGATGCAAACACCACTTCTGGTCGTCCACGATCGGAACGACAAGGAAGTTCCCGTGGATTCCGGCAAGGCCATCGCACGCGCCTGGCCGAACGCGGAGCTGACCCTCACCGAAGGTCTCGGTCACCAGCGGATCCTCCGCGCCGAGCACGTCACGAATGTCGCCGCGAGCTTCATCGATGCGCTTCAGCATCGGAAGAGCGCGGCATGAATCAAGAAAGCCAGCAAATCATGACTACAGAAACCAGAGACCCGCAGTTCGCGATCACCGTGAATGAAATCGTAGACTCCATCGAGTGGCCTGACGCCTCCTTCGCGCTGAGCCCCCTCGAAGCCGCCGTGGACGTGGTGGTCGCCTTCTACGAGGCCTTCTCCACGCCCGACCGTGTCATCCTGCGCCACGCTTTGAAC
>CAXMRN010000176.1:0-19954 GCA_964195565.1 uncultured Polyangiaceae bacterium | reverse complement strand
CGTGTGGCCGGGGAAAGCGCCCCAGGACGGGGTGACGAGTGCGTAGTTGAGCCCAGGCCAATGGTTGATCCCGACGCTGCCGTACCGGAGGTTGGCGATCGCTCGCTCGACCGCATCGGCCACCGCGGGGTCCTTGAGGGATTTGGGATGTACGAAGATGCCCGCGTTGAGGGTACCCCAGACCGACTCGTTGCAGAACTCGACCGCCTTATCGATGTACTCGACGACCGAATCTGCCGAGAGGGCGGTTTCGCTGGCCTGGCCGCACCACGATTCGGTGGTGAAGCAGATGTCGTCGGTTTCGCGGGAGTCTACGTGATGGATCAACGTCCACGGGACGCTGCCGGGGCCCTTGGAGCCGAACTCGTCGGCGTCAGGGTGGCGCTCGACGAACATCTTCTGGCGCTCCTCCGCGCCCGGGTAGTACGGCGTGCGGTCCGCGGCGTTCTTCAACGCCTTCTGAAACGAAGCCAGCAGATCCTCGCGTTGGTCCCACTGCTCGTGCTGAATGACGACGCGCGTGGCGGCGCAGTTGAACCCTGAGTTGTTGCATAGGGACGAGGCGAGGTTTACCCCGTGAAAGTCGAGGTCCTTCTGCGACCAGGGGCCCGGAACAATGATGATCGGACTCACGTTGCCGAGTTCGCTGCTCAACCGCTTGGTGTTGCGAGGCTCTCGGTTTGCCTTGCGGCGCGCCCCTTCTTCACCGACGCCGAACACGATGGCGTCATGCGTCTTGTCGGATCCCGTGATGTGGATCTCCTCGACCAACCGGTGGGTGCAGAGGTAGTCACCTTCCACGGCGCCGCCGTACACCACCCGGAAGAACCCTCGCTCGCGGAGCGGCGCGAACGCCTCGTCGACGAAGGGGCCTAGGTACTCGTTGACCGGGTTCATCTTCAAGACGACCACTTGGCCTTCCACCACGAGCTTGTAGAGCGCGTCCATGGGGCCGATCGACGCAACGTTACCGGCGCCGAGCACTAGGGCGAGGGTTCCTTTGGGTGACTTCTCTTTGTAGAAGGCGGCTTGGTTCTCGCTGAGGTTATCGAGCGTGACGCCCGGCTGCATCCAGACCTCAGAGGTAAAGCCCATGAACAGCACGCCGTCCCAACCATCGGCGGGGAACACCGGTGCGACGACCTGGCCGCCAGCCCGCGTGTACGGTTTTTTCGGAAGCTGGGGAACACCGTCGTCGTCGATGTCGCGCAGCGATGCGATTAGAAGGGAGAGATTCTTGATGACGGACGCGGGGCCGGCCAGCCACTCCTCGCCTTCCTCGCCGGTGCCAGGGCTCATGCCCTTGGCTTCCATCGCAGCGTCCATCCATCGTTCGGCCACCTCGACCACACCATCACGGACGTGCTCGAGGAGCTCGATGCGTTCGTCGATGGCGAGCGACGCCCACTCCTGCTTGTGGTCCTCGAGGATTGCCAGCGCTTCGTCGAGCTTGGACTGGGAGGTGGGCTCGATGCGATGCTCGGCTTCGGGGATGACGGCAGAGCCTTGGGCTTCGGCTAACGCTTGGGTCACGGGGCCTCCTTTGGCGGCGCGGATTGGGTCAACATGTTGGGGTGTTGGTCCACAGAGATCAAGAACTCCCGAACATCATCGAGGGTGTCGCAGACCCGGGCTCGCGGGAGGCTTCGGAGAAAGACTTTTCCGTAGCCTTTTCGGCGGATTCGCGAATCGAGGATCGCCACGACCCCGCGGTCCTGAGTGGTTCGAATCAAGCGCCCAAACCCCTGCTTCAAGGATAGGGCGGCGGCGGGGACGAGGTAGCGCATGAAAGAGGATTCGCCCGCCTCGTCGAGGCGTTCACACCGAGCCGCCACGACAGGGTCGCTCGGGACGTCGAAGGGAAGCTTGTCGATGACGACGAGTCGAAGCGCGGAGCCCGGGACATCGACGCCTTCCCAGAAGCTAGAGGTCGCAAACAGCACCGCGTTGCCTTGGTCGCGAAACCGATCGAGAAGCGTCTGCTTTGGGGCATCGCCTTGAACGAACCACTCTTGGTCGAGCTCGTCGCCCACGCGCTTGGCGAGCATCCTCATCATGCGAAGCGAGGTGGACAAGACGAACGCGCCCCCTTCGGACATCCGGATGAGCTCGAGGATCTCTTTGGCTGCTGCGTCTGGAAAGTCCGTCGCCCGCGGGTCGGGGAGATGCGTCGGCGCGTACAGTGCGGCTTGCTCTTCGTAGCGAAACGGAGATTCGACGACCTCTTCGCTGACTTCGGTTTCAATTCCGAGCCGACGTTTGACGAAGCCGAAGTCACCCCCGGTCGTCAGCGTCGCGCTGGTGAACACGACGCGAGGGACGCGCTCGTGAAGCCGTTCGCGCAGCAGCGGGCCCACATCGATCGGGCTCGAACCAACCGAGGGACTCCTGCCTCCTCCCTGGGCCCAGCTCACCTGCCCCGCCGCGTCGAGCGAGCCGAGGGCGTCGCGGAGCTGGTCGGCACGCCTCGCGATCTGAAGGACGTTCTCCTGCGGCGGTCGAACGTTCCGACACGATGCGGAAAGCTCCGAGAGCACGTTATCCAAGGCAAAAAGCGCCTCCTGCGGAATGGCTTCGGGCGGCAGCGAGGCGCGGCCCCCGTTGGCATTGGCGGGAAGGGCACTGAAAAAGTTAGACGATTGCTGGAGCACCGCGTCGAGCAAGCGGGTCTCGTGGCGCTGTCCGCCGCGCTCACCGCGAAGGGCAGCTCGCGCGTCACGCACTAGCCGCTCGAGCATGGCGGTGGAGACACGGGACCCGAAGAAGAGGGTCGCGGTGTCCTCGATTTGATGTGCTTCGTCGAAGATCACCGTGTCGTAGTCCGGCAGCACCGAAGCAAAGCCCGTGTCGCGAAGCGCAAGATCGGCGAAAAACAGATGGTGGTTGACCACGACGAGCTGAGCGCCCTCCGCGCGCCGGCGCACCCGCGTCGCGAAGCACTCGTCGTAGTACCCGCAACGAGCTCCGATTCGGGTATCCGAACCGCTCACCACCCGTGACCAAATCGGGTCTTCCTCGGCGATAGACGCCAGAGTCGCGCGGTCCCCTGACTCGGTCTCCTCGCTCCAGCTTCGAAGCGTGGGCAGCGAGCGGGCGAATCGTGGCTGGGTGGCGTCCGGGCTGGTCGAGAGCTCGTGGAATCGGCGTCGGCACAGATAGTTGCTCAAGCCCTTCACACAAGCCGCGTCGATCTCCATGCCGAGGTGTCGCTTCAGGGCCGGCAGGTCCTTCTCCATGATCTGGTCTTGCAACGCGCGGGTGCCGGTCGATACCAGGACGCGACGACCGCTCAGCGCGGCAGGAATCAGGTACGCCCAGGTCTTACCCGTGCCGGTTCCGGCCTCGATCAGAAGCGTCCCGTCGTGCTCGAGCACGTCCTGTACCGCGCGGGCCATCCGAATCTGGCCAGGGCGATGCTCGTAGCCGGAAACGCCGCGGGCCAGCGGTCCCGTAGGTCCAAGCAAGTGGCCCGCATCCATGGGCGGGGCTTAGCACGGGCCGCTGCCTCTGCCTCGGCGACGCGCTATAGAAGACCGCACCGTGATTCCGATCCGCGACATCAACCAGACGCGCCGCACGCCCATCGTCACGTGGACCCTCATCGCGGTCAACGTGCTCATCTTCGTCGGAAGCCTGAACCTCGCGGGCCCCGCTGCCGAAGCATTGGTGATGCGGTTCGGGGTGATCCCCGACGTCATCGTCCACGGGCACTGGACGGTCCCACGTGTGGACGGGGGCGCCGTCGGGAGCTGGGTCACGCCGGTCACGAGCATGTTCCTGCATGGCGGGTGGCTGCACCTCGGGAGCAACATGCTCTTCCTCCACGTCTTTGGCGACAACGTCGAAGACGTGCTCGGCCGGTTCCGGTTTCTCTTGTTCTACACCCTCTGCGGGGTGGGCGCCGTGGTCGGGCAGATTCTCGTCGACCCAAACAGCATGACGCCCATGATCGGCGCATCCGGGGCGATCTCGGGCGTGTTAGCCGGTTATCTGACCCTGTTCCCACATGCGCGCGTGGTCACGCTCATCCCGATCTTCATCTTCATTCACTTCATGGAGGTGCCGGCCGGGATCTTCATCGTGCTCTGGTTCTTGCTACAGCTCGTCCAGGGCTACCTGTCGCTCGGCATCATTGCTACCGGCGGTGGCGGGGTGGCGTGGTTCGCCCACATCGGCGGCTTCCTCGCCGGGCTGGTGTTTGTGCGGATCCTCTACCGAAAGCCTAAGGGGCGTCGGCGTCGGTTGTTTCGCTAGTTTCGCTCGGCGCGGCCGCCTCTTCGGGGGCCGCTTCGACCGCCTCGGGGGGATCGACGGGCGGCTCGGGCTCGGCCTTCGCTTCAGTCGGCGTCGGCTCGGCGGCGGGTAGCTCAGGTTGGTCCTCGACCTCGGTCGAAGGCGGCGCGGCTGCTGCCGATCCGTCCTTCTGAAGGGTCACATTGAGGGTGGCGGCCATCCGGCGCGTCTCCTCGGTGAAATCGGTGCGACTCACCGATTGGCTCGTGGTCTTGTAGCCGTCCTTCGAGATCACGATGCTGCGGGACGCAGGCATCGTCTTGAACTGGAGTGAACCTGGCGTGTTGGTTTCACCGCCGCCCACCGCGCTGGCCCTCGCCCCAACTGGGCTGGTGACCACCTGGACGACGTACGGCAATGGCGCGAGCCAGAGGTTGACCGTCGCCTGCTCGGCCCCGACCGTGATCTTGTGCCGTCGGGCCAAGTACCCGCGGGCCTTCGAGAAGAACGAAATCGTCTGGCCAACTTCGTAGTCGAGCTCGAGCGGCGTTCGGCCGACGCCCTTGCCGTCGACGCTCACGAAGGCGCCCGACGGACGGGATACGACCTGGAACTTCACCGTTCCCGTTTCAGCGGCAGCGGCGGCCTCGGGTTCGGCCGCGGCGACGACTTCCGGTTCGACCTCGCTGTCGTCGGGCTCAGCCGCCTCGGCGATTGTGTCCTCGGGCTGCGCTTCGGCGCTAGCTTCTTCGGGCGCAGGCGTGGGCACGACGAGAGGTACAACGTCAGCGGAAGGCTGCGCGATTGGCTGGGCTGATTGGCCAAGGTACGGCGCCGCGAGCTTCATCACGTCGTCCGCGTATCCAAGCTGCCAAGCGGCTCCTCCGGCGGCGCCGAGTAGGAGCACGAACCCGACCGCGAATATCCACGCACTCGGGCGCGTCTTCTGCGGCGTCGGACGCGTGGTCCAAGCGGGCGTGCTCGCCTGCGGGAGTTTGAAGGCTTCGGCAGGAATGCCCGGCGCCTCGGGAACGGACGGCGTGCCCCCAGCGGGAGGCGGAACTGTCTGAACGGCAGGATCGAGCAAGCTTGCGTCGATGAACTCGCCGGGTGCGGGACCGAACGAGTCACCAACACCCGGACCGAAGAGGTCAGGAACCGCACCCCGCAATTCAGGCATCGCGGCTGAGGCCGGGACGACCGGTGTAAGGCGTTGTGCTGCGATGAAGGGCGACGCGGCTTCCTTGGCGATCACCGTTGCGTCGGCGTCTGCAGGAAAGTCGGACTCGGGGAGGTCATGGATCTTCGTGGTCTCGTCATCGAGAAAATCATCCTCGGCGTCCAACTCGTCCATCGCCGGTGCCGCGGCACTGCTGATGCGACCACTCGTGCTGAGGCCTGAGCCACCAAAGGCGGACATTGCACCGCGCGCTGGGGAATCGGCCACGGATGCGGTGTCGACGGGGGCCTCTCGATGCGCGCTAAACGCGCCGCGCGCTGCAACGGCGCGGTTGTTCCCGATCTGGTCACTGATCTGCCGGGCGCGCTCGACGCCCGCCTGAGCTTCGCGCTTCGCGACGTCACCGGCGCCGCCTTCTTCGAGCGCGGAAGCCAAGAACTCGCTGACGTGGCGCACCTTGGTGCGGTCGGCTTCTGCGAGGCTGCTCGGATCGGAGGCAAGCTCAGGGGCGTGCGGGATGCCGTCCTTGCCTTGGTCGAAGACCCCAGGGCGACCGCGATCCTCCGCGATGCGTTGGACGACCGAACGAGATGCCGGATCCATCTTGATGAACTTGATGCCCATGCCGGACGGATTCGCAGGGTCGGACTCGGCTCCTTCTCGCCGCCAGACCACGCGACCCACGCCGTGGATCAACGTCGACTGATCTTGAAGGATGAACTCGAACTTCAGAAGCGTGCCCACGGCCAGTGGTTTCTTGGCCTTGATGAACACTCCCCCCCGAGAGATATCGCTGCTGTAGCGTTCGATGAAGTCCTCGAGCGTGGCGCTCTTGTAGCGGATCTTCAGCGAAAGCAGCGTGCGCTTGTCTTTGCGTGCGTCTGCCATGTTCTTTTTGTCTGAAACTCCCAGCTCCAGACTAGCTACCGATTCGTGAACCAACAAACGTTTCGCCTAGAAAAGAGACGTCACACCCGGGTTACGAGGACCGAGAGACGCGCATGAAATTCGCGGCGGTCGCCCAACGTGGTCTGTAGTCGCACATCGGCGTCGACTGGGATCCCCATGTTTACACCGTGTAATTCAACGGCCCACTGTGTTTTCGAACAGTGGCTGATCGTGGCACGATGCACCGCAAAGCCGGTGCGAAAGAATTCTCGCAGCGCGATTGCAAAGTGTTCGGGACCCGGCTGCACGGTGAGGTGGCGAGTCGACCAGGGGCGTCCTCGAGGCGATGCGTGATCGACACTCAGCGCGCAGGCGTCGGCCAGCGAGTCGGCTTCCACGTCGACGTCGAAGCCGGTCGGCGCTGCGGTGGCGCGGACGGAGGCTTCTCGGTCCCATCT
Organism: uncultured Polyangiaceae bacterium; assembly: GCA_964195565.1. GTDB lineage: Bacteria > Myxococcota_A > Polyangia > Polyangiales > Houyiibacteriaceae > SG8-38. The sequence goes on along the minus strand of CAXMRN010000176.1, from coordinate 13,195 downwards.
TGGTGGGCGCCCGCCCTGTTCCAGAAGCGACGGCTCGAACGTGGCGTGAAGCTCCGGGGCCACATCGAGGAGCGGAGCCAACGCGAAGTCGCGGTTCTCGAGCTCGGGGTGCGGAACGCTGAGAGTTGTCGACTCGAACGGCCCGCGTTGATCCCAAAGCAAGTCGAGGTCGATGCTGCGCGGGCCCCAGCGTTCGTCCGGAACTCGATGACGGCCTAGACGACGTTCGGTTCGCAGCAGGGCGCGCAACAGCTCCGGCGGTGACAGCGCGGTCCGCAAACGGAACGCTGCGTTCAAATAGTGCGGTTGCGGTGGCCCGAGTGGCTCGGTTTCGTAGAGAGCGGACACGGCTTGCACCTCGATCCCCTCTCGTGAATCGAGGAGTGCGTGCGCGCAGCGAATAGACGCCTCCCTGGCACCGAGGTTCGACCCCACACCGACGAGGACCACGCTCACGGAAGCCTGCTCGACAAAAAGGGGTCTGACCCCTTTTTCGAAGGGGGGATTGGGGCTACGGTCTGCGCATGTCGGAGATGCCGCTCTTCGAGCGTCTTCAGGGTCGAGACCATGACGGCGAGGAACGTGTATTCCGCGTGGCGGAAGTCAACCGCGCCGTCCGGCTCACGCTCGAGGACAACTGGGCAAACGTGCTCATCGAAGGCGAGCTTTCCGATGTCCGGCACGCGAAGGGGCATGTCTATTTCTCTCTGAACGACGAGGAAGACCCCGCACAACTGCGAGGGGTGATGTTCGCGTCCGACGTTCGGCGGACCAAGGCTCCCCTGGAAGATGGGGCGCGGGTCAGGTTTCGCGGCAAGTTGTCGTTGTACACGGCGCGCGGTCAGTTCCAGCTGATCGCCAGGTCGGCCAAGCTCGCGGGCGAAGGCGACCTGGCGGCGCAGTTTCGAAAGCTCCGCGCGAAGCTCGAGGCGGAGGGCTTGCTCGACCCAGAAACTAAGCGTTCGTTGCCCGGGCTGCCACGGGTCGTGGGCGTAGTGACGAGTCGAACGGGGGCGGCGCTTCGCGACATCATTCGTGTGGCTTCGGATCGGTGCCCGGTCGAGATCCTAGTGGCGGACTGCCGGGTGCAAGGCGAGGACGCTCCGCGAAGCATCGTATCTGCGCTCGAGCTGGTTCAGCGAGTCGACGACCTGGACGTCGTGATCGTGTCGCGTGGCGGCGGCTCGGCAGAGGACCTTTGGGCCTTCAACGACGAAGGCGTCGCCCGCGCGATCGCCGCTTGTCGAGTCCCTGTGGTGAGCGGCGTCGGCCACGAGGTCGACGTGACCATCGCGGATTTGGTTGCCGATGTACGGGCGGCAACCCCGTCGAATGCGGCCGAGCTCGTCGTTCCCGAGCGCGAGACGCTCCTCCGAGAGGTGCAGTCTCTCGAGCGGCGGCTGAGCCAGGCGTTGGACAATCGGGTCGGCAGTCTTCGACTTGGCTTGGAGCGCCTCCTCCGTCCGCTCTACGGGACACGACGTCTACTCGTCCCGATTCACGAGCGCGTGGCTGAGCTCCATCAACGGCTGATGCGCCAAGACCCACGCTCGGTGCTGCGCCGCGATCAACGCCTGTTGGCCACCCTGACTGCCCGACTCAGAGACGCAGGGCGCTTGCCCATGCGTCGTCGACGCGATCGCCTGATCGCGCTCCGGTTTACGCTGCACGGAAGGGGGCGACCCATGGTTCGTGAGGCGCGTGCCGCATACGCAGAGCGCTGTGCGCAGCTCGATGCGCTCTCCCCGTTGCGAGTGCTCGAACGCGGTTACGCCATCGCGCTGCACGAATCGACTGGTCGCGCTGTGCGGAGCGAGTCCGAGGTCGAGGACGGAGACCGGCTGCGGGTTCGGGTATTCGAGGGCGAGTTCGGTGCAAAGGTCGAACGTCATGAGTGACCCCGTTCGACTCGGGATCTTCGGCTGGCCCGTCGCGCACTCGAAGTCACCACAAATGCACGAGGCCGCGGCACGGGCGATCGGCATCGCGCTCGGGTACGAACGCTTCGAGGTCCCCCCGGCCGAGTTGGCAGCTGCAGTTCGACAGAAGCACGAGGCGGCGATCGACGGCTACAACCTCACCGTGCCCCACAAGGAAGCCATCATGGCGCTGGTCGACGAGGTGGCCCCGGCCGCTCGCACGATCGGCGCGGTCAATACGGTAGTGCGCACCGACGGGCGCTACGTGGGGCACAACACCGACGCACCGGGGCTGGTCCGTTCACTGGCGGAGGCGGGCGTCGAGCTGAGCGAGTCGCGCGTCGTGGTGCTAGGCGCAGGGGGCGCGGCGCGCGCGGCAGTCGTCGGGCTCTCGGACGCAGGTGCCGATGAGATCACCGTGTTGTCCCGGCGGCCGGAGCAAGGCGAAGGGCTGCGCGCTTCGTTGGCGGGTGAGCTCGATTGCGCGCTGGAATCCGCCCCGCTGAGCGAGGCGAGCTGGTACTTCGAGACCGCGACGCTCCTCGTCCAGGCCACGAGCGCGACACTCGAATCGAACGTGGGTGCCGCCGACTTCGCTGCGGCGCTCCCCATCGATGCGCTCCCCGCCGAGGCCGCGGTCGTCGACATGGTGTACAAGCCACTCGAGACATCGGTGCTCGCGCGAGCGAAGCAGCGGGACCTCAAGGTCGTCGACGGCCTCGGGATGCTCTTACACCAGGGCGCGATCGCATTCGAGATGTGGACCGGCGTCGAACCGCCGCTCGATGTCATGCGTTCGGCCCTCATGGACTGACGGACTGAACGACTGACTGGGGTCACATCAGGACGCCGCCGACCGGTTCGACCGGCGGCGGGACCTTCGTCTCGCCGAGCTGCTGGCGGAGATCGATCTCGATGGTGCGGCAAAGCGCGGTCATCGGTGTGTCGTTGTCGTGGTTCTCGAATGGATTTTTTAGCGAAGCGCCAAGCTGCTCGACCACCATGAAGCTGAGGCTGATCACGATGACCGCAAAAACTTCGATGGCGCGGATGTGCCGATCGGAGCTGAGAAACGCAATCGGCACCGCGATGGCGCTGAGCCACACCAAGCCCCGGGAGATGAAACGAACGTCATCGGGAAAGGCGGTTGTCTTGATGCGCTCGCAGCCGCCCTGAATGTCGTAGAGACGGTTCAGCGTCGAGTCCAACTGCATCAACAGCAGCTGTTGCGCGGTGTCGGTGCCGATCACTTCGGCGAGGCGCAGCCCCTGGACGTGGTCGATGCGTGTGGGCTTATTGGCGTAGTCTTGGAGCTCATCCAGTTCTTCCGCGCTCAGAAATGGTGCGAGTTCCTCCCACGTGTCCTGCTTTCGCAGGCTTAGGCGGAGCGCATTGCAGTACGCAAGGTGTCGATAGACCAACTCGGTGTGAACCCTCGAAGCGTCCTCCTCGGACCCGATGCCGGGGACACGCGCGGGAGTGAGCAGCGTGATGACCTCGCGGGCGAAGCTACGACTGTCGTTGACGAGGCCGCCCCACAAGGTGCGCGCTTCCCACCAGCGCTGATACGACTCGTTGAATCGAAACACGATGAAAATGCCGACGACCGTCGCGATCAATCCGATGGCCGTCGCCGAGAACACGTCGGTCTCGAGCACCTTGGTGTAGCGAGAGGTGATGACGATCGCCTGCTCGGTGAGAATCACCGTCAGGATCAGACCCCAGTTTTGCGCGATGAATACTTTGACGGCCCTCGTGAAGCCCGTGCCGTTGCGAACGATCATTCCGGTTCGAGCTCCGCGACGCCGAACATCTCGGCCGCATGCACGAACACCAGTTCTTCAGCTTCCATGACGGGCTCTGGTGACGCATCGATGCCGAGGGTGCAATCCTCGATCGCGAAAAACTCCTCTGACTGCATCAGCTCGTCCGAGACACGCGCGCCTTTGGGCAACGGCAAGGTCCCCATCACCAGACCGCCCGCGAAAAGGCACGTCACCTCATGCCGAGTCCGCCCCTGGTCCTCGTGAAGCCCAAGGAGGGCGCCCTCCCCCGGAACCACAATCAGGGCCGCCTTACGCTGCAGCGCGAGGAACGGAATCGTCCGAGGCTGCTCCGGCAAGCTGACATTCGTCATCCGAAAGAACGCCTCGTCGCCGTCGCCGTCGCCATTGAGGAACGGCAACAACCCCATCCCCTGGGGCACGTGCAGTGTCCCAATCACCCAACCTGTAGGCGTGAACAGCCGCACCGTTGTGACCGAAGGAGACACTCTGCGAGTTCGTAATACCCGATCTTCGACTAGGTGTCCCCTGCGTGTTTGGCTACCGTACGGCGGTCGACGCCCAGGGTGGTGGCCGCGCGGGTGTAGGAGCCCTGTTGGGTGTAGACCCAGTTGGTGTAGGTGGAGACCACTTCGTCGAGGGTGGCTTCACCGTTTCGCATTTGGTGGAAGAGGGAGTCGAGCACACCTGTCTCCTCGGGCACCGTGGGCGGGAGGTAGCGGCCGTGAATCAAGAGGTTACGGACGCACTGGTCGAGCTCTCGAATGTTGCCCGGCCACGGGTAGTCGTGGCCAACGCCTTGCTCGATTCCCGACATGACCTCTTCGAAGGTCTTCGGGTCCGAAGACCCGAGGCTACGTTGGACCAGCACTCGGACCAGATGGGCCAGTTCATCGACGTCGCCGGCGACCTGTTCTCGAAGCGAGGGGGTGTGGATGACGTCCGAACACAGGCGGTAGTAGAGGTCTTCGCGGAATCGCCCGCTTTGCATCTCGCTAGGCAGGTTGCGATTGGTAGCAGCCACCACCTTGCCTCCGAATCTCCGTGGTTCCGTATCACCCAGACGATGAAACTCCCGCGACTGCAGCACTCGGAGGAGCTTCACCTGGACCTCCGGATCGAGCTCGCCGATCTCGTCTAGGAATATAGTCTCGCTCGCGGACCTGCCCTCGAGGTGGCCCATGCGGTCTGCGGTCGCTCCGGTGAACGCACCTTTCTTGTGACCGAACAGGTCCGATTCGATGAGTGTCTTCGACATCGCGGCAAGGTGAAGGGGATGGAATGCGGTGCGAAAGTCTCGCGCGAAGCGACGACTCTTTGCATCGAACGGGATGAAGGACGACAAGCCGATCGCGCGTGCAACGAGCTCTTTGCCGGTTCCTGACGGGCCGAGGATCAGCGTGCTCGCTTCGTGCATGCGGCCTTGGAGATGCGCTAGGTAGCGCCATGGATCGTGTGTGAACAACGACTCCCAAACGGTGGAGCGCAGCTTCGCAGCAGCGAGCGACGTCCCGAGGATCTGGTGGAACACGAAGTGGAACGCGCGTCGCGTTTGGAAGAAGAGCGCGAGCAGGTCCGCTGCCGTCGCTGCCCATGCCGGCGGACGGACGAGCTCGAACAGCTTGCAGTAATCGTCGTGAAACGCGTCATAGAAGGAGACGGTCTCGGCGGGCGTGTCCGAGATGATCGACTGATAGAGCTCGGCGTCGTAGCGGTAGTAGAGTACGTAGAGGGCGACGCCGCGAATGAGATCGCGCTCCGCTTCAGAACAGGCGTCGCCTCGCGCTAGCCCCGCTTGGGCCGACGCCATCTGTCGTTCGGCTTCGTCCTGGATCGCGGGAAGCGCCGGGTCTCCGAGGGGCCAATCGATGGGACGGCTCCACAGCGAGGAGCGCGCGACCTCCTTCCCCACGATGATCGCCTCAAGCTCCGGCCGCTCGGGACCGAACGGATTGGTGAATCCGAGCTTCCCGATGGCGTCGAGGCGGGCCGAGACGGCAGAGTCGAACATGTACATAGATTGTACAGACGATGTACATTTTATGCTCAGTGAAATGCCATCGGCCAAGCTTTGCTCAATGATTTCAAGCCCATGCCACCTGGCACGCTCTCTGCTCTATCGAACGCTGGAGGTCTCGATGAGCAGAATGAAGCGATGGACGATGAGCGTGACGAGCTGGGTCGACGGGATGTTGGCCCAGGTCGAGAACCATGAAGCCTCGGTCAGCGCCGCGATCGGGCGGGTTCGCCAAGCGACCGCCCGCTCGAGGGTGCAACTCAAGCGGGTGGAGCGGGATCAACAAACACTCCGCGAGACCCTGCGCGACGAGGAGCGAGCCGTCGAGGCGTGGCGGAGCCGAGCGAAATCGTCGGACGACGAGACCGCTGCCCTCGAGTGCTTGCGCAGGCACAAAGCCGCACAGCAACGAGTGCTCCGGTTGCAGCAGCGGTTGGCGGAGCATGAGCGCTGTCACAAGGAACTCATTGACGGGGTGCGAGTCCTGAACGGGCGACTGGGTGAGCTCAGTGAACGCAAGAACCTGATACGCACGCGACAGTCTCGCGCGGAGGCGGCGCACGGCATGGCCGGCACCGCCGGACCGATCGGCGACCTCGAGGATGTGTTCGAACGTTGGGAAGCGCGAGTTGGGGAGATCGAGATCGCATCGGAATGCGCCGATCCGGTCGACGCCTTCGAAGCGGAACTCGATGCGGCCGACGAAAGCGCGACGCTTCGCCTCGAGCTCGAAGAGCTCCGCGCGGAAGGGAAGTAGGGGACCGAATGGAAACGCGACTCCAACAGGTATTTCAGATCTTACGCTGGTGCGGTGCGACGATGATCGTCGCGGCTGCCGGCACGTTCTTGGTTCAGAGCTGGGATCAAGTCGGGGACGTGACCCGCTACCTCGCGCTGCTCGGAACCACGGTGCTCCTCCCCGCCCTTGCCTACGTGTGCGGCATTCGCTGGCAGGAAGGGCGAAGCGCACGCGTCCTCATGCTCACCCTTCTCGCTCTGATTCCGATCCACGCAGGGGTCCTTGGCGGCTTCGTATTCTCGCAGTTCGGCCAGGTGACAACCGCGATGGCCCCGGTCGCCCAGTGGGTGGCGCCAAGTCGGACAGGTGCGCTTCTGCTCGTCGCTGGGGCAGGTGTCGCTTTGCTCCCGCTGGTGTGGGCCTCATTCCGGGTGCTCGCTCGGCCCCATGCGCGAATGTTGACGGCGGCGAGCTTGGGGGGCCACGCCTTGCTGTTGATCCCCGATCGCAGCGCCCTCGGCGCCACGCTCGCAGTCGTGCCGATCTTGGCTGCGGCGACTTGGATCGCGGTCCGGATGAAGCCGCGAACGCTCGAGGCCAAGCTCGCGGTGTGCTCGCTCGCGGCGCCCGCCGCGGTGATAGCGGCGCGGCAGGTCCTCTTCTACGACGTCTCGAATCTGTTCTCGGGCGCCATCCTGGCGGTCGGCGCAATCGCACTCTTCGTCCTCGGGAGACAGCGCAAGGAGTTGCCGGTCGAGCGCGCCGCGATCATTCCCGCACTGCTTGCGGTCGCCATCCTGCTCGAGCCGGTCGGCGAATGGGCTCGTTTCGACCTGTCGAGCTACTGGATGTCTTTCGGGGTCGCCTCGGCGGTCGCCCTACTCACGTTCGCGTGGCACAGCACGCGCAGCAAGCACTTCTTCATCCAAACCGCGGTGATATTGAACGCGGCCACCGCAACGCTCACGTTGCTCATTGATCCCCGCCCTTGGGCGGCCCTTCAAGCGGTCGCGGTTGGCCTCGGACTGTTGAGCTACGGCTGGGTCAACGATCGTAAGCCCGCGCTGTATTCGGGAATCGCTCTCGGCGCCTTCGGCTTCATCATCGAGGTGGTCTACGCGATCGAGGTGTTCCAACCGAGCGGTTGGCTCGCCCTCGCGGGGTTCGGCTTCGCGCTCGTCGGCCTTACCGCGTGGCTCGAGCACCGCAATCGCGCTGCCAAAGTGTCCCAGCCCCTGCCCGAGGGGCTGCCACAATGACAGCTGGAGCGATGGTGAGCTATCCAACTTTGCTTGCAATTGCTGCGCAATTGGGCGCTGCGGGACCTGGCACGGGGTGTGCAGAGTCTCAGGTCATCATGCGCCGAACGGGCATCTATCTCCTTGTCATCCTATCGATCGTGGTCGGGGCCGCGGTGGTCACCGACGCTGTCGTGGTCACCGATCGCGAGCGAATGGACGAGTTCATCGAATCTGTGACCGGACGCGTTTCCGAGTCGCGCATCGACAATGCACTCAGCTACGCCGACCCATCGAAAGTCACGATGGAGCTCGTGCACGACGGACACAGGCGCAAGTACAGCGACCGCAACGCGCAAGCGCTGAAGCCCGACGCGCGCAAAGCGCTCGCTTCGCTCGAAGGCTCGAGCCTGCGCCTGATTCAAGAAAGCATCTCGCTCGATGGCGAGCGCGCCCGGATCGCGCTTCGACTCCGCACCGACGCGGGCCTCGCGAACACGGTATTCGACCTCCGGCGCGAGAACGACGAGTGGATCCTTCGCCGCGTGATCGTCAACTAGCGTTCCGCGAAGCGGACATCGCTAGCGCTGACACCGTGAACGCGTAGCACCTTAGTGCGTGCGCGATCACCGCGAATGATCTCGACCTCGGACTTGGCGACGCCGAGCGCCTTGGCAAGCAGTTTTCGGAGCGCGTCATTCGCCGCTCCGTCGACAGGCGGCGCGGTGAGTGCGACTTTGAGCGCGCCCTCCTGAACACCCAGGACGCGATTGCGGCTCGCACGGGGCGCGACACGAACCTCGAAGGTGACCGCCCCGTCTTGCTCTCGAATAAGTAGTTCGCTCATCGCTTCATCGAACCCACTTGACCCCGGGGACGAACCCGGCGAGATTCCCGCCCAATGCATCCGGTCCTCTTCAGCATCCCTACCCCTTGGGGCGCGATTCCCATCTACTCCTACGGCGTGATGTTGGGAAGCAGCCTGCTCTTCGCTTGGTACTTCATCATGTACATGGGCAAGAGGATCGAGGGCTACAACCGGGAGCTCCTCGCCAGCTGCTTCACGTGGACCGCGGTCGGCGCCATCATCGGCGCGCGCCTGCTCTACATCTTCACCAACCTCGACTCGTACGACACCATCTCCTCGTGGTTCGACCTTCGATCCGGGGGGTTGGTGGCCTATGGCGGGTTCCTCGGCGGCTTCGTGACGGCGTTGGCGTTCTGGCGAATCAAGAAGATCCCGCTGCTTCCTTTCGCGGACCTCGCCGCACCGACGCTTGCCTCGGGGCTGATGTTCACGCGCGTGGGGTGCTACCTCTACGGTTGCGACTACGGGCGACCGCTAGAGAGCACCGCACCGAACTGGCTGAGCTCCGTGGGCACGTTTCCGAAGTGGGACACCGACGCCTTTCCTGCCTTCGCCTGTGATCAGACGATCAACGGGTCCCCCGCGTATCAACATCACCTTCAGGAGTACCCTGACTTGATGATCGATCGCGTGAGCTCGCTGGCGGTGCATCCGACGCAGATCTACGAATCGGTGTTCGGAATGCTCTTGTTCGTCTTGTCGGTTTGGCTGCTCACCCATCGAAAATTCCGCGGCCAGGTGCTGGTCGTCGTCGCCGGGCTCTACGGCTTGTGGCGGTTCCTGATCGAGTACGTGCGAGACGACCCGGAGCGCGGCTTTGCGTTTGGTTTCTCGACCTCTCAGCTGATTTCGCTGGCCATCATCCCGGTCTGCATCATCGCGTACATCCATCTCAAGAAGCAGGCCGCCGAGAACGGCGACATCCAGCTGCCCCCGTGGGCACTCGAAGGCGCGGCAGGCTCCACGCAATCGGCGGACACAGCGGCGACCAAGGACGACGGCCGTCCCGCGAAGTACAAACCGAAGAAAATCAAAAAGAAGAAGTAGCGGTGGCTACAGCTTCGCGGGCTGCTTGGCGCGACTGAACGCTTCGAGAACGAGAGGCGAAGTGCGAACCGTGTCGAGCTCTAGGTTCGGCTGTAGAGCGAGCGCGGCGCGAAACGACGCTTCGGCGAGGTCGGCTCGGTCGAGCGCCACATAGGCCACCGCGAGCTCCTTTTGAATCGTCACGACCTGTGTCGACGTGAGGCTCTGCGTGCCGAGAAGGCGGTTTGCATGAGAGACGGCTTCGGCGAACTCCGCGTTCTTCACCTGCTGAATGAGCGCCGGCAGAGAGCCTTCGACTTCGTCTTGAGCGGCTTTGGCGGCACCGCCGCCCGCTGCGCGCGCAAACGCGTCAGACGCCTCTGCTCGGCCGTCGCCGGCGAGTCGAAGGTCGAACAGGGGCACCAGTACGACTTGCCCACGCTCGATCCGAGCGCCTGCATTGAAACGCCGAATGCGCTTCAGTGACGAAGGGCTGTCGGGCATGTACATCTTCGCGATCTTCGTCAGCGTTTCGCCGGGGGCGACGAGGTGCCGCAGCGGGTAGGGCACCAGGAGCTCGGCGCCCGCCACGGGGTCGACTCGGCGGTTGCCCTTGTTGGCCTCGATCAGCGTCGCCGCCCGCGACTCTCGACCGAAGAATCGGGTGGCCAGTGACTTCCAAGTCTCGTCCTCGCCGACCCGATAGAAGGTCACCATCGGAATGAAGATCCAGCTCCCCGGGAGGAGCCCGGTGACACCCGATCCCTTCATACGGTTCGCCTCCCGCAGCACCGCCTCGCGGGTGGGGTCGCCGTAGTACCGCTGCGCGATCGAGGCGAGGGTGTCGCCCTCCTGCACCGCATGCGTGTAGACCGCCTGCGCACGGGTCCCAGACGCGATCACCGTGAGCGCGATGCTCAGCAGCAACGAGACAAGCCCCCGCCTCACGGTGTGACCTCCACATCGCCGGAGACCGCGATTGGTTCGGAGAGAGTCGCACGGTCGTGCACCCGGCCCCCCGCTTCAACCACCACCTCGTGCTCAACCGGCGCAAAGTAGGGGTTCGTGTATTTTACATAGTGTCGGCCCGGCTTGAGTGGGACCGCGCGCGCGGCGGGGGTCGTCAAGACATGCTGTCCATCGACGTGCACGTGGGCCCAGGGGTCCGCGCTCACGGTGAGGTGCCCGGCCTCGGCAAGGTCGAGCGCCGCGGGCGCTTCACCCACCGATGGCCCGGACCAACGGCCGCTGGCGGCCTGAACGGTCAGCCCGGAGAGGAGCACTGCGGCTAGAGCGGCCGTTTGCCACTTCGCGATGCTCCCCAAGAAGCCCGCGTCGCGGCGGCCGCTCCGAAGGACGCGAGGTGCAACCGCGGAGAGCACCTCGTCGGTCTGATCGCCGGTCATGACGCCGATCTCGTGGAGGAACATGACGAGGCGCGCGTTGTGGCTCATTGGAACGCGCGGCGCGACAAACTCGGTGAGATCATCGATGAGCGCTTGCGTCGTCGGATAGCGATTCGCCGGCATCTTCTGCAGGCAGCGCCCCATGATCCGCTCCAATTTCCGGGGCACGTCGACGCTGAGCTTCTTGGGCGATTCATACCGGTCGAGCCGAATCTTCTGCATGACGGTCCGGGTGTCGTCTTCCACGAACGGCTTTCGCCCCGTGAGCATTTGGTAGAGCACGATCCCCACCGAGAAGATGTCGCTGCGGAAGTCGAGCTTGTCGCCGAGAATCTGCTCCGGGCTCATGTAGCTCGGCGTCCCGAGGCCCGTGCCGGTTTCCGTCAAGTCGCCAAAGCGTTCGTGACGCGCGATCCCGAAGTCCATCAACTTCACATCGCCCTGCATCGACACCATGATGTTCGCCGGCTTGATGTCGCGGTGAATGATTCCGCGGAAGTGGGCGTAGTCTAGGCCGCGTGCCAGCTGTAGGGTGATGATCGCCGCGATGTCCGCGGGCAAGCGCGGCGAGCGCTCGAGCAGGTCGTAGAGGTCGATCCCGTCGACGTACTCCATGATGATGAACATCGACCGCCCGTCTTTGACGAAGTCGATGACGTGCAGGATGTTCTCGTGCTGAAGCGAGGCCATGAAGTGCGCCTCACGTTCGAACCGCTCGGCGAACTGGCTGTCGATCGCGATCGACGGCTTGAGCGCTTTGATGGCGACCCGCCGATTGAGCGGTTCCTGGATCGCTTCATAGACGACAGCCATTCCCCCGCTGCCGATTTCACCGAGAACGCGGCACGTTCCGATTCGCTCAACCATCGCGATCCATCACACTAGGTGGGGGCTCGGGCAGTGTCAACGATCCCGAAAAGTTTGGAAAAAACCGACACTTAGGGCGGAGATCCGCCGGGTGATGGCGGAAGCACGCAAAGGCCCCGTTCGACCCAATCGGTGCCCCCTCGGCCGTCCCGAATCACGAAGGTGAGACGCACCAGCGAACCCTCAGGGGGGGCGTCCGGAAACGGTGCCCATTGCGTTAGGACCGAGCGCGCGGGGTCGGTGACGAAGGAGAAGGTTCGCTCGAGCCCGCCACCGTCTGTGAGCCAGCTGACCTGGATCTCTTCGGTGACGGTCGCGTCTCCGACCATGTAGGGCTGGAGGCTATCCTGTGTCACGTGCAAGTTCATCGTGGACGGCTGGCTGCCCGCGACGGGGTGAGCCGCTCGTTCTTCATCGGTGAGACCCTCGAGGTCCGCCCTGCAACCCGTGCGGGGCGCGGTGCGTGGCACACCTTGATCGTAGGGCGGCGGCCAAACACGTCCGTTCAGATCGACCGTTTGAATTTCGGGATTGAGGTTCGGGTCGTCCGGCGTGATCTCGATCGGAACGCTGATCGACACGAAGCGGCCTTCGCCGGCCGGGTCTTCGCACGGGTTCAGATCATCGGTTTCACCACGAATGAAACGAAGGATTGAGTCCGTTGCGGGTGGCCCGTCGACGCAGATCGCACCTTGTACGACTACGCTGGTCGCCTGCGCCGACTCGAGCTCCGCCTCGGAAGGCACCTGGAACCGGAAGACGGGAGTCGCGAACTCATCGGCAGGCGGCGTGCCAACGCAGCCCTCACACGGCTGAATCAGGTCCCTGCAAATCGGCGGGCCGATCAGCGTTGGCTGCGGGACGCACGCGACGAAGGACCACTGGAGCAGGCCCGGCGTGAGCGCAGGAACCTCCGGAAAGTCCGAGAGAGGGGCGCCTTGGTCGACCACGAGGAGGGAGACTTGAAGGATGTCCTCCGGGTCCGGTCGCGCACGGCCGGGCTTCCCGTCGACCTCGACCACCGCCGCAACGACCCGGAGATTGGTCACGGCCCACGCCGGCAGAAAGCTCTCGCTGCACGCCACGCCCAGGAACAACAACATCAGAACAAGCCCGCGTCTCATAGCTCTCCCCTGATGCCCAGTGCGGGGATGATCGGCAGACCGAGGAGCGGAGTCTGCTGGCTGTAATCGTAGTTGAAGATGATGCCCTCTTGGTTCTGCTGATTGTATGCATTGCGGATATCGAGGAACACGGCGAGCCTCCAGCCTTCGAAGATCCACTTCTTTTGGATGCGAACGTCGAGCTGATGGAACAGCGGGTTTCTCAAC
>CAXMRN010000175.1:0-10266 GCA_964195565.1 uncultured Polyangiaceae bacterium | reverse complement strand
TCGGGGACCGAGTCCTCGTGGAAGTCCGACGCGGGTTGGGAACCAGGCCGCGAAAGCTGCCCTTCGTCGAACGCGCGTCGCTCCGCGCGCAGCATCGGCCCGAAGTCGCGGCCGCGAAACGCGATCCAAGCGACGAAGACGAGCATGAGAATCGGATAGAAGCGAAAGGGAATCGTTTCGACGAACGTCATATATGCGTCGCGTTCGATCCCGAGGTGCGTGAACTGGTCTTCGATGTAGCCGACCTCTACGCCGATCCAAGAAGAGATCAGTGCCAGGCTTGCGACGGGCGCGGCGGTAGCGTCCACGAGAAAGGCGAGCTTCTCTCGACTGATGCGAAGGCGGTCGGTGACGGGACGCATGGAGGAGCCGACGAGAAGAGAGTTGGCGTAGTCGTCGAAGAAGACCAGCAGCCCGAGGAACCAAGTGGTCAATTGGCCCCGCCGACGGCTCGTCGCGTCGGTGCTCACCCAGGAGGCGAGGCCCTTGGCACCGCCGCTTTGGGTCATCAGTCCGAGCATCCCACCGAGCAACAAGCTGAAGACCAGGATCGACGCGTGCCCTGGGTCGGCGATCGCTTGGACGATGTACGTGTCGAGCAACCGCGCAAACGACGCCCACGGAGATAGCCCCGACAGCAGGAACGCCCCGAGCCATACCCCGAAAACCAACGCGACCAACACGTGGCGAAACAGCAGGGCGAGAAGGATCGCGACCAGAGGTGGTAAAATCGACGTCCAGGCCGGAAGGTCCGCCTCCCCCCCGCTGTCGGCTACCTCTACCGCGGCCCCTGTTGTAATATTCAACGAAATGTTCTGAATGACTGTTGGCGCCGCCCCGTCATTGGAAAGAGCGTTCGCACCCGCGGCCGCAAAACCACCGACAAGCATCAGAACAACGAGGACCGTACGCATGAACACCGTCAGACATAGACAAGAACGCCGCCGATGGTCAATTTTGCCCACCGCCCTGACGTTGCTGTCTGTCCTCACCGTGACTTTCGCCGCCCCTTCCCTTTCGTTTTCGAGCAGCGACAAACTCACCGACGAAGACAAGAAACTGCTCGTCGCCGGCGAGCTCGTCGTGAAGCAAAAGAACGAGCAGCGAGGGTCCTACAAGATGATCGGTGGGCAAAGCTGGCAGATCGTCGATGTGCCGGTTGAAGTGGCATGGCGGGCCATCGTGGACTTGCCGAGGTACAGGCATTTCATCCCTCTCGCGACCGAAAGCCAGGTCAAGCACCAAGCCGGCAACGAAGCGGACTTGGCCATGCGTCAGCAATGGGGGCCGATCGATGTTCGCTACGTGTTCCAGACGACACTCGAGCCCGACCGACGTTCGATGGTGTTTCGCGTCGACCACTCGCAGGACCACGACATCCGCGCAGGCTGGGGGTTCTTGCGGGTGCGACCCTTCAAGGGGAACCGCACGCTCGTGTCGTTCGGGGCGCTCGTCGACATCGGCGACGGTGTCTTCGTGTCGATCATCCGACCCGCGGTCCGCCGCGACCTGTTACGGATCCCCTTCTACTTCAAGCGTCATCTCGAAAGCGCAGCCGGCGCGATCTACGCCGACGCAAACTAGAGCAGGCGTTTGATCCAACGCAGCTTTCGCGCCGAGTACGGCGGGAAGATCAGCGGGGGATCGGGGAACAGCGGCTTCCTGAGGACGGCGCGCTGATGGGAGAACGTCTCGAACGAGAGGCGGCCGTGATAGGCCCCCATCCCGCTTTCGCCCACGCCGCCAAACGGGAGCTCGTGCACGGCGTAGTGAAGAAACACGTGGTTGATGGTCGTGCCGCCCGAGCTGGTGCCGGCGAGGATACGGTCTTGCGCGTCCACGTTGCGTGCGAAGATGTAGAGCGCCAGCGGCTTCGGCCTCCGATTGACGAATGCGATGGCCGAATCGATGCTGGGCACGGAAATCACCGGTAGGATGGGGCCGAAGATCTCCTCCTGCATCACCGCATCGTCCTCTTTGACGTTCCTGAGGATCGTCGGTGCAATGTAGCGGGCGCTGACGTCGTGGTCACCACCGGTGACGATGTCGGCGCCGCTGAGTAGCCCGGTGAGCCGCGCGTGATGCCGCTCATTCACGATTCGCGCGTAATCGGGACTCTGTTTCGGCTCGTCGCCGTAGAACTCACGAACCGCCGCAGACATACGATTGACCAATGCATCGTGCACATGCTCGTGAACCAGAACGTAGTCCGGTGCGACGCAGGTCTGACCGGCGTTGAAGAATTTCCCGTACGCGATCCGTTTGGCGGCCAGGTCCAGGTCGGTGCTCTCGTCGACGATGCAGGGGCTCTTGCCCCCGAGCTCCAGCGTGACTGGCGTGAGGTGCTTCGCCGCAGCCTCCATGACGATGCGGCCCACGTTGCCGTTGCCCGTGTAGAAGATGTGGTCCCACTTCTGCGCCAAGAGCGCAGTGGTCTCGGGCACACCGCCTTCCACGACCCGAACGGCTTTCGCGTCGAGATACTTCGGGAGCCAGTACGAGATCAGCGCGGCGACATTCGGGGCGACCTCCGAGGGTTTGAGGACGACGCAGTTTCCGGCGGCGATCGCGCCGATCATCGGGACGGTCACCAGTTGCAGGGGGTAGTTCCAGGCACCGATGATGAGCGTCACGCCGAGAGGTTCCCGGTAAATATAGCTGCGGCCGGGCATGGCGACCTTGGTTGTGCGCACGCGTTGTGGCTTCATCCAGGACCCGAGCTTCTTGCGCGTGGAGCGAAGCTCGGAGAGCGCGACGCCCACCTCGGAAATGAACGCCTCCGTCGCGGGCTTGCCGAGGTCCTGCCTCAGTGCGTCCATGATGTCTTGCTCGCGCTCCATGAAGAAATGCTCGAGCGCCTGGAGTTGGGAGAGCCGCCAAGACAGCGGTTTCGTGGCGCCGGTCTCGAAATGTGAGCGGAGACCGCCCACCAGCGCGGTCATGCGCTCACGATGGGCGTCCTTCGGGGCGGAGACTATGCGTAATTCAGGCATGAACTGAGCTCCTGTCGGTGGGAAGCCTGACGAATTATGCTGTGATCTTCAAGGGTTCCAGGGGCCGCGAAACAATTTCGAAACGAGGCGGATCTCTGTATAATCGCCGGACTGGGTACGTCATGCCCGAACGGAGGCCCTGATGCACAGCAACGAACGCAAATGGAAGCCTGAAGAGAGACCTGCCCCCTGGTGGGCGCACATCCTACGTTGGTGGCTGTAGCCAGGGCCTAGGCGGCCAGGCCTAGTTTCTCGCCGCCACCCCGATCGTCCAGTTTGTCTGGGTCCTCGATCTCGCCGCGGTCGCCGTTGTCTCTGCGACGTCCCTCTTCGAGGACATGCTCGGGAACACCTCGGATGTCCCAGACGAGACCGACCCAGCTCAGCATCTTGAGCACGTAGTAGGTCAGGTCGATTTCCCACCAGTAGAAGCCCTGTCGGCATGAAGACTGGTAGTGGTGGTGGTTGTTGTGCCAACCCTCTCCGAGGGTCAGCAGGGCCGTCACCATGTTGTTGCGGCTCTCGTCGGTGGTGTCGAAGCGTTTCGTGCCCCAGACGTGCGTGAGCGAGTTGATCAGGAAGGTGTTGTGCCAGAGCAGCACGGTGCTCAAGAAGAAACCAATGAACAGACCGGGCCAGCCCGCGATCAAGAGACAAGCGGTGGCAAGAGCGGCCGGAGGGACGGCCCAGTACTTATTGAGCCAACGAAGCTCAGGATACTTCGCGAAATCGCGAATCTTGTCCCAACGCGTCTCTTCGGTGTCATCGAAAATCCATCCAACATGCGCATAGGCGAAGCTGGTCAGGACGGGCGAGTGAACGTCTCCAGGCTGATCGGAGAGCTTGTGGTGCACGCGGTGATGCGCGGCCCACCAGAGCACACCCTTTTGTGAGCTGCTCTGCGCGAGAAATGCGAGGACGAACTGAAACGCGCGGCTGGTCTTGTAGGTGCGATGCGAGAAGTAGCGGTGATAGCCTGCGGTGACGGCCCACTGCCGAACCAGCCACAGCGAGAAGCACAACGCGACCGCCTGCCACGTCACCCCGGACCAAAAGGCGCCGAGCACGGCGACATGCGAGAGCACGAACACCCAGGCTCTGCGCCATTGTTCCGCCCGAGTGGGGGAGCCGGGTTGTGGCTCACCTTCCAGCACCGTCGTTTCCATGCCCAGAGGCTATCCCACCCCCCCCAAACTCACCGTCACCGTTCACCCCCCCTTTGTCATAGTTGTGTAAAAAAAGGGGTCAGACCCCTTTTTGAAAGGGTTAACCCCTTTCTTCTAGGCGATGAATTTGTAGCCGGCGCCTCGGACGGAGATGATGTGGCTGGGAGAGCTGGGGTCGGGTTCGAAGCGGCGGCGTAGGCGGGAGATGAAGTTGTCTACGGTTCGGGTGTTGCCGTAGTTGCGGAGCTTCCAGACGCGTTCGAGGAGCTCGGTTCGGCTCAGGACACGGCCGGCGTTTTCGGCAAAGTAGCGTAGGAGATCGAGCTCGAGCTGGGTGAGCTGCACGTCTTCACCCGAGACGGTGACCTCATGCGTGTCGAAGTTGATATTCGCCTCCCCGAAAGACAGGGTGGTGGCCTTCGCACTGTTGCCGGAGACTTGCTCCCAGCGCTGGCGACGAAGGACGGACCGAACGCGGGCGAGGAGCTCCCCCAGCTCGAATGGCTTGACCATGTAGTCGTCCGCGCCTGCCTCCAAGCCGAGGACCCGGTCTTCTGGCGAGGAGCGCGCGGTCAGCATGATCACGGGAATGAAGTTGCCGGCCTCCCGGAACTTCTTGCAAAGGTCGAAGCCGTTGACGTCCGGCAACATCACGTCCAGCACGATCGCATCGTAGCCGGCCGGATCGAGCAAGCGCTGGCCGGCCTCTTTCGCGTTCGCCGCAACGTCCACCCGGTACCCCTCGAGCTCGAGGTTGAGCTTGAGGCCCGCGGCGAGGTGGTCCTCGTCCTCGACGATCAGGAGCCTCTGCGGGTCTTGGTCACTCATGATCCACTCACGACAGGGGCGACGGGGAGCTCGACGCGCATGGTCGTGCCCTGCCCTCGCCCCTTGGAAAGTGCCTGTACATTGCCGCCGAGTTGCTTCACCAGAGCCCAGACCACGAAAAGCCCGAGACCTGTGCCTTTGCGTTGACGAACCTCCTCGTCCTCGACCCGATAGAACCGGTGAAAGACCCGCTTCAAATTCTTCGGGTCGATCCCGATGCCGTTGTCGCTCACCTCGAAGCGGACCTTCTTATCAGATTCCCTTCGCGCCACGATTGCGACCCGCGCAGGACGCTCCGAGTACTTGGCCGCGTTGTCGATCAGATTGTTGACGACGATCTCGAGCGCGGCGCGGTCGGTGGTGACGACGAGGTCTGCATCGACGTCGACCGACACCTCGTGCGGCTCGAGCTTATGACGGACGCGAACCACCTCGGCACACTGATCGGTGAGCTTCGACAGCGGCACATCGCTGAGGTTCAGCATGCCGGGGCGCGCATAGGAAAGACGATTCGCCTCGAGGACGTCGTCGATGAACGCCCGAAGCCGGTCGACGTCCTCGAGCATCATCCCACGCAACTTCTCGCGCGCGTCACCCTGGAGCTCGTCGCGTCCGAGCGTCTCCAAGCACAGCTGAAGCGAGGCGAGCGGGCTCTTGAGCTCGTGGGTCACTGAATCGATGAAGGTGTCTTGCTTGCGCACTTCGATGATCCCGCGCGCCAACGAGATCACGAACAACACCAGCACCACGATGATGAGCACGAATGAGAGGGCGCCAAGTACCAGGAGCCAAACGTCGAGGGCGATGTCCGCCGAGCGAGTGATCTTCTGGCCGAGGAGGAACGACCAGCCCACGAGGAGTGCCAGGCTGAGCAGGACGGTAATCGCTCCCAGGGTGATCGGGATCGAAATCGAGGAGCGGATTTTGCGACGACGTGCCATCGGTTTAGAAGTGCTGGGTCACCGGCCTCGCAGCAGGCGCCATAGGTTCTCTTTTTGCCATGCTTGCGCGGCGGAGTGGTACTCGAAGCTCCGCTCGCGCGTGCGGAACGCCCGAGTGTGGTAGTGACGGCGGCCGTTCTGCACGACCGCAGGCATGTCGTGGTGCAGCATCTCGTGGAACACCACGGCCTCGACGAAGAAGGACGGCACCCAGGGTTGGTCGAGCGCCGGGTGAATCCGGATCAGGTGCTCCTCGGGCAGGTAGGTCCCGAGCTGAAGGGAGCGCTGGCGACGCTTGGGTTGGACGCGCCTCCCCCAGGTGATGCGGACCTCGACTCGACCACCAAAATGCCGCCTAGCCAGCTCATCGGCGATGGCGCGCAAGTCGTGATGTTGCCCCTCCGACCGCAACGCCGCCTGTGTGGGGCCCGGGGCCACGAAGCGCGTGCGATTGGCCTCGACGAAACGGTCGATGAGGGCTGCAGCCGCGGCGTCGCTGTCGCTCAAATAATCGCCCACGGCCTCGAGGATGTTCTCGCCGGCGGTCAGAAACATGTGGTGTAGGCGAACCTCGAGCCGCCCAGCTTTGGGACGGGCGGTCAGCATGGTGCTGCGATTGTCTGTGACGACCAAGCGGATGGGCTGCCCCAGCCGGCCTGCGAGGGCGCGACTCCAGTCCGCCGCGCGGGCATAAGCCCTGTCGAGATCATCCCCGCGACGCTCGGTCGCGGCGGGTCCAGCGATCGTCGGCGATTCGCCCGCAAACTCGAAGGAAAGTTGGAGCACGCCATTTGGGGCTAAAGGTTCGGCGTATCCTTGTCAACCGCGCTTTCGGAGAGGCGATCGGCAGGCTAGAATCAAAGAGGATGCGTGCTGCTACTCGGGAACGGCTCGAAGGCCTGACGGTCTTACATCGACTGACCTCGTCCGAGCAGCGGGAGGCTGCGTGGCGTCAGGGCATCGCAACGCTGGCGCGCGCCGTCGTGGACGAGCGCCGGCCGGTTCCGCTCGAGGGGCTGGACCCGGACGCGCTTCTACGGAGCTTGGAGGTCGCGATCGAGGGTCGCCTCGTCGAAAAGCTCGACTGGCTCTCGGGGCCGGCAGCGGCCGCTGCC
The DNA here is from genome assembly GCA_964195565.1 of uncultured Polyangiaceae bacterium. Lineage (GTDB taxonomy): Bacteria > Myxococcota_A > Polyangia > Polyangiales > Houyiibacteriaceae > SG8-38. Next base: position 3,223 of record CAXMRN010000175.1, on the reverse strand, counting down.
CTGTACGAGCTCGCGGCCGCCCTCCCTTCGAGTCCGGTCAAGCGCCAGCTCGGACGGATGGTCCTCGAGCGTCTTCGCAAGGGCGACGCGGCTACATTCGTGTCCGTCGCCACGCAGCTTGCCCTTGGATCGCAGCGCGCCCTCAGCGGCCGATCGATGCGCGCCCGCGTCGCGCTCGCGTTGAGCCTGCCGATCGGCACGGTCAACAACGTCGACGCCTTGGCCCTCGCACTCATCTCCCGACAAGACTCGAGTCGTGATTGGCTCCAAGCGCCGGCCACCGGCTCGCTTCCGTCTCGCCGGCTCGCAGCACGCTTGCTCGAGCGCGCTGCCCGTGAAGCAGCGCGCCGCGCGGCGGAGGGGGATGACACAGGCGTTAGGGTGTTCTGCACGGAAGCGGTGCGGGAAGCCTGGGATCGCCTGCTCGCTGATCGCGAAACGCTGGTGTGGCGCCACGTCGCCTCGGCGAGGGGCCTTCTGGCTTCCTCGATGCCGATCTTCCACGAGGAGATGCAGCGGCACCTCGATCCTGAGTTCACGGTCACCGAGTGGCGGCGAGCGGCCGCTTCGCTGGCGGCGAGCATTGCTGTCGACCCGGAGGAAGGCCTGCGGGCGTGCAGAGAGCTCCTCGATTCGGTCGTCTTTCAGCAGGACCACGGGATCGCCGCGGCAATGATCGCCGGCCTCCCTCGCGCAGCGGAAAGCCACCCGGCCGCCGTCGAGTCGTTGCTCGAGCAGCTGATGCGGGTCGGTGGGTTGGACACCGCGGAGGCGCTGGTCGAGCTGCGGCGTGAACGCATCCGACCCGGATTTGCTGAGGAGGCGGCAAAGAAGGCCGAATCCCATTTGCGTAAAGCGATCGCGCAGGGCGGCAACGAAGACGTCGGGCGCGCGGCACTCATGAAGGCTCTCGCCGAAGAGCTCCACGGGCGCCGGACGCGAAACGAGCCAGCGCTCCGCGACATGATCTCCGACGCGCTCGAAACGTTCGCCAAGGAGGGCGCCTACGAAGCAGCCCACGAAGCCAAGCCCATCCTCGAGGCGGCCGCACGAAAGGCCGAACTGCTCGAGCAACCCGCCCACGGTGACCCCAACATCAACGTCCCCGCGTTTCTCGCGCTTCGAGAACTCGATGCCGCGCTCTTCGAGACGTCTTCCCTGAACGACCTGCTGCTGGTGGGCGAGGATGACGAAGGCCAGACCGACCACGACGAACACCTCGGCGATCTTTTTCAGCGCGTCACCAACTGGCTCGTGATCCGAGAAGGCGACCCCTTGGAGGAAGGAAACCAGGTTCCTCAGTTCACGACGCGTCTACGCCAGCTTCGGACCATGTTGCACCTGGTCGACGCGGACGGGCCGCATGTCGACTCACGCAAAGAGGTCGTTCGTCAGCGACGGCTCCTGACCCAGCGCGTGCTCCTCAATCGAGTCCGCCTCGACCCCAAGAGCTCGCTTCGCCGCACCCTGTGCGCCGCGACCGCCCGAACCTGCGACGCTCTGGTGCGCGAGGAAATCGCCGACGTTTCCGACGTGGTGATCGCCGCCGCCGGAAACGTGCCCCACCTCGACGACCTCAAAACAATGGCCGAAGCCTCGATGGTTCCTGAGATCGAACGCGCGCTGAGGGCTTACGGCAAGCTTCAGCAGGCGACCCGCACCGCACAGCGAGACGGCCATGGACTGGTGGCTGCCGCCGACGCGCTGAAAGCGATCGGCAACGAGTTGCCGGTCGCACGATCCGCTCGCATCGAGGCGTTTCGCCAGGCGCTTTCGTTTCTGGCGCGCGGGCTTCGCTCCGTCGGCGCTTCGAACTCGCTCGGCGAGGTGGCCGAGCGTTCCTCGGGCACCCCGCTGGCCACTCTCGAACGAGGCGTGGCAAGCCTGGCTCAACTCGTCAGCGGGACGCGGCGGCGACTCGGGGGTGCGGTCGGCGACGAGTCGCCCGCGTCAGCGGCCGCAATTTGGGCCATCGGGCTCGAAGTGGAACGCGCCCTCCACACCTCCGTCTCTGAAATCGACCAAGCGTTTGCAACGGCCGTTGGCGAGGTAGACCGAGACCTGCCCGGCGCCTTCGGCGATCTCACTCGAGCCCTACTTACGCATCTGTGCTCACTTCCGCTGGATGGGCCACGTCGCGCGCCGAGCCTGGCACCCATGGAGATCGACGCCGACGCGCCGTTGCCTGCATGGGCGCCCCCGAGCCGAATCGTGGGCGGGTTCTATCTCGTCCGAACCGTGGGTACTGGCGCGGTCGGCTCGGTGTTCGTGGCGCGTCGCGTGGAGGAGCGGCAAGACGAGTCCGCACCGCTCTTCGCGCTGAAGGTCCCCGACTACTCTGCCGCAGCGGCCCGCACGCTCTCTGAAGACGAGTTCCTGCGCCTCTTCCGCGAGGAAGCCGGTGCACTGCTCGCGCTCCCAGAGCACCCGAACATTGCACGGTTCGTGACCTTCGACGTCGGGGCTCGGCCCAAGCCCATCTTGGTGATGGAGTTGGTCGAAGGCCCGAGCCTAGAGCGCATGCTCGAGATGGGCGACCTATCGTTTGGTCGCGCGAGGGATCTGCTCCTCGGGGTAGGCGCGGGGCTCGACGCGATGCACCAAGCCGGTGTCGCTCACCTCGACGTCAAGCCGTCCAACATCATCGTGTGCAACGCCGACGCCATCACCGGAGTGGGTCAACCCCCGAAGCCCGTCCTCGTCGACTTCGGTCTGGCGGGACGACATTTGCGACCGGGCTGCGGCACGGCCAACTACGGCTCGCCCGAGATCTGGGGCGCGGGAGACACCTCGCACGCCATTCCTGCCGACGTCTACGCGTTTGGCTGCCTGATCTTCGAGGCGTACACCGGAAAGACCTTGTTCGATGGGAATGGGGAGGCCGAGATGATCACTCAGCACATCACCCACGACGGGGACCCCGAGGCGGTGCGCGCCCTGCTCGACCGCGCAGAGACGCGCGACCTCGGAGCGCTGATCGCCCATTGCCTTCGGCGCAACCCGCGCGACCGAATCACGATTCGACAAGCCCGACAGTTCCTCGCGAACTTGACCCTCGGCACCGAGAACCAGCACTGGCCGGTCCGCATCGCGAGCTGAGCCGAGCAGCTCAACGCGAAACGGGCCCCAAGCCAAAGCCTGAAACCCGTTGCGCAGTGTGTGCCCCGGGGCGGGGTACGCTTGTGGTGACTACTCGGCGGGAGCCTCCGCGGGGGCGGCTTCT
>CAXMRN010000174.1:0-2623 GCA_964195565.1 uncultured Polyangiaceae bacterium | reverse complement strand
CTCATGACGACACCACCCACACGAGAGCGTGCGGTCATCCTTGCCGCCGGGCTCGGCACCCGTCTCGCCGATGGTCGCCCCGTGCCCAAGCCGCTGCGCGAGGTCGCAGGCGTGCCTCTCATCGTTCGCATCATCAGGGCCCTCGAGAAAGGGGGAGTCAGCGAGATCGGCATTGTCGTCGGGCACCTCGGTGAAGACTTGAGGAGCGGCCTCTCGGGCTACGAGCACCGGGCGAAGCTTTCGTTCTTTCCCAACGACGAGTACGAAAAGCCCAACGGCACCTCGGTGTTGAAGGCGCGCGAGTTCGTCAGGGGGCCGACGTTGCTCTTGATGAGCGATCATTTGTGGTCGCCGAGGCTGCTGAAGTCGGTGGCCTCGTACCCGGTAGCGGAGCGAGAGTCTGTACTCGGTGTCGATTATCGGATCGACGCCTGCTTCGACTTGGAGGACGCGACGAAAGTCCAAGTGCGGGACGATCACATCGAGCGAATCGGCAAAGAGCTCGACGACTACAACGCGCTGGACACGGGGCTTTTCTTGATCACGCCTGCCCTCATCGAGGCGCTGGATGCCGTCAACGGTCCCGAGGGCTGCTCGCTCTCGCAGGGGGTCGCTGCTCTGGCCGCGGAAGGTCGAATGAAGGCAGCCGATATCGGCGACGCAATCTGGATCGACGTCGACACCCCAGAGACCCATGCCGAGTCAGAGCGTCTGATTGCCGAGTTTGGTGAGGACTTGGATGGGGCGCCGAACAAGCAGGCCGTGAAACGATGAGCCTAATAAGAGGAGGGCCGCATTCGTCACGATCGTGTTATGGAGGCGGTGAGGAAGGATAGAAATGACAGAGCCAAAAACCAGACCGGCCACAGGCAAGCTCGGTGTGCTCTTGCCTGGAATGGGCGCGGTAGGCACGACTTTCATGGCGGGCTCTATTTTGGTGCGGAAGGGGCTCGGCCGACCCATTGGCTCGTTGACGCAGATGGGGACGCTCCGACTCGGAAAACGAACCGACCAACGCTCGCCTTTGATTCGGGACTTCGTGCCGCTGGCCGACATGAACGACTTGGTGTTCGGAGGATGGGACCTCTTCCACGACAATGCGTATGAGGCGGCGGTCACCGCCGACGTTCTTTCGACCGAGCACCTGAATGCCGTCAAGGATGAGCTTTCGGCGATCAAGCCGATGGAATCGGTGTTCTTTCCCGAGTTCGTCAAGCGCCTCCGTGGCGAGAACGTCAAGCCCAGCCAAGACAAGATGGAGCTCGCCGAGGCGGTTCGCGAGGACATCAGGCGGTTCAAGAAAGAAAACGGTCTTGATCGCTGCGTCGCCGTTTGGTGCGGCTCGACGGAAGTTTATCGAGAGCCGACGGAAGTTCATCAGTCCTTGAGTCAGTTCGAGGAGGGCTTGCGTCGTTCCGATCCGGCGATCAGCCCATCCCAGGTCTACGCATACGCCTGCCTGCGCGAGGAGGTGAGCTATGCGAATGGGGCGCCACATCTCACTGCTGGCGATGTCCCCGCCATGTTGGAGCTTGCTCGCGAAATGCACACGCCGGTCTCTGGCAAGGACTTCAAGACGGGACAGACCCTCATGAAGACCATTCTTGCGCCTGGCCTTCAGTCGCGAGCGCTCGGCATTCGGGGCTGGTTTTCCACCAACATCCTGGGCAACCGCGACGGCGAAGTCCTCGACGACCCGGAGAGCTTCAAGTCGAAGGAAGTGAGCAAGCTCGGTGTTCTCGAGACCATCCTGCAGCCGGAGCTGCACCCCGAACTCTACGGGGACATGTACCACCAGGTGCGCATCAACTATTACCCGCCGCGTGGAGACCAGAAAGAGGGCTGGGACAACATCGATATCTTCGGTTGGCTTGGCTACCCCATGCAGGTCAAAATCGACTTCCTCTGTCGTGACTCGATTCTCGCTGCGCCGTTAGTTCTAGACCTGGCGCTCTTCATGGACCTCGCGCACCGCTCGGGGCTTAGCGGGATTCAGGAGTGGCTCTCGTTCTACTACAAGAGCCCGATCACGCCGGAAGGTCTATATCCGGAGAACAACCTCTTTGTGCAGCTCGGCAAGCTCAAGAACACTTTGCGCTGGATGCAGGGGGAAGAGCTGATCACCCACCTGGGTCGCGAATACTACGACTGACCGATTATCCGTCCGCTGCACGCCGGTAACACGTCAAGGTGAGCAAACTACTCGAGAAGCTGGCCGACCTGCAGACCCGACGGCCTTTCGTGATACTGCTCCTCGCAGCGGTGATCTCTGCCGCCTCTTTGCCGTTCATCCGCAATCTCGGTCTCGACAGCCGCTTCATTGCTCTGCTTCCAGAGAGCTCCCCGAGCGTCCAGGACCTCGACAAGGTTCGCGATCGCGTTCGGGGCCTGTCGGCGCTCACGATCGCGGTGCAGTCACCCTCGAAAGACGTGGACGCGATGCGGCGCTTCGTCGGGGACCTCGTGGCGCGGCTCGAGGAGCTTCCCCTCGATGAAATCGGTGTCGTCGATTGGAACGTCGGCGCCTACGACGACTTCGTCCGGGAGCACAAGCACCTTTACGCTTCGCTCGACCTCTTGGAGCGGCTGCGGGACGCCCTCGAAGACCGCCACGATAGAGAAC
>CAXMRN010000173.1:0-6100 GCA_964195565.1 uncultured Polyangiaceae bacterium | reverse complement strand
CGGGCTGCCCGCGATGCCGCAGGTTCACGACCCGGAGTCCTCGCCCACCGCGACCGAGGTGCGTCTTACCGGGCTGACGCAGAGCAAGGTGCTGCGTTCGCGGCCGCGCGCGCTGGTGGCCGCCCTGGTGGTGGGTTTGGTAGCCGTCGCCGCAGCGATCGCGTTGTGGACGGGCGAGGTCCCGACGGACCCGGCGGCGAAGGTGCCCGGATCCGTAGCCGAGGACTCGGCACGGGAAGCGCCGGAGGACGCAGTCGCGGACTTGGAGCCGCCGACGTCGGAGGCCGCCGGGATGAAGCCCGCGGAAGCGCCGCCGGAGGTCACCAGCGCGCCGGTTCAACGACGTCCTCGGACCGAGCGCCGCGCCAAAGCCCAACGCGGTACGATCAATCTCGTCACCAGAGGGGGCTGGGCGAAGATCTACAAGGGCAAGAAGCTGCTCGGAAGCACGCCGCTCCGGCTGACCTTACCCTCCGGACGGCACAAGTTGGTCCTCAAGCCGTTCGGGACCGAGAAGCCGAAAACAGTGTTCGTGGTGGTCGAGGCCAACGAGACCAAGAAGGTATCGGTCCTGCTGGACTGAGGTTACGCTCCCGCCGTGGCAGTGCGATTCGACCCTCCTGAACCACCCAACGCGTTCATCCGATGGCTGTTTCGCATGCCGGTGTACGCCTTCCGCGCGGGGCTGGGGTTTCTCTTTGGCGGTCGCATCATCTTACTCGAGCACATCGGTCGCACGAGTGGGCTCAAGCGGTACGCCTGCGTCGAGGTAGTGGGCCGCGGCGCGAACGATGGCAGCCTGACCATCGTGTCGGGGTACGGGGCGAGCTCGCAGTGGTACCGGAATTTGGTCGCCCACCCGGACATCGAGATTCGGGCTGGCAGTTCGCGGCGCGCGGTCCATGCCGTCCCGTTGAGTTCGGCCGAAGGCGCCGACGCATTGATGAGCTACGTGCGCCGCTACCCCAAGATCGCGCCGAATCTCATGAAACTCTGCGGCGCCCACATCGACGGGAGCGAGGCTGACTATCGAGAGGTCGCCGAGAAGCGACTTCGGTTCGTCCGGCTTCAACCGCGCGCCTGACTGCGCCGTATAGATCGGTGGTGATGCGTGCTATCAACGCAGGACCATGGTTCTCCTGAATCCCAAGAAGCACCGCCGAGCCTATCCCGACGAGCGATCCCGTGAGGTGATGCTCAAGACGATCGAGTTCTTCGAACGCAAAGGCAAACGGCGCATCAAGAACGACTATCACGCGCAGGTTTGGTACGCGGACTTCCTCGACTTCGTCAAAGAGGAGAAGATCTTCGCGACCATGTGCACGCCCGCAGGCAACGGTGCGGCTGATTCGCGTTGGGATACCTGGCGGATTTGCGAGTTCGCCGAGATCCTCGGCTTCTATGGGCTTCAGTACTGGTACACCTGGCAGGTCACCGTCCTCGGCCTCGGGCCGATCTGGATGAGCGACAACGAGTCGATCAAGCAGCGCGCAGCACAAGCGCTCGAGCAGGGTGGCATCTTCGCATTCGGGCTTTCGGAGAAGGAGCACGGGGCCGACGTCTACTCCACCGATATGATCCTCACGCCTAAAGGGGACGGCTCGTACAGCGCTTCCGGCGGCAAGTACTACATCGGCAATGGCAACAAGGCCGCGATTGTGTCGACCTTTGGCAAACTCGCAGATTCCGACGACTACGTGTTCTTCGGAGCCGACTCGCAGCACGACAACTACAATCTCATCAAGAACGTCTGCGCCAGCCAGAACTACGTGGCGCAGTTCGAGCTCGACGAGTACCCGGTGGAGGAAGCCGACATCATCGCCAGGGGAGAGCACGCCTGGAACAGCGCGCTCAACACCGTGAACATCGGGAAGTACAACCTCGGTTGGGCCTCGATCGGCATGTGCACCCATGCCCTGTACGAAGCGATCCACCACGCATCGAATCGACGACTCTACAACATGCACGTGACGGACTTCCCGCACGTGAAGCAGATGTTCACCGATGCGTATGCCCGCCTCACCGCGATGAAGCTCTTTGCGCTGCGCGCTGCGGACTACATGCGTATCGCCTCACCGGAGGATCGGCGCTACCTCCTCTACAACCCCATGGTGAAGATGAAGGTGACCACCCAGGGGGAGGACGTGATGAACCTCCTCTGGGATGTCATCGCCGCCAAGGGCTTCGAGGAGGACATGTTCTTCGAGCAGGCCGCCATCGACATTCGAGCATTGCCGAAGCTAGAGGGCACCGTGCACGTGAACATCGCGCTCATCGTGAAGTTCATGGCCAACTACTTCTTCGCGCCCGCGGACTACCCGGACGTTGCGCAGCAAAGTCAGGCGGCCAACGACGACTTCCTCTTCGATCAGGGGCCAACCAAGGGGCTGCGCAAGATCCGGTTCCACGACTACAACATCGCGTACTCGAGTCGCAGCACGCCCAACCTCGAAGTCTTTCGCGAGCAGATCGCGGCATTCAAGGGGATGCTCTTCGCGGCGCCGCCCGACGAAGCACAACAGAAGGACATCGACTTCCTACTTGCCGGCGGCGAGATTTTCGCCTTGGTCGTGTACGGCCAGTTGATCCTAGAGAACGCGAAGCTCTACGACATATCTGACGACGTGGTCGATCAGATCTTCGACTTCATGGTACGCGATTTCTCGCGTCACGCGTTGAGCCTCTACTCGAAGCCGTCCAGCAGCGAGAAGCAAATGGCGTCCTGTCTCGAGATGATTCGAAAGCCCGTTCTCGACGAGGCGCGCTACGAGCGGGTTTGGACGCAGGTGCATGACCTGCAAGACGAGTACGAGATGGCCCCGTGAAGGTGCGCTAGCTCCTCAGCTCGCGCGGGCAGTGCGATGCTTCGGGCGCTTGCTCTTGTTGCTACTGGCGCTCGGGTCCCAGCGTCGAAACTGGGCGCTCGGGTTTCGTTTGTCCGGACGCGTCACGGCTCGTTCGAACTTCTGCGCGACACTGGACGAGATCTCGACCGTAGAGCTCTTCGGTGCGACCCGAATTGCGCCGACGACCTCGCTCGACACGTCTCCCCGCCGGCAGACCATTGCCAAGAGCCGTCGCGTGTCCGCGCCAGCATGGGCGCCCCAGCTGACCTGGTAGGTGGTGAAGTCGCCCTGCGGCCGCTGTCGAGGTTGTGGCGTGCGGCCCGCCTTGTGTGGAGTGCGTTGCTCGCGGCGGGATGGCTGTGCGTCGTCGCGGACTTTCCTCGGGGTACCGTGGCTGCGCTCCGCTTCGCGCCTCAACAAGCAGGCGACCAGCTCGGCGGGCGAGTGCTCGGCGAGAAGACGCTCTGCTAGGTCTTGCGAGCGAGCGTCGACGCCGCCCTTGGACGCCGCAAGGTCCCGTAGGAAGCCATCGCCTAGCCGCTCATCCGCCGCTACGAAGATGTCCTCGGGAGTCGGTATCGGGGCTAGTCGAGCCTCCACACGCGCCCCGCGAAGCAGGCCCTTGACCCTGAATTCGGCGCGCGCGGCGGCGAAGAGGACGTTGGTACCTCGGCGCCCAGCTCTCCCGGTACGACCGCTTCGGTGTGTAAACACGTCGGCGTTGTCCGGAAGGTCTACTTGAATCACGCGGCCGATGTCCTGCACGTCCAACCCGCGGGCTGCGACGTCGGTGGCCACCAAGTACCGCACGGCGCCGCTACGAAACTGGGTGAACGTGGCGGTCCGCTCGCGCTGGGTCATCTCGCCGTTGAGGGCGCGCGCGGCGAGCCCGGCGGCGCAAAGCTCTTCGGCGAGACGGACCGTCTCCGTTCGGGTGCGCACGAACAGCAACGTCTTGTCTTCCGGGTATCGCAGCAGCACGTTGACGGCTGCGTTGAATCGATCCGACTGGCGCACGCGCATGACGAGGTGCTCGATGTCGGCGTTGGCCTGGCCGAGGGCCGTGCCCTGTACCGAAATCGGTTCTTGCTGGAGCCGGTCTGCGAGCCTGACCACTTCGCGCGGGAACGTTGCCGACACCATATGCGTCCGGCGCACGTCGGGCGCATACCCGAGGATGCCATCGAGCTCTTCCTCGAAATTCATGTCGAGCATCTCGTCGGCTTCGTCGAGCGCGACCGTCTCGAGCTGATCGAGCGTCATCGCGCCGGCGCGCAGATGATCGAGAAGGCGACCCGGGGTGCCAATGACGACTTGAGGACCCGCCTGTAGCTGGGAGCGTTCCTGCATGACGCTCGTTCCGCCGGTGACCACCAGGACGCGCGCGCCGAGTGGCGCGTAGAGCCAACGGAGTTCGCGCCCGAGCTGTCCCGCGAGCTCCCGGGTCGGGGCGATCAGAAGAGTAACGGGCGTGGCCGCTGCGTTCTTGCGACCCTTCCGGGGCTGCGAGGTGGCAGCGGCAATGGCGACGCTGGGCGCAAGCAGCAGACCGAGAGCTACGGTCTTGCCGGAGCCGGTCTGGGAGGAGATGCGCAGGTCGCGGCCAGTCAGCTCGGGGTCCAAGATCGCCTGCTGAATGGCGGTAAAATTCTCGAATCCGGCTTTGCGCAACGCGGCGCCGAGGCCCGCGGGGGCCTGCTCTAGGCTAAGTGGTTCAGACATGGAGGCGGCCTCATAGCACAAAGCCACGGATCGACACCCGGGGGCCATTGCGGCCGCAGGCTTTGCCGGAAGCATCCGGCGCTATGACTCTTGGACTTACCCTTCAAAGTCTTGTGATCTCATGGCGTTGCGGCTCCTTGCTGGGCGCGTGCGCCAGCGCTGCTGGTATCGGCCGGACCCCTGTCGTCGTCGCTGCACTGTTTCGGGCCGGTGCAACAACGGTTGCTCTCACAATCGCTGTCCTCACGGCAGCAGCTGTCCTCGGAGCCGTCCCCGACGAGTCGGCTGCGGCCTCGACTCGCTGCTCGTCGAACAAGATGCGGACCTCACCGACGCCACTCTCGAGCGTTGCGGACGAGCATGCGGGGTCGTTCGGCTGAAGGCATGGGTTCTCGGCTCCCGAAGCCTCCCACTTGGGGGCCACCCTTTCGGCGGTAGGCCGTACGCCTTGACGCCTCCATCGGCGGACACAGGTTCCACACCCCTTTTCAGGAAGGAGCCAAGATGAACACGGTCGGTGTAGCGGTGCCGCGGCTACCGCGCGAGGAATGGACGGCGCACCCGCGCTTTCGGACGCAAGCCCTCTTGGTGGGATCCCACGCGAACTTTCGTAGGGTGAGCCAGTACCTCGTCGACAAGGCCGCTCGCGAGGAGTTCGTCGGGCTCCATTCTCTGTTCGATCGCTGGATCGCGGCGATGCGCAGCCACGAAGCGTATGAGGAGCGCAAGCTCTATCCGTTCCTCGAGTACCGATGGGGCGTGTCCTTGGACGAGGCACGCGCCGGCCACGAGGAGCTGCATGCCCGAGCCGATGAGGTCGTGGAGGCTTTTGGTTCGCTGGCGCAACCCGCTGACCCTGAAGACCCTCCCGGGGGCGCCCCAGACAACCGGGTGCTGAGTGCGCTCGTTGCACACGACCGCACGCTCGACGCTCACCTCGATGTCGAGGAGGAGGCGGTCGTCCCGCTGCTACTCGCGCTCGAGTCAGACGAGTTCGATCGCTACTACCGAAGCCCGCTCTCGATGCTGATCCCGGCCGTTTCGAGTTGAATGACGTGGCAGCCAAGGTCGGTGGCGTGGCCTTCGAACGCGCCCAGCGCGTAGTCGAGCTGCTTCCAATCGATCCCCTGCAGCCGATTGTGCGGAGGCCAATGCACCTCGTTGAAATCGACGGCCGCCTCCGCTTGGATTGACGCGCGCGTCTAGAGGCACATCTCGACGGCGCGTTGGGCGCATGCGGAGATCACGTTGGGATCGGCGAGGCAGTTTCCGCATTGCACGGCGTTCCCCCCGACCGTGTAGTAACAACTGCCGTTGCCCTGATCGATGCAGAAGTCGAGCGACGCGCCGTTGGGGCAGGGAATGACCGCGCCCACGCTTGGGTCGTCCGTGGCGCAGATGACATCACCCCCGCCGCCGCCCGGTGAACCCGTGTAGGTTACGTCGACGCTGGTTCGGAGTGGGTTTGACACGCCACCGTTGTCCCCGGCGATGCACGTGTAGAAGTCGAAGGCACCCGAGGCGACGTTGGC
>CAXMRN010000172.1:0-14525 GCA_964195565.1 uncultured Polyangiaceae bacterium | reverse complement strand
CGTCGGGTGCTGCAAACCTACGGCGTCTACCAATGGCTTGCAGACGAACAGCTCCCGGAGCTCCGAACGAAGCTCCCCGAGACGACCGGTCCGCGGCGCGTCAGCGCGCTCTAGTTCACAGGGCTACGCGCCGAGTGGGCTACGCAACGACCTTCGGCAAAAGCGAGCCGAACTCGATCGCCTTGTTGATGTCTCCGTCGACACGGAGCTTGCCCTGGACGAACGCAATTTGAGGGTCGAGGTTGCCGCGCAGGATCTCGGCGAGATGCGCGTCACGGATCGTCAACGTCGCGTCGGCCGGGGTGCCATTGCCTTCGGTGACGCTTCGGTCGTTGAGGTCGATCATCCAGCTCTTGTCCTCGGTGCCCGTGATCCGAAGGTGGAACTTCCCTTCGCCAAGCGATCGGTCGGTGGGCGCCTGTTCGAGCGTCGACCTCATGTGGCTCACGAAGGCGGTTGCCAATTCCGCCGCAGCCTCCGCCTGGGCCTCGTTAGTCTCTGCCTCCTCCTCACGGTTCGGCAGCACGGCCGCTTCGAGCTCGTTGGCGGACTCGCGCAGGTTGCGGGTGAACACATCGAGGTCGGGCATCACGGCGGGCGATGAAGTGGGACTGATCGACAAGACGCCGTTGTAACTGAGCACGGTGATGAGAAGCCCCATCCCGTCGACGAGCGGTGCCATACCCATGAGCGCCAGCAGCTTGTGCCCCGCCATGTACATGTCCATCTGCGGCCCTGGCACGTTCGTGATCACCACGTTGAATATCGGATTGTGCATCTCGGAGATGCGGAAGCGCGAGTACAAGCGCAGCACCCGATTGGCCAGACCGAAGGGAATGAAGTCCCAGAGGTCGACGAAAGCACGGGTCGCACCGGACTTCTCGAACGCTTTGCCGCCCTGGGTGTGCTCCTTGATGACGTTCAGCCGCTCGATCGGATCGGCAACATCGGTCGCGAGGTCGAGCAGCATCCCCGACACCTTGTTTCCCATCTTGCCTTGCTCATCCTGCCCCCGCGTCGAAACAGGAATCATCCCCAGCAGAGGCTTGTCGGGCAGCTCGCCCTTCTCGTCGAGGTAGCGCCGAAGTGCGCCCGCGCAGATCGCGAGCACGACATCGTTGAGCGTGCATCCGGTGACCTTCCGAATCGCTTTGACGCGATCGAGCTCGAGCAGGGCCGTGTTCCAGATGCGCTGACCGGTGATCGTGTGGTTGATCGACGTGTGCGGGGCGCTCATCGGAACAGGCGGCACGTCCACCCCTTTGTCCCGCACCTTGGCTGCGGCTCGGAGCGCGTCTCTAATCTCGCCGACCACTCTCTTGATCTCGCTCGGTTTGCCCATGATCTTGCGCGCGGTGTGCGAGAGCACCTGGAGCTCGTTGGGCACGGGCGCGACGGTCCGGGGAGGTGGCGGGCTGAACGTCCGCGGCTCCTTGGTCATGTCTAGCAACATGCCCATCATGTCGGTGCCGGACACGCCATCGATCGCTGCGTGGTGCACCTTGTTGATCAGCGCGACTGACCCGGGCGGCACCTGGGGAATGTTGTCCAGCCCTTCGACCAACGTCATCTCCCAAAGTGGTCGAGTTCGGTCGAGGGGCACGCTGAAGATCCGGGCCGCCAGGCCACGCAGCTCTTTCCAGCTTCCGGGGCTCGGGAGCGCCACGTGCTGCAGGTGCATGTCGAGATTGAATGCCGGGTCATCGACCCAGTACGGCTTGCCAATGCCAAACGGCACCATGGCCAGCCGTTGCTTCAACCTGGGCACGAGATGAACGCGCGACGCCATCGTCTCGCGGAAGCTCTCGAAATTCATCGAGCCTTCGAAGACCAAGACGCTGCCGACGTGCATCGGCTGATGGGCGTCTTCGAGATAGAGAAAGGACGAATCGAGGCCGGAGAGTGCTTGCATGAGAAGAGTAGCCTACACCCAGAGTCGAGGGGATCTCCAGCGGTTCTCAGGACTTGTCGAAACTTCGGTCAAGGTCCTTCAAAAGTCGCTTCTGTTCGCGAGAAAGCCGCTTGGGCACCTCGATCTCGACGACGCAAACCAGGTCCCCTCGGCCCCGGCCGTTGAGCCGCGGAACGCCACCTCCCCGGACCACCAAGGTCTCGCCTGGCTGCGTGCCTGAGGGGACTTTCACCGTCTGAATGGCATCTTCGTCCTCTTCGAGCGCGGGCACGTCGATTTTCGCGCCGAGCGCGGCCTGCGGATACGTCACCACGAGGCGGTGAACGAGATCGAACTCTTCCCGCTGGAAGTCCTCGTCATGCTCGACGTGCACGGTGACGTACAAATCGCCGGCGGGTCCGCCGCGCACACCCTCTTGCCCGCGCCCGCTCAGTCGAAGGCTCTGGCCCGAGTCGACGCCGCCCGGAATGGTGAGCTTCACGACACGCTCGATGTCGACGTGCCCACCACCGTCGCACTCGTCACATGCTTCCTTCGCCCGGGCGCCACGCCCTTGACAGTTCGGGCAAGTGCTCGTCATCACAAACGCGCCTTGGGCGCGTGCCACCTGACCACGACCTCCACAGGTTGCGCAGCTCTCGAGCTCGCCGCCCTTGGCGCCGGTACCGCTGCATGCCTCGCACGGCGACGGATGGGAGAGATCGATCTCGCGGTCCGTACCGAACGCCGCCTCGCGCAAAGAGAGGCTCACGTCGGTTCGGATGTCGGCGCCGCGCGCGGGGCCGTTGGGGTTACGCCGTTGTCGACCGAACCCAAAACCGCCACCGCCGCCGAACAGGTCCCCGAAGATGTCTTGGAACTGGCTGAACACATCCCCGATGTCGCCGAAGCCAGGTCCGGCGCCGCCGCTCAACCCCGCATGCCCGAATCGGTCGTACACGTCGCGCTTCTGCGGGTCGCTCAAGACCGAGTACGCCTCGGCGCACACCTTGAACGTCTCCTCGGCCTCGGGGTTGTCGGGGTTGCGATCCGGATGGAACTCGAGCGCCTTCGTTCGGTACGCCTTCTTGAGCTCGGTCACGGTGACTTCGCGGGAGACTTGGAGAACTTCGTAGTAATCAGGCTTGGACATCGGGTCTGCGGGGTGTTGGGCGCGTGCAACATAAGTATGTTGGCCCGTCGGTCAAGGTCCGCCGCTAGCCCTCGTGAAACCTGGCGTTTCGGCTCAGCACATCATCTACCAGGGACTCCGGAAGCTCCCCGGAGTGCTGAAAGGCACGCATGTGGAGGATCGGCTCGCCTCCGAGATCGGCGACGGTGCGCCCTCGGATCTGTTGAACGTACTTGCGCGGCTCGAAGGGCACCAGGCTGGAGGAAGGCTCGACATCGACGCGTTCGAGGAGGCCCAGCAGCGCGTGTAGTGAGTTCATCTTCATGTATGGGCACGTCGCGCACCCGCCCGCCGTCGAGCAACCTTCGCCGCCGGCTACCCCCGGCACCACCCCGAGCCCGCTCTCCGCGTCCTGCGCGATGGCCTCACTGGCGACGGGGAAGATGATCTCCGCCGAAAGATCCCCACCGCCTTCTGAGGCGTGGTCGCGAAGTTTCGCCTGCACCTGCCGGACGATAGGCGTGATCATGCCGGCCTCTGTACCGAGGATGAACCGCAGGTTGGTTTGGTTGCCGTGTGCAATCGCCTCGTCGACCTTGCCGAGCACGAAGGCGAGAATGTTCGACGTCGATCCGACGACGCCATCGCCGTGGCGCTGCGCCTCCAAGCCGAGCGCGAACATTTCACCCGGCACCTCTAGATGCGCGGTGACGAACACGTTGGGGTAGTGCTCTCGCACCAGCTCGACCACCTCTCGGCCGAACATGTGGTGAACGATGCACGTGCCTTGCTCGAAGTAGTGAAACCGCGGCACGAGTGCGCGAACCGATGCTTGGTCGTGCGCGGGATGCAGCTCGCGAATCTGCTCGTCCGGCATCTCCCCAAGGCTCTCGAACATGTGCGCGAGGTTGTCGCCCATGTAGGTGTCTGGCCCGAACCAAATGTGGATGTCCGGCACCTGTGCCGCCGCCTGCAAAACCGTTCGCACGACGTTGGACGAGGTGCAGGTGATGGTGGGCACAATCGAGTGCGCCTTGGCTTTCGTGATCAAGCTGGTGTTGATGTAGACGACGTGGAGCGACCGCGGGGTTTCCGAGGCATCCATCAGATACGCGCCGTACGCGTCGGCTTCAGCCGACTCGGCCAAGGAACAGCCGATCGGATCGGTTGCCACCCGATAGACCGGAACATCGGCATGCCCCGAGGCATCAAGCATCGCCCGGACGTTCTCGCTCATGAAGTCGACGCCCAACACCGCAATCGACCGGACGCCCTGCTCGGCCATCGCGATCGCGCGGTCGGCCATCGCGAGCGAGTCCGACACGTGGATGTGCGGCCAATCGCATGCGGAGAGCACCCCCTGGAGCTCTGGGTCCATGTAGAAGTGAGCGACGATGCCCACGTTCTTCTCACGGAGCAGGGCGGTCAAACGCGCGACGAGCTCGGCATCTGGCTTCAGGAACGCAGCTTGAGCCTCGGCGAACGCGCCCTGTGGGACCAAGGCGTCAGCCGTAATTCGTAGCGAGGGAAACACCGGCAGGGTCATCTGCGACCAGCTCCAAAAACCAGAGTATACCTCCTGCCCGGCGCCCCGCATGTCAAGCGAACCCACACAGACCTCGGTCTACATCCACTTCCCGTGGTGCGCACGCAAGTGCCCGTACTGCGACTTTGCGACCGAACCGATCCGCGCAAAGGCGTTGCCGCATGAACGGTACGCAGACGCGGTGCTGCGTGAATTGGATGCACGCGCCGCGGATCTGCAGGGGCGTGAGTTGAAGTCGATCTTCTTCGGCGGAGGCACGCCGTCGCTTTGGGACCCTAACGCGCTAGAGCGAACACTGCAGGGCATCACCGGTACGTTCGAGCACGTCAGTGACGACCTCGAAGTGACGGTGGAATGCAATCCGAGCTCGTTGACACGAGAGAACGCGGCGCGGCTTCGCGAAGCGGGCGTTGGTCGACTCTCGATCGGGGTGCAGTCGCTTCGAGACACGCACTTGGAGTTTCTTGGAAGGTTGCACGACTCGGAGCGCGCCGTGGCGGCCCTCGAGGAAGCGACCGCCGAGATGCCCCGCGTCAGCGCAGATCTAATGTTTGGCATGCCGGGGCAGACGCTCACCGAGCTCGGTGAGGACATCGCGCGCATTGCAGACACGGGCGCCAGGCACGTGTCTGCGTACGCCCTCACGATCGAAGAGAAAACGATGTTCGGCTCCCTCCACCGCGCGGGCAAGCTTCGCGTTGCGCCAGAAGAGCAGTACGCGGATCTGTTCGAGCACGCCGAACAGTGCTTCGCCGATCTGGGCTGGAGCCACTACGAAGTCTCGAACTATGCCGCCGAAGGCCAGGAGTCCCGCCACAACCTGCACTATTGGCGAGGGGGGGCGTACGTGGGTCTCGGCGCCGCGGCCGTCGGCTGCCTCGACCAGGGGCCCGGGAGCGCGGAGCGATGGCGAAACGACCCCAACCCGCAACGCTACCTCGAACACGACACGCTCGAGGCGGAGATCGAGGAACTCGGGCCCGATGAGATCATCCGTGAGGCGTTGATGCTCGGGCTTCGGACCATCGACGGAATGAACCTCGCCGCGACGGAGAGGCGAGCCGGCCGCGACCCGAAGGCCGGGCGCGAGCGAGAGGTCGAGCGCGCCATCGAAGAGGGCAACCTCACGCAAGTCGGCGATTGGTTGCGCGTCCCGCAGGACCGCTGGCTGAAACTTGACGGCATTGTGCGAGACTTGTTCTAGAGTGCGGAGCGGTGAAGCTCGATTTTGAAGAAGTCTCGGTGACGGGCCTGACCAAGTCCTACGGGCCGACGCTCGCGCTGGCTGGCGTCGATCTGAGCTTCGAGGCGGGGACGGTCACGGTGATCCAGGGCTCGAATGGCTCCGGCAAATCGACGCTGCTTTGGCTGCTCGCGATGCTCGGCTACCCGACGCGGGGACAGGTCCGGTACGGACAGTACGGCATCGCCTACGCAGACGGACTCCGCGGCCGCATTGGCTTCGTGGCACACCAACTGCAGCTCTACTCGGGCCTCAGCGGGCACGAAAACCTCTCGCTGGCCGCCAAGCTACAAAGCATCCCGTACGCGGAGAAGCGAGCGGGCGACCTTTGCGAAGCGCTTTCGCTGGTCGAGTATTGGAACCGCCCGGTCCGGACGTACTCCCGCGGCCAGGCCCAGCGCGTATCGATTGCCCGCGCCCTACTCCATGAACCACGCCTCCTTTTGATGGACGAGCCGGCCACCGGCCTCGACGAGGGCTCGACCGCTTCGGTGGTCGAGCTGATCAAGCAAGAGAAGCAAGCGGGCGCGATCGTGATCATCGTGACGCACGAGGCGAAGTTCGCGAGCGTCGTCGCCGACCGCGTCCTCCACATGGACCGAGGCCGAATCGTGGAGCCACAAGCATGAGCACGCTTCGCGCCGCGTGGTTGGTCGCGCTCAAAGACCTGCGGCTCGAGCTGCGCACCAAGGAGATCCTGACCTCGACTGGCCTCTTTGCGGTCCTGGTCGTCACCCTCAGCTCCCTCGCGTTCTACACCGACCGCAACAGCGCGCCGGACGTCGCCCCTGGCGTGCTTTGGATCTCGATCTTGTTCTGCGGGATTCTCCTCATCGGCCGAAGCTGGGCACTCGAGCGCGAGAACGACGCGGTTTTTGGCCTGCTGATGGCTCCGATTCCGCGAGCCGCGATCTACATCGGCAAGACGATGAGCGCGCTGGTGCTGCTGTTCGCGGTCGAGCTCCTGCTCGTCCCGTTGTGCCTCGTGTTCTTCCAAATCGAATCGAGCGGAGTGATGTTGCCGCTGCTGGCCCTGGTCTTCCTCGGCTCGATCGGGTTCGTGTCGACGGCTTCGTTGTTTTCCGCGGTGGGGATCCGAACGCGCGCACGCGATTTGATGCTGAGCGTGTTGGTGTTCCCGTTGGTAGCACCCGCCCTCCTCGCATCTGCAGTCGCGACGAGGGAGCTCTTCGGCGGGGCCTCGACCGCCGAGATCCTCAGCTGGATGCGCATCCTCGCCGCGTTCGACCTGTTGTTCGTTGGGTTCGGAGTGTGGCTGTCACGGCACCTGCTCGCCGAGACCTGAGGCTCAGCGGTAAGCGCGGATCAGGTCCAGCGCCACCGGGTCCGACCAGTCGAGGGCGCCATCGAATCGAAACCGCACGATTCCGTCGGCGTCGATGATCCAGGTTTCGGGGAACAGGCTAGTGCCGAACTGCTCGGTGACCACCTTGCGGTCCGCGTCGAGCAGGCTCGTGATCCGCGAGGTTCGTGGAATGATCGTTTGAGCTTCTTCCCAACTGCGGTCCGTCGAGACGGCGACCACCTCGACATCCCCCCAGTCTTCGATGATCTCAGCCAGCAACTCGATCGTCGGCATCTCCTGGATGCAGGGCCGGCATGTGACCGTCCAGAAGTTCATGACGATGACCTTGCCGCGCTGCTCTGACATCTTCCATTCACCCCCACCCTGCTCGGGAAGGGCGAAGTCAGGCGCGCGCCGCGAGGCGCCTAGGTAGTGAGGAACACCACCTTGGCCGTCCATGAGCTGCTCGAAGCGTGCGTTGCCGAGGAGCGCCCGGAACGGTGCCTCTCGCGAACGGTCGCGAGCATCGGCCACCGCACCCGTGAAGATGAAGATCAGAGGAAATGCGATCGCGGCCACGATGATGGTGGCGATGAGTTCACGTCGAGGCACGCCGCTGCCTTAGCGCTTTCCGAGGCCAAGCGAAAGCGGATCGTCGATCTCTGGCGGTCGCACCCTTTCTCCCCCAATGAGGAGGTAGACGCCGTCGTCATCCTCGCCGACCCGCTCGCTCATTTTGCTGACCGCGTGATTGTCGAAACGGGCCGGGCACCGGCCCTCACGAACCGTGCACCAGAGCGCGCCTTCAGGGCCCTGAGCCAAAGAGGCTGGGTCGAGGCGCTCCCGCAGGTCTCCCGAAAGCACCAGACCGATCCCATCGTCGTCGGGCTCAACGTCCTTGACGAAATACGCGGGCCCCTCGACCTCGACGTACGCCCAGTTGATCGAGTTGCTCAAGCAGAAGCGGCCGTCCTCGGCGCGATCCAGCCAGCTGTCGAACGAGCGGGCCAGGTTCGGGTGGTCGATTCGGTCGTCGCCGTTGAACCAGCGCCCTCGTGCATCGCGACGAATCTCGGTTTCTCGGGTTCGGCCTTGAAGAAAGTCGGCTGGGTCCATGACGCCTCGCAGACTACAATGAGACTCGATGGCGAGAAAGAGCCGAAAGCTCGTGGTCGTATCGAACCGCGGCCCGTATCGGCACGAAGCCACCCGGGGACACGAACGTTGGGTCCGTGCGGCGGGCGGCTTGGTGACGGCGCTCGACCCGGTCTTGCAGAGGCGCGGTGGCGTCTGGGTGAGCGCGAAGCCCGCCAAGGACTTCGACTCCGTCACGGTTCCGGCACCCGACTTGGCGTACGACCTCGCCCACATCTCGCTCAAACGATCGGAGCAACGTGGGTTCTACGAAGGCGTCTCCAATGCGGTGCTTTGGCCGTTGCTCCACGGGTTCGAGCCAACGATTCAGCTCGGCGAGGCCCCGTGGTCCAACTACGTCAGCGCCAATCAAGAGTTCGCGGATACCACGTTCTCGACCAGTGGAGCCAGCGACCTGATCTGGATCCAGGACTACCACCTGATGCTGGTTCCAGGCATGGTGCGAGCCAAGCGCCCCAAGGCCCGGATCGGATGGTTCTGCCACATCCCATGGCCTCCACCGGACACGTTCGGCATCCTCCCCTGGCGCGAGGAGATTCTCGAAGGCCTACTCGGGGCGGATGTCCTCGGCTTCCATCTTCCTGAGTACGCCGAGCACTTCCAACAGTGCGTCGAGCGTTTCACTGCGCACCGAGTGTCGCGCGGAACGATTCAGTATCGCGGCCGGAAGGTGAAGACGATCGCTGCGCCCATTGGGATCCCGGTCGATGACCTGCAGGCGCTCGCCATCGACCCGGACGTTGACCGCGACGTCGAACGGATCCGCCAATCGATGGACAACCGCCGGCTGCTCCTCGGCGTGGACCGCCTCGACTACACCAAGGGAATCCCAGAACGGCTCGCCGCCTTCGAGCGCCTCCTTCGTCGCGACAAGGCGGCGCGCACCCGGTACGCACTGGTACAAATCATGGTGCCGAGCCGAACAGATGTGAAGGCGTACTCGGATCTCAAAGAAGAGATCGACCGGATGGTGGGTGATATCAACGGGCGCTACGCCGAGACGGGCTGCGTTCCGATTCACTACCTCTATCGCAATCTCAGTCAGCGTGCGCTCTTCGCGCACTACCGAGCGTCGGACGTCGCCTTGGTGACGCCACTGCGCGACGGAATGAATCTGGTGGCGCACGAATACGCAGCCGCTCGGACCGACGAAGACGGTGTGCTGATCCTCAGCGAGTTCGCTGGCGCCGCGAAGCACCTCAAAGGAGCCGTGCTGGTCAACCCATACGACGTAGAGGCGACCAGCAACGCCATACACCGTGCACTTCACATGAAGAGCGCCGAGAAGCGGAAGCGAATGCGCTCGATGCGCACCGAAGTCATGCGACTCGACGTGCACCGCTGGGCCGACCGCTACATCGCTGCCCTGGAGGGGAAGTGAGCAACGTCGACGCGCTCGTCGATTCGCTTCTGGCGCTCGAACGCCCCCTGCTCCTGGCGCTCGACGTGGACGGGACCCTCTCGCCCATCGTGCGAGACCCGGACCTCGCCGAGATCCCGGCGTCGACGCTATCCGTGCTCGTAGCACTCGCCAGGGAGCCGAGCGTCGAGGTCGCCATCATCACGGGTCGTGATCTGGATTCGCTTTCGCGAATGGAACAGCTCGAGGGGGTGTGGCGAGCCGTCGAGCATGGAGGTCTGGTGTTGGCGCCGGGGCAGGCGGCATCGAAGCGCGACCTCACTAGCGCGCAGCGCACCGCGCTCAGTCGCTTTCGGGAGTGGGTCGACGCGCACGCGAGTGATGCGTTCATCGAGTACAAGCCCCAGGCCATCGCGGTGCATGTTCGTGCACTCGCGGAAGACGACCCTGCGCGCGCGAAGCAGCTACTTCACGACGCCGACGCGTTCGCGCAGCGTCTGGGGCTTCACGTTCGTCGGGGGAAGGCCCTCCGCGAAGCCGAAGCCGTGTCTCACGACAAGGGCGGCGCACTGCGCGAGATCTTCGAGCGCTCTCGGGCGAGCTCGGTGTTCTTCGCGGGGGACGACATCACCGACTTCCCTGCGATTGAGTTCGCCGGGATGCACGGTGTAGGCGCGTTCGTGTGCTCGGAAGAACAGCGACGCGCTCCGTCGAGCTCAGCGAGGCTGCTGCAAGACGTAGCCGAGGTGGCCGCGGTCCTTTCGCGACTCCTGCAACGCATGACGGCTTGACCGGTGGCACGGGGATCGTCCCGTGGTAGAGGCACCGCATGCTGCATCGAGAGATCGCGGAAGCCGCTCGCATCGCACGGGAGGCCGGCGCCATCTTGATGGACATCTACGCAACCGATTTCGTCGTCGACTACAAGGCCGAGGCAGATCCGGTCACCGAGGCCGATACCAAGGCCAACGCGTACATCGTCAGCGAGATCCGCAAAGCGTTTCCGGGCGACGGCGTCGTTGCAGAAGAAACCGAAGACAAGAGCGACGCGCTCGGTGGGGGGCGTTGCTGGTATGTCGACCCACTCGACGGCACCAAGGAATTTGTCGCGAGAAACGGCGAATTCTCCGTCATGTTGGGCCTGGCGGTCGACGGGGTCGCCACCGCCGGCGTCGTGTACCGCCCCGACCAAGACAAGCTCTACGCCGGCATCGTCGGGGGCGGGGCCTATCTCGAGGAGGGCGGCGAGCAGCGTTCGCTGAGCGTCAGTAGCGTGGCCGATCCGAGGCAGCTGAAGCTCGTGGTATCGCGATCGCACCGCAACCGAGCGGTCGGCGGCGTCGTCACCGAACTCGGGGTCACCCAAGAAACGACGAGCGGGTCTGTAGGGCTCAAGGCCGGTCTCATCGCAGAGCAGAAGGCTGACCTCTACGTCCACATCGCGGACAAATCGAGCTTGTGGGATGCGTGTGGACCGGAGGCCGTCCTCAAGGCGGCGGGCGGGCGCTTCACCGACTTGGCTGGAAACCCTTACCGCTACGGTGGCGCCGACATGCGCAACCGTCGTGGCATCCTTGCCTGCAACGCCGCGGCATATGACGCTGTCCTGCCGGTCGCGCGAGACGCGGCTCGAGCCGCCGGGCTCATCGACTGAGGAGCAACGATGGCACCCGTAGACTGGCGAGAAGCTTGGAAGGCCGGCACCACCCCGTGGGACGCAGGCACATCGCCGCCCGCGCTCCGGAACTTGGTCGAGCGTGGCGCGGTTCCTCCCGGCCGCATTCTCGTCCCCGGGTGTGGCACGGGCTACGACCTGGCCACACTCGCGCGTGCGGACCGAGAGGTCGTAGGCATCGACCTCTCCGAGGACGCGCGCAAGGCGTTCCTGGCCGAGCACCCTGCGCTCCCGGGAAGCGTCGCCTACGAAGTGACCGACTTCTTTTCGTACGCCCCGGCGCACGGATTCGATTTCGTTTGGGACTACACGTTCTTCTGTGCCCTCGATCCCGATCAGCGAGACGCGTGGAGCCAAACCATGAAACGCTTGGTCAAGCCCGGCGGAGTGCTCGCCACGCTGATCTTCCCATTCGAGGACCCGATCTCCGCCAAGCAGGGGCCGCCGTGGCCCATCAACACGACCCTCGTGCGCGGCTACATCGACGACGCGTTCGACGAGCTCGACACGGCAGAGGTGGAGCAGACGCATCCCGGGCGCGAAGGCAAAGAGCGCCTGGTCCGTTGGCGGCGGCGCGACTCCTAGTTGCTGTCAGGCAGCGGGATCGACGACGACTTCCACTTCACTTCGGAGAAACCCAGCCGATAGTCGGCCGTTGCGCCATCCTCGCGGACGCCGATCCACACCTGGGTCGTGCCGATCGGAAAATCGGAACGAATCATGGGATCCTTGGTGCCGCCGCGGTTGTCATTGCAGAGCACCTCGCCATCAGGCTTCCGCAACACTAGGAGAGTATCGGTTGCCGAGCGCCCTAGTACGTGGAGCTGAAAGAACGCGGTGTCCGCATCGAGGAGATAGTCTGGTGTCTTCGAGATCCACCCTCTGCACTTGCGGTGAATCGACCTGGCCTTGACCTCCCCCACCGCCGTGCCGCCCACCACTCTCGGGTCGGGGCTGAACCCCGCGTGCAGTGGCACGACGCCGAAGCGCGAGGAGGAATGTTCGTATGGGTCGGGTGCTTCGACGGGCTCGCGATCACTGACGGCTCGAGGCGGTGGCACCGGTGCCTCGTTCGCGGTGCATCCCGCCGTCGCCGCGAGCAAGGCCACCGCCCCGGCCAAAGACACTCGACATTTGCTCGAAGCGAACACGACTCGTCCTCGCCGCTAGATTGGCTAGCTGTCGCTAACGCTCGTGGGCTCGCCGGGCGGCACCGTGTCGCGCGTCGCGCCCTTGATGACCTTTTGCGCCAGGGTGGCGAGGCTGCGCGCCCCGCTCTTTTTGAGCAGAGATCGAATCTGGGCCTTCACCGTGTTCTCGGCCACTCCGAGGGCTGCAGCGAGCTCCTTGCGTGAGAGTCCGTCGACCGAGAGCGTGAGAAGCTCCGTCTCACGGCGGGTGAGCTTCAGCTGCCGCGCCAAGTGCTCGATGCGTTGACCGATCGCGGCGTCGTCCACGCGTTCCTGGGCAAGCGCGCGCTGGATGAACGGGTTGAGGTTGTCTGCGGACGCAGGCTTGCAGACGTACTCGCCGCGCATCGTCTGAACTTTGTTGACTACATCACGATTGAGCTCGCCGGTGAGGACCAGCACCGGCAACGCACCGTGGCTTTCTCGGATCTCGGCCAGCAGGTCCAAGCCGTATCCATCCGGGAGGATCAGGTCCAAGATGACCCCGGTCCACTCGGCGTGGTTCTCGAGTTGGTCCCGCGCGGCAGCCATGCTGTGCACAACCTCGACCGGTCCGTGACGCCCGAATGTACGAGCAAGGGTGCGAGCCAATGTTGGCTCGTCCTCGACGATCAGAAACCCTCCCGGCATGCGGCGTAAGCTACCCCAGTTGACCCGTCCGGTGGTACGGATTCCCATCGAGCCTGCCTGTTTTCTTAACCCTTCTTGGGGTCGGGAGCGGCTAACGTTGGCGAAAGTATAATAAATTCAGTGGTTTGTGGGCGTCGGCAGCCTGGGTAGGCCGTGGGGCGCCGCCTCAGCCGGCAGGGCGAGAATTGGCAGTCACTTGACGCGAGGCGTCGACCCCTCTTGAATGAGCCCGGGATATGTACGCGGTTGTGATCACCGACGAGGGGGGCGTTCGGCGGACGCTCGATTTTTCGAAGCCTGAGCTGACCGTTGGACGCGTCCACGGCAACGACATCGTCCTGTCGAAACGCAACGTGTCCAAGCAGCACGCGCGTTTGACTCTTAAGGGCGAACAGGCGGTCGTGGTCGACCTCAACAGTACGAATGGAACCTGGGTTAACGGACGAAAGATCACCTCGCCGCAGTCACTCAAGCGTGGCGACAAGATCTACATCGCTGACTTCATCATCACACTCGAGCCTCCGAAAGAGGACTCCAAGCGGGTGAGCTCGACGCCAGGCGTCTCCGAGCCGCCGCCGCTGCCGGCCAAGCAGCCGTCGCCAAACCAGAGCACGATGCCACCCCAGAGCTCGACGCCCGTCAAAAGCTCAATGCCCGCGCAGAGCTCGATGCCGGCGCGTCGTTCGATCGGCACGCGCCGCCCGGTTGCCTCGGACTCGAGAACACCGGGAGCAAGAGATGTGCGAGGGACAAGCCTTCCACCGCGCATCGAACGCCGGGAGACTGGGGAGGCTCGCTTGCCTGTAAAGACCGAAACCGCGATTCCCATGGCCGATCCGCTCAGCGCTCTGTTGAGCCGTCTTGCCGCACGCATCGACATCGAGAATGTCGACCCCAGCGCCATGAAGAACCAGGAGCGTTGGTCCGCTGCGCGCGCAGCGATCGCCGAGACGTTTCTCACGATGCAGACCGACGGCTCGGTAAATGCCGACGTCGATATGCGCCAAGTCGCACACATCGCACTGCACGAAGCAGTCGGCTTGGGTGCGCTCGATGACGTCCTATCGGACGAATCGGTGCGGACCGTGGTCGTGAACGGCCCCTCGCACGTGTTCGTCGACAGAGGCGAAGGCCTCGAAGCCACATCGTTGAAGTTCTCTTCTGAGGGCGCACTGCAACGGATTGCGCGACGTCTCGCCGCCGGCAGCGGGCAAGCGCTCCAGACGCAACCGGTTCTGCATGGACGACTCTCGTTTGGCCCGCGGTTGACGATCCTGCAGTCGCCCTTGGTGGCGAAGGGTCCCGTGATCGAGCTGCGGATCCGAAGCGCAAAATCACTGGACCAACTGGCTGAAGCGGGTTGGATGAGCAGCGACGCCGCCACATACCTCGCGAAG
>CAXMRN010000171.1:0-5322 GCA_964195565.1 uncultured Polyangiaceae bacterium | reverse complement strand
CCGAAGAAGGAGACGAAACGGGTGCGGCCCACGATGAAGCGGTTCTCTGAGTCGATGGCCGTGTAGGCGCCACTCAGCCCGAGGCTGAACGTGGGCGGGTCCTCCTCGCGCTCACTCGGCACGTACCAGTCGATGAGCTCGAAGCTTTCGTGATCGTACTTGGCGATCGCGGCCTCGAGGCCGGTGACGGTGGACCAGAGTGCGCGGCCACTGTCCGCGTAGGGGGCGGTGAACGAGACGACGACTGGCACGCCGGGACTCGGAATGGCCAGGTGTTCGGCGGCAGTGGCTTCGCCGTCGCTCGGCCCAGCAAATGCCGAAGAGCCCTGCGCGTAGCTCGCCCGGTGAGACCCGGACCAGACGGTGTCACCAAATGCCGTGCTGCACAGCGGCTCGTTTGGCGCGAGCGGCGTGGTGCAGAGGTCCGATGTGTCGGTCGTCGGTGTGTAGCCGGGTCCGCTCTGGCTGGTGGAACCGCACCCGATGGCGGCGGCAAGGACGAAGGTTGGAAGAGTCTGTCGGCTAAGCATAATCCACGCCTTTTAGCAGGACATGCGCGGGAGCCAAACCGCACTATGATCCGGCCATGTCTGCCTTCGATGCTCTCGGGAAATCCCGCTATGTGAATCTCGAAACGTTCCGGAAGAATGGGACGGGGGTCCAGACCCCGGTCTGGGCCGCTCCTGACGGCAAGGAGCTCGTCGTCTTTACGAACGGCGACTCCTACAAGGTCAAGCGCCTGCGCCGCAACTCGAAGGTCCGCCTTGCCGAGTGCGACGTGCGCGGCGGGCTCAAGGGTCCTTGGCATGAAGGGACTGCGCAGCTCGTGGACGACGAGGCACAGAAGCAATCCGGCACGCGAGCGCTCCACAAGAAGTACGGTTGGCAGATGACGATGGCCGATTGGGGTGCACGGATCCGCGGCTCCAAGAAGAACTGGGCCTTCATCACCATCACCATGGATGAATAAGCAGATCGCGGCTACGGTCGAAGCGACTATGCGACTCTGGCTACTACTCGCGCTGGCGTTGGGTGTTCCCGCGTGGGGCGCGGCGCAGGAAACCTCAGGCGAAGGCGAGGTTCGCTCAGCGGACGAGATGCCGGAGGACATGCCCCCTCCGCCCGACGACGCCCCGCCTGCCGAAGCGCCTCCCGTCGACGGTACCGACGAACGGCCCCCGCATCCCGAGACGCCAGAGGACCTCGTGGAGTTGCAGCCCACGGCGGAGATGCTCGCGAAGACATCGTACCATTGGCTCCCCGGCCATTGGTCGTGGACCGGCGAGCAATTCGAATGGAAGAGCGGCGAGTGGGTCTACAAGGTCAAGGACATGATCCTCGTGCCCCCACGTTGGGAGTGGAACGGCAAGCAGTGGGTGTCCCATGGCGCGGGATGGGCGAAGCAGGGAACTAACGCGGTAGTGTATCGAGTGACGCCGGCGCCGGGCGGTCCGGACGTAGCCTCAAACGCAGAGGCCGCTCCGGCCGCGTCCGACAAGAACCCCGAGCCGCAAGGATCGACGACGACGGTGTACGTGTATACGGGCGTCTACGTGGCGCCGCTGATCTTGTATCCGGTCTGGCACCCTCACTACCACTACCATTGGTATCACCGTCATCATCACTACGGCCGCGCGCCCGCGTATCGCCACGCGCGCTACCACCACGCGAATACGCACCGCAAAGCCCACTATCAGCATCACAACAATCCGAGCCACGGGAACAACCCGGGACATGGAGGGGGCAGCAAGCCGGGGAACAAACCGTCGCAGCAACCGGGCACCAAGCCGGGCAGCAAGCCCTCACAGCAGCCAAGCACCAAGCCGTCCCAGCAGCCGAGCGGGAAACCCTCTCAGCAACCCAGCACTAAGCCGTCTCAGCAGCCGAGCAGCAAGCCTTCTCAGCAGCCCAGCACTAAGCCGTCCCAGCAGCCGAGCAGCAAGCCATCGACTCAGCCGTCGAATCGAAGCGGGTCGAGCTCGGGTAGAAACCGGAGCGGCAGCAGCGGTGGTGGACGTCGCGGCGGCGGGCGCCGCTAGCTAGCGTTATCTCCGCCGGACGAGAACGCCGACGTAGGGCGCCAACCACCAACCGGTCTCGTCGAAGAAATTACCCTTGCCGGTGAACGAGTATTGGAAGCCCGCGTCGATGTAGACGCCGCCTTTCACGTTGAAGCCGACACCCGCCTTGCCAGTGAACCCCGGCGTGAAGCGATACACCGAGTACTGGCTGCAGTACCAGTAGCCGCAGCCAACCTGGGTCTCCGCAAAGTTCCAGAAGTTCATGTCGAAGGAGCCCGTGATGTACGGGAGGGCGACTTTGAGATCGGGCACCTGGAACCGGACCTCGGGAAGCGAAAGATAGATGCGCGTCAGTGGGTGTCGCCCACCGTTGACTACGGTCGGGAGGTTGTTCGTATCGACCGGGTTCCACTGGAGACCAGCATCCCCGCCGATGACGAAGAAGCCGAAGTCGGCACCGCCAAAGAAGTTGATGTTTGCACCCGGTCGAACGACATCACGCGGCACGTTCAGGACGATCGGCACGCCGATGCTGAGCCCCCAGGTGAAGCCGACCTCGAGGCCCTTGTTCTCTTGAGGCTGCTCCACCGCAGGCTGCGGAGTGGTCGACACCATCTGGTCGGGAGGAGCTGGAGGCGGATCGGCCGCGGTCGTCGCTGTTGTGGAGGTGCCCTCTTGCGTCGACGCATCCCATTGTGCGGATGCCAACGTGGCTGGCAGCCAAAGGGCCACCAATAGTGCTGCAAACCTCAAGTCAACCTTCATCATCCTGACCTCCCCGGTCGCGGCCACTCTATCGCGCCGATTGCGGTTGTTCAACGTTCCGGCCGCCTTGAGAGGCTAGGCGGATTCGACTACCACTAGCGCTCTTTCAGGGCCGAATCCTCGGCCGGGCACTCGAGTTTCACGGGGATATGGATATGGACGCCGTAATACGACGCGCATGGCTTCAGCCCGTCGCGAATTTCGCGATGGTCTTGGCACTGGTTTCGCTGCCTTCATCGGCGGCATTCGCACAAACGGGCGGAACCGACGAAGAGAAGACCGCCGAGCAGAAGGTTCAGGAGCTCAACGAGGCGCTGCGAACGCGCAGAACGGAGCTCGCAGAGCTGGCGCAGAACATCGAGGGCCACGACGACAGCTCCACTGCCGTCATGATGGAGAAGGAGCTCTCGGACCGGCGCGCGCGGTATCGCAGGGAGGTATCGGAGCTCGTGGTGCTCGTGCTCGAGGGTAAGGACGCCGGAGCCGGGGTCGCAGACGGGCGTGCCCTGGCAACCGAGATCCTCGAGCAAGAGGCGCAGTCGATGCGCGCAACGATCCTGGAGCTGGGCAAACAAACACTGGAACTCGTCGAGGTCGCCGGCAAGGGAAGCGCGGAGGAAGTTGCGGACGCGCGCAAGTCGCTCGAGGACGTGATCCTGCGTTCGAGCCGGTTGATCGAGTATCTCGATATCAATATCGATGAGCGAGCGAGCCTCGGCGTCGATGTCGCAGCGGATACGGAGTTTGCCAAGAAGCGCCTCGGTGTCCGCGCCGATATCGTTGCTGGGCTGCTGCAGAACAGCAAGTCAGAGATCGATGATATCTCCAGTCGGCCAGGGTCGGCCGAGGACGTCGAGGCGCAGAAAGAACTGGCTGCTTTCAAGGCGCAACGGGATGCACTGGCTGAAAGTCAGCGCGTCAACGTGCGGCTCATGGATGAGTACGGCCTCGAAACCGCCCAACTGAAGCAGGGGATCATCAGCGCCACCGGGAAGATCTCGCAGGACATCCTCAACAAGGAAGTTGCGGCGGGGCTCGTGGAACAGTGGTTTGCGAATGCGACGGATTGGCTTCGAAGCAATGGTGCGGCGCTGGTCTTTCAGATTCTCACCTTTGTCCTGATCCTCTTCGCATTCTGGATCGCGGCGCGAGTTGGGCGGGGTGTCGTCCGCCGAGGCCTGTCGCGGTCGAAGCTCAAAATCTCGAGCCTCGCGCGAGAGTTCTTCATCAAGATGACGGGCAGGCTCATCATGCTCTTTGGCCTGATCATCGCGATCGCCCAGCTCGGCATCGAGGTGGCCCCACTGCTCGCCGGCCTCGGCATCGCAGGCTTCGTCGTGGGTTTCGCGCTGCAGGACACGCTCTCGAACTTCGCATCGGGTTTGATGATCCTGGTCTACAGACCCTTCGACGTCGGCGACGTGATCGAAGCGGGCGGGGTCATGGGCAAGGTAGACGAGATGAACCTCGTCTCGACGATGGTCCTCACCTTCGACAATCAACTGCTCGTGGTGCCCAACAAACAAATCTGGGGCGGTGTGATCCGCAACGTCACGCATCAGGACACGCGGCGCGTCGACATGAAGTTCGGCATTGGATACTCGGACGACATTCCGAAAGCGGAGAAGGTGCTCGAGGAGATTTTGGCGGGTCACGAGAAGGTACTCGCAGACCCGGAGCCGGTCGTTCGCTTGCATGAGCTGGCAGATTCCTCGGTCAACTTCGTCGTTCGCCCCTGGAGCAAGACCGAAGACTATTGGGACGTGTACTGGGACGTGACGCGGGAGGTAAAGAGGCGCTTCGACGCGGACGGCATCTCCATCCCATTCCCGCAACGAGACGTGCACGTCTACCGCGAGGGCTCCGGCGACACGTCGGGCACCGGTGAAACGCAGCGCTCGGGGACAGCATCCAATGCTCAGACGGTGTCCCCTGGCGAGGAAAGCGACGAGAGCTAGAGGCGATTGCAGACACCGGGAGCCGCCCCCTTCTTAGAACTCGGCGATTAGGCGGGTGGCGGCTTCTGGGGAGGTTTCGCCGTTTAGGTGGCGAAGGCCGAAACCGGCTTGGATTTGGAAGCGGGCGTGAACCTGCCAGTGGACTTGGGGCATCCAGCGGATGAGGTAGGCGTTGGGGAACCACTCGAAGTTTTGTTCGGTGCCGACGCGTACCTCGTCTCCGTCGCTCATACCATCGCCATCCGTGTCCACTTGGTGCGGATCGGTCTCTCCATGATCGACCTGCTGGTTGTGGTTGCGGTCTTCTTCTGTGTCCGGAATGCCGTCGCTGTCCGAGTCGAGCCGCGCGGCCGGGTCTTGGCTGTCCGCGTGAACCATCCTCACACCGCCCAGCACCCCTGCGCCGAACCAGAGCCCGATCGCAAGCATGAGGTGCCCTCTGTCGACAGACATGGATGGACCCATCGCGGTAACACGGGTAGCATATCGTGAATGGTCGTGATTCGGACGCTTCTCGTCGGCTCAGTGATCGCCACGCTTTGCGTCGCGTGTGGTCACGACAAGCGCGCGATGAAGAC
>CAXMRN010000170.1:0-6659 GCA_964195565.1 uncultured Polyangiaceae bacterium | reverse complement strand
GTCGCCTGCAGCTCCGCCACGTGCTCTTTGGCTGCCGCGACCACGGTCAGAGGCGTCTCGTCGCCGACACGAAAAACGTTGACCATCGCCGCTCGCTTGTCGTTGAAGGTGGCTTTGCGGTCGTTTTCCTGGAACCCGTCTTTCACGGTCGCGATGTCGCGAACGCGCACCTGCGATCCATCGGGGGGGCTCAGCAGAACGATGTTTTCGAACTCCGTGCCGCGGTCGCGTCGCTCGGTGGTGCGAAGCAGGACTTCGCCACCGGGGGTCTTCACGACGCCACCTGGAAGCTCGACCGACGCGGCTCGGATTCGCGCCGCCACCTCGTCGAGCGTCAGATGATGCTCCCGAAGCTTCGATTGCGGGACCTCGATGCTGATCTCGAGCGGCCGGATTCCCGTGAGCTCGACGTAGGTGATCCTAGAATCGCGCAGCAGCTCTCGCCGGCTCTCTTCAGCAACCGCGCGAAGCGTGGCCTCGTCCACGTCGCCGTAGAGGACGATCGAGATCGCCTGTTGACGGGGCGCCAGAATACTGACGGTTGCTCGCTCCACATCTTCTGGAAAAGACGTGATTCGGTCGACCGCGCTCTTGATGTCGTTCAGGGCTCGGCCTGGCTTGGTGCCTAGGACGAGCTCCGCAGTGACTGTTGCGGAGCCCTCGCGTGCCGTCGATCGAACCTCCCTGATTCCGTCGACTCCGCGGATCCCTTCTTCGACCGCCAGGACGATCGCTTGCTCCACTTCGGCGGGGCTGGCTCCCGGGTACACGACGTCGACCAACACGACGTCCAAGTCCACTTCCGGGAACACCTCTTGCTTGATCCCGGCGATCAGGGTCACGAAGCCGCCCAGGATCAAGACGAGCATCAACACGTTGGAGGCGACGGGGTTCTTCGCCATCCAGGCGATTGGCCCGCGTTCTTGATCCGGGTCGAATTCGGAGGACGCCGCCACGCTGGTTGTTCCGTCTAGTGGTCATTCGCGTCCCACGCAAGCGAGTGACACGTACCGGCGGGTCGCGTAGAGTCGCGCCCGCCACTCGTCGGGGTGTGCAGAAGGAGAGCAGCGTGCTGAGGAAGTTTGTTCTGATTACAGGGTTTCTGGATATCCCGGTCGGCCTCGCCACGTGGGCAGCCGCCATCCTCGAACCGCAAGACACGCACTTCGGCGCCCTGATGACAGCGGGCGCCTTCCTGATATTCGCCGGCGCCGCATTGATGTGGTCCACCCAAGACATGAAGGTGCGCGCTCCCATCATCTTTTGGCAGGGCTTCGTTCGTCTGACGGCTGTCGGTGCCATCATCTACATGGTGCCGAAGGGGATCGCGGACTCCTGGCAATACGGAATCTGCGCCTTCGACGGCACCATCGGGCTCGTCTACATCATCGGAATGATGAAACACACGGGCGCCTCCTTCTCCCAACTAATGCTCGGCAAAAGCGGTTAACCGGGGCAGCACGAAACCCGACGCGGGGTTTCGGCGGACGGGGCGGCTTGCAAAGGTGGTAACTACGCAACCGGAGGACGGGCCGCGACGGGCGTGCTCGCGATCGGGGCCCGCTCGGCCGTCTCCATAAGACGCTACACGACTAGCCTCCCGCCCAATCGCTGTGCTGCCCATCCCGACCCGTCCTCCTCCGTAGAAGTCTACGTACGGTCACGCACGTTGTCGTAGATGGATCCCCGCGTCGCGCTCCGCCGTGCCCCGGTGGTGTGCTAGCGTGCGCGCATGGTCCGTGTTGCTGCGTTTGGTGTGTTCTTGGTGGTGTTGCACCTTGGGCAGCCGATCGTCATTCCGATCTTGTTGGCGACTCTGATTGCGATGAGCCTTTCGAAGATCCTCGATCTGACCGAGAAGGGGCTTCCTCATTGGGTGGCGGTGTCGCTTGCGTGTCTTGCGGCTGTGGGTGTCGTTGGAACTCTTGGTTTTCTCACGACGCGCGCGGCTACCGATTTTGCGATGGCGTTCAGCCAGTATCGGGGGGACTTCGAACGCTTGCAGTTTGAGAGCGCCTCGTGGCTGTGGGGCCTCGGGCTCGGGATTCCGGCGATTGCGGTTGAGCAGTTCGACCCCAGCGAGCTGGTGCGCGGACTGACGGTTCCCGGCCTGACGCTCGCGCTTAGCGTCGTCTCAGCGGGCTCGCTGGTTCTGCTCATCACCGTGTTTCTCGTGGTGGAAAGCGGTTCGATCGGCAGGAAGCTCAAGGGGACCGATCGGCTCGGTAGGCTCGATGTACAAGCGCTCAAGTCAGCAGCGCGCGATGTGCAGCGCTACCTGTTGATCAAAACGGTGACCAGTGCGGCAACCGGCTTTCTCGTGGCTGGCCTGACCAGTGTCGTTGGCCTAGGGCATTCTTTGTTGTTCGGGCTGATCGCGTTCATTCTCAATTACATTCCGAGCATCGGCAGCATCCTCGCCTCGATCCCCGCGATCGCGCTCTGCTTGCTGACCCTCGGATGGCTTCCGTCTTTCGAGTTGGCGATTGGCTACTTCTTGATCAATCTGCTCATCGGGATCGTGATCGAGCCTCGATGGGCGGGGCAGGCCACCGACCTCTCTCCCTCGGTGGTCGTTCTCTCGATGGTCTTCTGGGGCTTTGTCCTCGGTCCGATTGGTGCGCTCCTTTCGGTCCCACTCACCATCATCGTGCGCATGACCGCGGCACAGTCGACAGAATGGTCGTGGCTCGCGATGCTGCTCAGCTCCCCACGGAGCGCGCGGGCGTAACGCCAATGTGGCATCGCATCGCGAACCTCTCGGCATGCGTATTCTTGGTGTCGTGCACCGAGTCGAACAGTGTTCGGTATGAAGTCCCCGCACCTCCTTCAGAGGCACCGCTTGCCGCGGAGGTAAATCCTTTCATCGGAACCGCGGCCGATGGGCAGACGTTTCCCGGCGCGATGGTTCCTTGGGGGATGGCGTCGCCGAGCCCGCATACGACCCTCACGACCGCCGCGGACGCCGTCGACGGCCTCTTCGTCAACTCTGGGTATCAATACGGCGCGCCCACGATGCGCGGCTTTGGTGTGACGCACTTGAGCGGCGTAGGGTGTCCCGACCTCGGGCTGCCGGTTGTTGCTCCGGTTTCCGGAGTTCCACCGTCGGGCGTCGACGATTACGTTACCACGTACCGCAACGAGGTCGCTCACGCGGGCTACTACGCGGTCGAACTCGGTGAGCGCGGCATGATCGCCGAGATGACCGCGACCCCACGGACCGGCGTCTTTCGCTTCTGGTTTCCTCCTGGGGAGCCGGCTCATATCGTCGTCGACCCCGCTCGCGGTGTGAGTTGGAAACGCAACGAAGCAGAGTTTCCCGAACCGCTGACGAGCGATGAGATCGTGGGGTCGGCCGGATACGGCGGGTTCTGCGCGATATCCAACGGGAACCGACTGCACTTCGTGGCCCGGGTCGATCGCCCCGCGGACCTTGTCGGCTTCGTCGACCCCACCGGCCTACCCGGAGGGAGGATGGCAACGTGGACCTACGAGACAGCCCCGACCGAGCCCGTCACGCTCTGGGTCGGGCTATCGTGGGTCAGCGCCGAGCAGGCGCGAGCGAATCTCGACGCCGAACAGCTTCGCTTCGAGGAAGCGCGTGATGCCGCAGCGATCGCATGGCAACAACGCCTCGGCCGTATTGAGGTCGACGGCGGGAACCAGGCCGATCGAACCCGTTTCTACACGGCGCTCTACCACGCGCTGATCCATCCCAGCATCGTGCACGACATCAGCGGGTCGTACCCGAGGTTCTCCCGCGGAGAAGTTGGCCAAGCGGGCGACGAGGCACGCTACACCGTGTTCTCTTTGTGGGACACGTACCGCACGCTTCATCCCTTGCTGACCCTCGTCTATCCAGAGACGCAGCTCGCGATCCTACAATCGATGCAGGACATGCTCCTCGGCGCGGACGTTCCGCCGAAATGGGAGCTCCTCGGCGAAGAAGTGCAGATGATGGTAGGCGATCCTGCGGCGATCGTGTTTGCCGATTCACTCGCAAAGGGTCTGACCGACTTCGATGCAGAGTTGGTTTACCCCGTGCTGCGCGACGCCGCCGACAGCCCCCAGCACCGACCCGGAAGCGACGACTATCTCGGCGGCGGGTTCGTCCCGATGGAGGTGGCGAACACGGTATGGGGCCCGGTGTCGACCACGCTCGAGTACGCGCTTGCCGACTGGTCACTTGCAGAGCTCGCGCGGGCGCTCGGCCGCGGAGAAGACGTGGACCCGCTCCTCCAGCGCGCGTCGTCCTACGCAGAGTTCTACGACGCGGAAACCGGGACCCTCCGACCGAAGAACCGAGACGGTTCGTTCCTCGAGCCGTTTGATCCGGATGCGATCGAGGGTTCGTTTCCCCTGCGTCTAGGTGGGCCGGGCTACGTCGAGGGGACCGCATGGCACTACGCCTTTTTCGTCCCGCACGACATGCCTGGCTTGATCGCGCTTCACGGGGAGCCCTCGTTCCTCGAACGACTGCAATGGGTGTTTGATACCGATCGATTCGTGATGTGGAACGAGCCCGACATGGGGTATCCGTACCTGTTCACATTCGTTGATGGCGAGGCGCACCGGACGCAGTTCGAGGTCCGGTCCGCCATGGAGCGGTACTTCGACACCGGAGCGGACGGCCTGCCCGGCAACGATGACGCCGGGGCGCTGAGCGCTTGGTTCGTTTTCTCGGCGATGGGCTTCTACCCCCTGACTCCCGGTCTCCCTGAGTATCGCCTCGGCAGCCCTTTGTTCGAGCGCATCACGATTCACCTCAGCGAGGCGCATCATGCCGGCGAGACGTTCGTGATCGAGGCTGTTGGCAACGACGCGCAAAACGTCTTCATCAGCGAGGCAAGCCTTGACGGACAGCCCTTGTCCACGTCTGCGCTGTCGCACGCAGCGATTGCGACCGGCGGTGTGCTCCGCCTTCAGATGGCCTCGACACCTAACTGATGTCGCTCAGCCGGTCTCAGACATGCTCGTATGACTGTTGCAGGTACGTAATGTCCTCGACCTGGATCGGCGGCCTGCGAACGCGCTAGCCCGTGGCTGCGCTTCTTGCGAGTCCCGCCAGGGCGTATGCAGCGACGGGCACGATCTGTCCGTCTTCTTCGATGCCCTGTACACACCATCGCGCGGCGGACTGGACGGTCGGGAATGCCTTGTTCGGTGCTGGCTGCGGCGAAATCCAGCGCAGCGCTGTGTAGGCGCCACGCACGATCGTGTTCTGGATGATGATCGCGCTGCCGATGTTCTTCTGGCTGATGATTGGGCGCCTGCTGTCTTCGAACGCCTTCATCTGCCGCCGCAGGGTGGCGTCCGGCACTCTGACGATCGAGGTCGTGTCGACGAGCAACGCGTGGCGCACCGGCGCCGCGAAGACATGCTCATAGCAGCGCTGCATGTACACGATGTCGTCCGGGGTCGTCACCGGTGGCATGGTGATCACCGCGAGCGGCCACATCGACACGTCGAACGTCAGGCCCACCCCAACGGGCGGCCCACTGATCCTCAAACCTTCCCCCATCCCGCAATTATCCGCGATACCAGCTGGGACGCAAACAAGTGTCGCGGCTTAGAAGGGCGTGCCATCTGTAACGATCAGCTCGTGGATCCGCCGTGCGAGCTCCGGGGCCGCAGCCTCTTGTAAGAAGTGCCCTCCTTCGACGCGGGCGTGGGGTTGACCCATCGCGCCCGGAACGCGCGCCTGAAAGAGTGCGTCCATGTCGCCAAGCACGGGATCTCCATTGCTGTAGATGGTGAGGAACGGCTTGCCCCACCGTTCGAGGACCTCCCAAGCGGCGGCGTTCTGTGCGGTGGCAGGGTCAGCAGAAGACATCGGGATGAGTTGCGGGAAGACACGTACCCCTGCGAGGTGGTCGCGGGATGGGAACGGTGCGTCGTACGCCCGAACCTCAGCCGTGGTGAGTGCGCGGCCCGACGAGCGGCTTACGATTTGACCCACTGGGATCCACGGGCTCCAACGCGTAAACGCCTGCCACACGCGAATGATCAAGCGTTTCGTTTCGACCCCGTTTTCCCCAGCCAACAGGCCGTTGCCGATCACGATGCGGCTGAATCGGCGTTCGTTCTCACACGCTAGTCTCAACCCGATCGTCGACCCCCAGTCCTGGCCGAAAAGCGTGATGTCCTCGAGGTCGAGCGCCTCGACCAAGGCACCCACCCAACCGACGTGCCGTGCAACCGAATAGTCTTCCTGCCTCGTGGGCTTGTCGGATTTGCCAAATCCAATCAGGTCCGGCGCGATCGTGCGATGGCCTTTGGCAACCAGTTTGGCGATCATGTGCCGATAGAGGAACGACCAACTCGGTTCGCCGTGAAGGAGGAGCACCGGGCTGGCGCTCCTTGGCCCTTCGTCGACGTAGTGCATTCTCAGGCCATCGACCTCGAAGTACTGCGGCTCGAACGGATAGTCGGGGATGCCCCGGAAGCGCGAGGCGGGCGTTCTCACGAAGTCGATCATCGGAGTGCCGCTAGCCACCGCCGTCCACGCCCGTGGGCTCAGGAGCCTCTTCGGCGGGTGGTTCGTGAGGCGGCTCGCCATCTAGGTCTGGCTCCGGAACCGGAATGACGTCGCCGGGCACCGGTGGGGGTGGCCGGGTCGGCGTGGCTTCAGGCTCAGGCTCGGGGGCACTAGGTCGCTC
>CAXMRN010000169.1:0-21672 GCA_964195565.1 uncultured Polyangiaceae bacterium | reverse complement strand
GCCGCCTTTAGCGATGTCTTTGTAGCTCTTGACCTCGCCGCCATACTTATCGGACATCACCTTCATGATCGCTGCTGTGAGCGTCGTCTTGCCGTGGTCGATGTGACCAATCGTGCCGACGTTCATGTGTGGCTTGTCTCGAACAAACTTTTCTTTACCCATCGTTAGCTCCTCAACCGCCCTTCGCCTTTGCGACGATTTCATCAGCGACGCCCTGCGGCACCGCCTGATACTCCTTGAACTGCATCGTGTACACCGCACGCCCCTGAGTCTTGGAGCGTAGGTCGTTGACGTAACCAAACATGTTCGCGAGCGGGACAAATGCACGAATCACTTGCAAGCCACCCACAGCATCCATTCCCGTCACGTTGCCACGCCGCGAATTGAGGTCGCCGATGACCTCCCCCATGTAGTCTTCGGGGACGCGGACTTCGACATCCATGGCGGGCTCGAGCAGTTGAATGCCTGCTCGCTTCGCGCCTTCCTGAAACGCCAGTGAGCCGGCCACTTCGAACGAAGCCTGGCTGGAGTCGACGTCGTGATACGAGCCGTCGAACAGCGTGGCTTTGACATCGATAACGGGGTAACCGGCCATGACGCCGCGGGTCATGGCATCTTTGATGCCCTTTTGCACGGCGGGAATGAATTCTTTGGGGACGGCACCGCCCACGATCTTGTTCTCGAACTCGAAGCCGCTACCCGCTTCGAGTGGCTCGAGCTTGACCCAGACGTGGCCGAACATGCCGCGACCGCCACTTTGCTTGACGTAACGGCCCTCGGAGTCGACTTCCTTCGTGATCGTCTCGCGATACGCGACCTGAGGCGCGCCCACGTTGGAATCTACAGTGAATTCGCGCTTCAGCCGGTCGACGATGATCTCCAGATGGAGCTCGCCCATGCCGCTGATGATCGTCTGGCCCGACTCTTCGTCGGTATGGGCTCGAAAACTCGGGTCCTCAGCAGAAAGCTTCATCAGGCCCACACCGAGTTTGTCCTGGTCCGCCTTGGTCCTCGGCTCGATCGCGACCGAAATGACTGGCTCCGGGAAGTCCATCCGCTCGAGGATGATCGGCGCCTTTTCCGAGCAAAGCGTGTCACCGGTGGTGGCGGTCTTGAGGCCCACCGCCGCCGCGATGTTGCCAGCCCGGATCTCTTTGAGCTCTTCGCGATTGTTCGCGTGCATCTGAAGGATGCGGCCGACGCGCTCTTTCTTGCCCTTGGTCGAGTTGAGGACGCCGGAGCCCGCCTCGAGAACGCCTGAGTACACCCGAAAGAAGGTCAGCTGCCCTACGAACGGGTCGTTGATGATCTTGAAGGCCAGGGCGCTGAATGGCTCCTCGTCGGAGGCCTCGCGCTCTATCGTCTTTTCGGGGTCGTCGGGGTCTACGCCCTGAATCGCGGGAACCTCGAGCGGCGAAGGGAGGAAATTGACGACGGCGTCCAACAACTGCTGAACGCCTTTGTTCTTGAAGGCAGAACCGGTGAGGACCGGAACAATGGTCTGTTCTAGGCAACCCGTGCGAATCGCCCGGAGGAGCTCGTGATCGGTGAAGTCGGTGTCACCCTCGAGGTAGCGCTCCATCAGCGCGTCATCGACCTCCGAGGCAGCTTCGACGAGCACGGCACGCGCCTCGTCCGCTTGGGCCCGGAATTCCTCAGGAATCTCCTCGACGACCCATTCCGCGCCGAGATCGTCGTCCTTGAAGCGATACGCCTTCATCGCGACCAGGTCGATGATGCCCTCGAGCTCCGCCTCTTGGCCAAGCGGCAACTGCACAGCGATTGCGGGCGCGTCGAGGCGATCCTTGATCGACTGAAATGCGGCTGGAAAATCAGCGCCGGCCTTGTCCATCTTGTTGATGAAGCAGATCCGCGGAACGCCGTAGCGGTCGGCCTGTCGCCACACCGTCTCGGACTGAGGCTCGACGCCTTCTTTGCCGTCGAACACAGCTACGGCGCCGTCGAGGACACGGAGCGAGCGCTCGACCTCGATGGTGAAGTCCACATGCCCAGGTGTGTCGATGATGTTGATGCGGAACTGGTCGTCGTCGAACGGTCCAGAACCAGGGCTCCAAAAACACGTCGTCGCGGCGGACGTGATCGTGATGCCGCGTTCCTGCTCCTGCTCCATGTAGTCCATGGTCGCAGCGCCGTCGTGCACCTCGCCGATCTTGTAGTTGACGCCGGTGTAGTAAAGGATGCGCTCGGTCGTCGTCGTCTTGCCCGCATCGATATGGGCCATGATGCCGATGTTGCGGGTCTTCTCGAGTGGGTACTTCCTGGCCATTGGATTCTATGAGCTGGTCTCGTCTGACTATGGCGCTTTACATACAAAACCCCCTCCGACCCAGAAGCCACCCTCGGGCTTCTTCAACTCAGAGAGGGTTTCGAGAGGCACATCGGTTGCGACGGGTTCGTCGCGGTCTTCCCGGTGACTCTCTCTATGTACGCGATGTCATGAGTTCAGCTGCTGCTCCTTGTCCGAGGGGTTTCCGTAGACCTTCCCAAACGCCAAAAATTCCTACCCGAAAAAATCTTACCAACGATAGTGGGCAAACGCCTTGTTCGCGTCC
Organism: uncultured Polyangiaceae bacterium; assembly: GCA_964195565.1. Taxonomy (GTDB): domain Bacteria; phylum Myxococcota_A; class Polyangia; order Polyangiales; family Houyiibacteriaceae; genus SG8-38. Next base: position 19,099 of record CAXMRN010000169.1, on the reverse strand, counting down.
GCCATCTTGTGCGTGTCTTCCCGCTTTTTCACGGCGTTGCCGCGGCCCTGCGCCGCCTCCATGAGCTCTCCTGCAAGACGCTCCTGCATGGACTTTTCGCCACGCGCGCGGGAGTACTGAACCAACCAGCGCATCGCGAGCGCGTTGCGGCGCTCCGAGCGAACCTCGACGGGAACCTGGTATGTGGCGCCACCGACACGGCGACTCTTGACCTCGACGCGGGGCTTGACCGACTCGAGGGCCTTCTTGAACACGTCGAGCGGCTCTTCTTTGGAGCGCTCCTCGATGATCTCGAAGGCGCCGTACAGGCACTTCTCGGCAGTCGATCGCTTGCCGCCGAGCATGAGCGAGTTGACGAACTTCGCCACGAGTTGGTCGCCGTACTTGGCGTCCGGGATGATTTGCCTCTTGGGTGCGCTTACTCGACGACTCATTGCTCAGTCTTACTTAGTTCTTGGGGCGCTTGACGCCGTACTTTGACCGCTTGTTGACGCGGTTTGCTTTGTTGGTGTTGGACGGACCCGCTGCGCCAGTGGCGTCGAGCGTGCCGCGAACGACGTGATAGCGGACGCCGGGAAGATCCTTCACACGGCCGCCGCGAATGAGCACCACGGAGTGCTCCTGAAGATTGTGTCCCTCACCGGGAATGTAGGTCGTCGCCTCGATACCATTGGAGAGACGAACACGAGCGACCTTGCGGAGCGCGGAGTTCGGCTTCTTCGGCGTGGTGGTGTAGACGCGAACGCACACCCCTCGCTTCTGCGGGCACTGCTGGAGCGCCGGCGAGTCGGTTTTCGATTTGATCTTTTTCCGTCCCTTGCGGACGAGCTGGTTGATCGTTGGCATAACTATCCGAAAATGCGAGCAATTCCTCGAAGGCGCGCGACTTCCCACGCGTCGAAGGGAGCGAAGGATAGGCGCGAAAGTCCCGCTGTCAAGCGAAGTGTTCAGCGAATTGATGCTAGGTCGTAACGTCTTGCAATCACTATGTTTTCAGTTGAGGTCGATGCGGAGTTTTCCGAACGGGTTACCATAGATGATCCGCTCCTCCTGATCGAGCTGAACCCCGGAAAACAGGCTGTTGTGGCGGGAGCCGCCGACCAGGTAATGGAACTGGGATTCGCCGCGGGTGAAGTCGACCCCTTGGTTGCTCCAAGGTTAGAAATCGAGTCGCATCTTGCCGCCCGTGAGGCCCAGCTCGAGTCGAAGCTGAGGCCCCTGGGACTGCGGCCGGGGCTTGTCATCGGATAGATCACGCTCTCTGGTGCTGCGAATTACGGGCTTAAAGCGGACCTCCGCTTCGATGATCCCCGCGACCGCGAAGCTGAGGAACGAGCCTACACTCACCCAGTTGCCGATGCGGAGCGCGCGCTCGACACGCCGCGCGCGATCGAGCTCTTCGGGGGCCGGGTTCTCGTCACGAAGCGAGTTGTGACCAATGAAGGTCGCGATGGAAGCAACCAACAGGGCGCTCTCGGTCACGGCAAACATGATGCCGAGCTTGCGATCTTGGTTTTGGAACTGGCCGATACCGAAGGGAAGCGCCGCGATCCACCGCGAGTTCACCTTCTCCACCGTCTCCACGGAGGCGAGCTCTTCGAGTTCCTGGATTCGTTGCTGCTGGCGGACCAGCCCTTCGATCTCGTCGGAGCGCTCCCGCTGCAGGCGCGCCGCTTCGAGCGCTTCTTTGCGCGCGCGGTCCTCGGAGGTGTCGCGCTTCACCTCCTGGAAGGTCCTTACAACCGCTTCCGGAAACGCGACTGGATCGATGTCGTAGTCCGAGTCTTCTTCGAGCAGGAGACGAAACTGCTCGCGAGCGGCCTCGTCCTTCCCCAGGAAGAGGTAGGTCGCGCCGAGGTACTTGCGGGCCTCGAGGCGAACCACCGGGTTCGTGGCGCGAGGCACCGCCCCACCGACCAATGATTCTAGGCCTTTGGCGGCCTTGGAGTAGTTCTGCTTGTCGTAATTACGCCGCGCGGACTCGAAATCCGAAAGCTCGTCTGCCGCGACTGGCAACGCGAACGCAGCCATCAGCACGAAGACCAAACTGGAAAGCGCGGTGCGCCGCATCACCTTAGGCGGGTTCTACGGGGTTTCCGCGTCCCTCTCAAGCTTGAAGGCGTGCTCGGTGAGGTCGCCGCCAGCGCGAAGCTTCACCACGCTCTTGTAAGTGCGATAGCCCGGCGCACTGATCTGGACCTGCGCAGATGCCTGCAACGAGCTCATCGGGATCCGGAGGATCTCCCGAATCCGCCCCGAGACCCTGCGGTTGCCAGAAAGGGTGATCCGAACGTTGGCGTCGGCTGGCGTAGGGCCCTTGAGATACAAGCTCGCAGGCTTGTAGCGGAGCTTTACGGTCAATTCGAAGTCGCGCGTGCCGGGCGAGACACGCCTCCGAATGACGCGCTCCGCACAGCAACCCTCGGCGCCGACGAAACGAAAGGTGTGATTGCCCACTTTGAGACGAACCCGGCGGAAGTCGGGTCCGTACGGTTTGAATGGGCTGCCGTCCACGCTGATCGACACGTTCGAGGGCGTCGGCTTGAACACCACCCAGCGTTTGCCATTGGGCGAGAGCTTCTTGCTCGTATTGTCCCCGGCGGCCGGCTGTTTGGCGGCACCTGGTTCGGAGGGGGCATCGGGCAGAGCACCGGAAGGTTCCCCCCCACCCGGAACGTTGGGTCCGTCGACCTGTGCTTCGGCGTCCTCGCCGCTCGGATCGGCGGGGGGAGTGACGGCTTCACCCCGGAGCCAGGCGACGTAACCGAGGCCGACGAACGCCAGCACCAAAGCCGGCAGGGCAGCGGCGATCAACGTCTTGCGGCGACGCCGACGGCCGAGTGAGCCGAGCAGCTTGAGCGCGCGCTCATTCCCGTCATCGAGTGCAAGCGCTCTGCTCAAAGCGGCCTGCGCCTTCGGAACGTCGCCGGTTCTCGAGGCCGATGCACCTATTTCGAGAAGCCGGTCGAGGGACTGCTGATGGAGCTCCTGCGTCACCACGGCGGGGTCAGCGAGATAACGGGCGAGCACCTCGTTCGGGTGGTCGATCCCCATCTCAACGAGAAAGCGACGCAACTCATCGGCCATCGCGCCTGCGCTTTGATACCGATCACTGGGAGCCCGAGCGAGCGCCTTGTTTATGATTCCCGCGAGGTCTTCGCCAATCGCCGGACGCAGCCGCAGCGGGTCTGGGTACTCGCCTCCGAGGAGAAGCTTGAGTAGATGGTGTGGGTTGCGGCCAACGAAGGGCAGGCGACCGGTCGCGCAGAAGTAGAGCACCGTCCCCAAGGAAAAAACATCGCTCCGAGCGTCGCTGGTTCCCCCCTCGACTTGCTCCGGCGCCATGTGACCGGGAGACCCCAGGATCTGGCCGGTGGCGGTGAACGTATGCGTGTCGACCATGTGCGCGATACCAAAGTCGGTGAGCTTCACACAACGATCTTCGTGAATGAGGGCGTTCTCCGGTTTGACGTCACGATGGATGATGCCTTTGGCGTGCGCCTCGCCAAGGGCCTCTGCCAGCTGAAGCGAGATGCAGGCGGCGATCTCGGGAGGCACCTCTTTGTGCTCGACGATGAAATCCTTGAGCGTCGGTCCGGTTAGAAGCTCGGCGGCGATGTACGTCTCATCAGACGCCTCGCCGCTGTAGTCGTAGATCTCGAGGATGTGAGGATGCCGGAGCTTGGCCACGCTCTTCGCTTCTCGAGTGAACCGGGCGCGAGCTTCGGTCGTTCGCTGCAGGTGCGGGTGCAGCACCTTCAGCGCGACGAACCGGTCGAGTGAGCTATCGCGCGCGCGGTAGACCGTAGCCATTCCACCGTGCCCGATCTCGTCGAGGACCTCGTACTTCTCCAGCTTGCGTAACATTTGCCCGGGAATTCCGAGGATATCAGGTTCGGGCGCGGCCGCCCCACCCTTCTATAGCGGTTCGAGCGCGGCGGGAACGCAGAACTCGAAATCGTCCCGAATGCTCACGCCGTCGTCGCCTCCTGCAACGATGAACGCGCCGCTCTCGAGGACGATGCCGCCTGCCCCGGCCCTCGGAACCTCGAGCTGTAAAACGGGCTGGATCTCGACATCCGTCCCATTCCAGCGAACTTCCTCCACCAGGCTCGAGCCGTCGCCGCCGATGAGGAGTGCGCTTTGTGTGGGCTGAAGGGCAGCCAAGCGCACGGTCGGCCACGGAGGGCCCGCGGCCGACACGCAACTGCCCGGACAGTCGTCGAAGCGAACAGTGTCTTGCCGAAGGGTGTCGGTAGCGTCGGTGCCTCCGATCCACAGCGCGCGGCTCTCACCGTCACCCACGAGGAGCGCGGCTTCGCGGACCCCGTCCATCACCCCATCGATCGGATGACCCGTGGCGTCGCCGCCCATCAAGGCTTCGGCGGTGATCAACACTTCCGCGGTGCCTTCTGGATCGCCACCGACCACCAGGACGTCGCTCCCAAGCGCGGTTGCCGCTGGGCCGGAACGCGGCGCGCTCAGCTCCAACGAAGTCACCTGTCCCTCCGGCTCGACGAGCGACACGGCCGATTGAGCTTCGCCTGCGAGCTCCCCGCCGATAACCATCGCTCCGACCCCGGGGACCGACACGAGCGCAGACCGCGGGCCCGCTCCGTTGTGAAGCAGGACCGGCGTGATTCGTTGAGTGACGTCGACCATGTTGAAGATGAAGGGCGGGGCGTTGCTCGGGAGGACTAGAATTTCGGCTTCGTCGATCGAGGCCGCGCGGGTCTCGCCCAGATCCGAAAGCACGAAATCCTCCATGAACAAACGAGATTCCCACTCGAGCGCGTCGAAGAACTCCAGCTGTTCGTCGGACGCCGTCGTGCCGCCAGCGATGAGGGCGAATGTGCCGGACGGCACCATGCCGAAGAAGGCACGCGGTGCTTCGAGGAGGTCGAATGTCACGCGCTCGCACGAAGAAGGCGCCGCCGTCACGACTCTGAGGAAGCCTCTGCTCGCCGAGGGCACGAACACCGGGGGCGCCGTCAGGAGCTCGGTCGTCTCGCCCTCGATCTGAACCCGGATGCGAGTCGGCCTGGTAAACGCCTTGAACTCGAGGAGAGCCTCGAATTCGCCGTCGGTGATGGGGTATTCGTACTCTTCGACCGGCAGCTCGCTCTCCTCGATGCCGATCCGGAGGACGGTGGCGTCGGTGCCGGCAGCGGGGTTGCCGTTCTGGCCGTCGACGATGCTCGCCTCGAACACGAAGCGCGACGTAGACTCTTTGCAAGCAAAGGCCGCAATGCACAGTAGTCCAAGCAAGACCGTTCGCCGAAGCACCGCGGGAGGTTGCTTTACCGGTGGCGGGCGAGCAAGTAGAGAAGCTCCGTGTGGGCCGAACGCGTCGCTTCGATCGATGAGCTTGCCGTCGCACGACGTCTGAGCGCGGAGCCCGGGTTCGCCTGGCTCGACTCGAATCGAAGCGAGTCGAGAGACGGACGCTATTCGTACCTCGCAGCTTGGCCGTCCGAAGAGATACGAGTCGAGTTTGGAGTCGAATCGCCGTTCGCCAAGCTTGGTGGCGTCAGCCGGCGTGCCGAGGCCGTGAACTCCGAGGGACCGAGGCCGAGTGAGGTGCCTGCCTGGATTGGCTACATCGCATACGATGCGTTTTGGTCGTCTCCGGTTCGGGGCAGGCCGCGGTTCGAGCGCGACGCCGATCCGGTCCTGTTGTTCCGGCGCTATCCGGCATTGTTGGCGATCGATCACGGAGATGGACAAGCCTGGGTCGTCGGCGATGACAAAAGCGCGGCCGCCGCCTTTCGCGATCGCCTGGACGCATTGCCGGAACGCGAACCGCTGCACCCTTGCATTGGGGCGCTCGACGTGGACGACGCGCCGACCCACCGCAAGGCGATCGAACGGGCGCTCGACTACATTGGGATGGGCGAGGTGTACGAAGTCAACGTCGCAAGACGTTGGTCCGGCGCTTTCAGCGGTGACGCGCTCGAGCTCTGGCAAGCGATGCGGGTGGCCAGCCGCGTCCCGCTCGGCATGTTCCTCGACGGTGGCGACCACGCGGTTCTGGCCTGCACCATGGAGCGGTTCATCCACTGGGATGCGCAGAGCAAAACCCTCGTCACGCGCCCAATCAAGGGGACGATCCGCCGCGAGGCAACCGACGACGGCGCATCGCAACGCCTGCGCGCCGATCCCAAGGAACAGGCCGAGCATTCGATGGTCGTCGACCTGATGCGGAACGACCTCGGTCGCGTCGCGGAGGTCGGCACGGTGAAAGTCGAAGCGCCGCTGATCGTGGAGCCGTTCACGGGCCTCTACCACCTCGTAAGCACCGTCAGCTGTGTCACGCGACCCGAAGTCTCGCTCGAAGCAATTCTAGAGGCGACGTTTCCGCCGGGAAGCGTCACGGGTGCACCAAAGGTTCGGGCGCTCGAGATCATCGAGGAGCTCGAACAGCATCCGCGAGGCGTCTACTGCGGTGCGCTGGGGTTCATCGACCACGACGGCGGGCTCTCGCTCGCCGTTGCGATTCGCACCGCGACGGTCTCCCGGGGCCGCGTCTGCTACTGGGCGGGCGGCGGTATCGTGGAAGCCAGCAACCCGGATCGCGAGGTTGCTGAAACAGAACTAAAGGCCAGAGTGTTCTTGGACGCTATCGCGACTCTGCAAGGAGATGAACGAGATGAGTGACCCCATCGAGGATATTCTCGACTTCTGGTTTGGCGAGCTCAACGAGCTCGGCTGTTCGAGTCCCGAGCACCGGCAGCGCTGGTGGACCAAGTCCGACGCGTTCGACGAAGCGATCGGGTCCGAGTTTGTGGGTGACTACGAGGCGATCGTCGCCGGCGAGCGAGACGCGTGGCGGAACACGGCACGAGGAACCCTGGCAACCATCATCGTGCTCGACCAGTTCTCTCGAAACATGTTTCGCGGAACACCCAGCATGTTCGCCGCCGACGAGCTCTCCCGCGAGGTGTGCCGCGAGGGCCTCGACGCGGGCTTCGATGCCGAGCTTGAATTCGACGAGCTCCTCTTCTTCTATCTGCCTCTGGCACACAGCGAAAACATCGCCGACCACCGCCAATGCATCGAGCTCTTCAACCGTCTGATCGACGATTGTCCCGAATCGCTCGACGCGGACGCAAGGAGGTACCTCGGCTCCGTCGAAAGCCACCGGGCGATCGTCGAGCGGTTCGGCCGGTATCCACATCGGAACGAAACCTTGGGGCGGGCGAGCACCCCGGAAGAAACCAAGTTCCTCGAGGAGCCCGACTCTTCGTTCTAGCGCCAACCCGGGCGCTGGTGTAACAAGGCTCCGGTCGGTCGATGCTCGAGATCCTCGAAGTTGTGATGAACGTTGCGATCGCCGTCTTCATTGCCGGCGTCCTGTTCAACGCAGGACTCGAGGTGACCTTCGAGCAGGTGCTCAGGCCCATGAAGAACGCGCGTGTGGTGGCCCGCGCGCTAATCGCCAACATCGTACTGGTTCCCCTCGTCGTCTACGGGATGGCCATCGTCTTCCCGCTCGAGCGCCCCTACATGATTGGGATCCTGCTCTATGGTTTTGCGGCGGGCGCCCCGTACACCCCGAAGCTCGTTGCAGTGGGGGCCGGCGACATCCCGAACTCGATTGCCGCCACGATGTTGCTCACAGTGCTGACCATCCTCTACATGCCGGTCGTCCTGCCCTTCCTGGTACCCGGCACGGAGATCGGAATTTGGGAGATCGCGAAGCCGCTGCTGCTGCAGATGTTCGTGCCCCTCGTCATCGGGTTGAGTGTCCGGCGGTACAGCGAGGGGGCGGCAGCCAAGCTGCACGGACCATCCAACATGATCGTTGGCCTCTCGGCCGCAGTCTTTCTCGTCCTCGCTGTGGCGCTTCATTGGGAAGCGCTAGGCGCGACCGTGGGGACCGGCACGGTCACGTCCGCCATCGTGCTGACCGTACTCGCCTTTGGCATCGGCTATCTGCTCGGCCCTGGCGGGGAGAAGGGTCGCGTCACCCTCGGCCTCATCACGACCGCGCGCAACATCGGCGCGGCGGCCACGATTGCAACCGCAAACTTCCGAGACGACCCTCGAGTGTTGATCACGGTGGCGGTCTGCATGTTCGTCGTTTTCGCACTGGCGTTCCCCGTGGCCAAGCTATATTTTCGCAAGAGATTGATAGGGGGCAGCGGATGAAGCGTCGGAGACTCTTGATAGCGATTGTTGGGTTCTCACTGATGTCGGCATGCGCCAAGGACGGGACGGCTCCCGGTTCGCAGACCGCCGCCGAGGCCGCGACGGCCGAGGAGGCCAGCGCCATTGCCGAGGAGGCGTACATCTATGCGTTCCCGATGATGGAGAACTATCGGACGATGTACGTCCAAGTCGTCAACAGGGCGGCGTCAGGGTACATGGCTCCGTTCAACGAACTCGTCCCCAAGACGGAGCTGCTTGGACCCGAGTTCAAGGACGTCGTTCGGCCTAACAACGACACGATGTACACCATGGGCTGGCTGGACCTGCGCGCGCAGCCGATGGTGATCACGGTGCCCGAGGTGAAAGATCGCTACTACTCGGTGCAACTCGTCGATATGTTCACGCACAACTTCGCGTACCTCGGCACTCGCGCAACGGGTGGAGAAGCCGGCAGCTACGTCGTCGCCGGACCCGAGTGGGAGGGTGCGAAGCCAGGCGATACCGGAGACGTCTTCAAGAGTGAGAGCAACTTCGTCTACTGCATCATCAGGACGGAGGTCGGCGGGCCGGACGATGTCGCCGCGGTCGTCGAACTTCAGAAGAAGTACCGCCTGACCCCCATGAACGTGTTTCTCGGGCGCTCCCGCGTCCCAGCCGCTCCGGGGATCACGTTTCCCGCATATAGCGCCGACAAGGCCGAGTCAGCAGGGTTCATCGACCTCCTGAACTTCTTGCTAACCCAGGTGGCGATCGTGCCCGAGGAGCAGAAGCTCATGAATCGGTTCGCCCGCATCGGCATCCAGCCGGGCGCGCTCTCCGCTTCGCTCACGTTCAGCCCAGAGCTACGGGTCGCGATCGATACGGGCGTCGGTCAAGGGATAGTCGCGCTGAGTAGAGCGACGATGAACTCGAACGAGCTGCAGGGCGTGACGGGGCGCGCCGAACACGGCTGGGAGGGAATAGTCGGTCTCTTCGGGCCTGGCGAGGCGATGCGGACCAAGTACCTCGTCCGCGCCGTCGCGGCGATGATCGGACTCTATGGCAACGACGCGGTCGAAGCATATTATCCCATCGGAAACGGTGACACAGAGGGCGACCGACTCGATGCCTCCAAGCATGACTACGTGATGCGCTTCGAAAAGGGTGAGATGCCGCAGGTGGACGCGTTTTGGTCGATGACGATGTACAGCCTCCCCGATCAGCTGATGGTCGCCAACCCGATCAAGCGCTACTCGATCGGTGACCGAAGCAAGCTCAGGTACGGCAAAGACGGCTCTTTGATCATCTACATCCAGCACGCGTCGCCGGGCGCGAAGAAGCAAAGCAACTGGCTTCCCGCTCCGGACGGCCCTTTCTCGCTGCAGTTTCGAATGTACCTACCCAAGCCCGAAGCCTTGGACCCTCTTTACCTGCCCCCGCCTGCGCGCATCGCGGACTGAATCGTCACGACTAGTCGGCCACCCACTCTGGCAGAGGCTCGCTCTTGCGGACGAACGAGATGGCATTGGTCCCTGAGCGACCCACCATCACGGCCTCGATCAGTGGTGCGTGGGTGCCTTTTGTGCCGGCGTGCCACTCGACGATGAAGTTTGCGCCGGAGCCCCCGGCAACGTCATGGCGCTCTACTAGAAAATCGATGGTTTGGAGCGGATCGAGTTTGATCAATTGGTCGACTTGCGTCTTCGAGAGTTTCCCGTCGGTGTCATAGTATTCCACCGCGCTCACATACACGGGCTGCTTGGGATCCACGTTGCGGATGCTCAAAGTCGCCTCGAGGAGGTACGGCCGACCGCCGTCGTAGTAGATGTGGGAATAGACGGGAACGTAGGCGGCCTGGTGAACCGGGAGCGAGGTCACGGCGACGTCGACAGCAGCGTAGGCATCGAGATTGGGCGGAGTATAGGACCGCGGGGGCCCATACTGGACCGTGTCCTCAATCGCGTGGAGTCGCTCCTCGGTGTTCGATCGACTGCGGGTGTACACGAACGCCATGAACGCGATGGCAAGCAGGATCAGGATGCGGACGCCGTGCTCCGAGAGCCAGAGCAGCCAGTCCGATTGATTCTGTTTTGTGCTCACCGAGACGCTCCCCAATCGTTGGACTGGCTCGGTATCGCACTATTGGCGCCTCGGCTGCAAGCCCGAACGGCCGACCCTTGAGGGGGCGCGCATGCGTGTTATGAGGAGAATCGCTCCCGGGTCGTCTAAGGGCAGGACAACAGGCTTTGGACCTGTGAATGGTGGTTCGAATCCACCCCCGGGAACCAGATTTCAACCATGCACACGCCTCTCATCCCCGCCGCCGTCGTGATCGCCGCGCTCGCCATTGCGGGCGGCTGCAACAAAAGCGACTCCACGCCACCGAGCTCGACCGCTCAGTCGGCACCAAGCGGCCGAGGCTGCGACCACGACGTGAAAGCCAGTGCGGTAGCCCAACACAGTTGGCCCTACCCGGCGGACCTCAAAGATCTTCGCTGGGGCAGCAAGTACCGGAAAATGCAGCTCAAGCTGAACCCGACGCACGCCGCCTTCGTCACCGCCACCGTGACTTGGAAAGAAGGCGAGCTCATCCCCGTGGAGGACAGCAAGGTACTCATTAGGAGGCCCCGACGGCTCGTGGCCAAACGGGATCTGTACGCGAAGCGCAAGGTCTGGGACCAGGGCATCGAGGTCGAGCGAACGTACTTGGCCACCGCGCAGGGCGAGGTCGGGAGTTTCTTGTTCTACAACTCTCGTGGTGCGTGCATGATAGGTACGGACGAAGGCCCAGGCTGGACTCCCTGCACGCTCGACGACGCATTCGAAGGGTTGAGCGAGGAAGACCCGGCCGCATGCGAGGAGTTCTGGTGGGTCAAGGTTCGCAAGAGCAAGGTCAATCAGGGGTGGATGGTGGTCGCGCCGGGGCTCGTGGAGCGTGTGCCTCGGACCGGCGAAGCCAAATGAAAGTCTCCTGGTTGCCCTTTGGGCCAGTGATCACGCAGTCCTCTTGAGCGATGAGCGCGAAGCCCAACCCCTCGGCGTCGGCGGCTACCGTCGCGGTCGCCTCACGCCGAAGCTCAGGGTCGCGGACCACGCCACCCTTTCCGACCTTGTCTTGCCCTACCTGAAACTGCGGTTTGACGAGCGCCACGACCTCTCCGTCGACGCTCAGGATCGCGCGCGCCGCGGGGAGGAGCTTCTCGAGACCGATGAACGACGCGTCGATGACGACGAGGTCGACCTCCTCGGGCAATGCACCTCGTTTCAGGTGCCGTGCGTTCGTGCGTTCCATCACGACCACCCGCGGGTCCTGCCTGAGCTTGTTGTGCAGCTGTCCGTAGCCCACATCGATCGCGAATAGCTTGGTCGCTCCATGCTGAAGCAAGCAATCGGTGAAGCCGCCGGTGGACGCGCCAAAGTCGGCCACCGTCTTGCCAGTCGGGTCGTACCCGAACGCGTCGAGCGCGCCCGCGAGCTTGACCCCGCCTCGCGAGACGTACGGGTGATCGGGTTCGCGGACCTCAAGCGGCGCTTCCGGGTCTAGGGTCTCGCCGCTCTTTTCGACGCGGCGGTCCCCGGTGAACACCTTGCCGCCGAGAATCAATGCCTGTGCTCGCGCCCGTGAGGGGGCGAGGTCTCGTTGCGTCAGGAGTACATCGGCGCGGACCTTGGGCACGCCGGGAGATTGGACTAACTTTCTTTGAAAAGCGAACAGCGGTATGTTGTCAGTATGTCCCGCAACGTTCTATTCCTCCTCGGCGTTGGCGCCATTGGCTGGGCCCTACTCAGCCTTTTCGCAGGCTCGATCATGCCGGACTGGATGGGGCTCACCGGCACGCAGCACGGAGAGCTCTACATCGAGTCGATCGCGGTAAACGTCGGGCTTTGGTCGGCCCTCGGCGCGTTCGCGCTTTTCGGCGCGACGTTCCAGCGTCTGCGGTTGTCGGCGGCCCTCGCGTTCGTCGTATGCGGTTCGGGGTTTGCCGGCGGTCGAATCCTCGCATTGGTGCAGGGCGCAAAACCGGGCGTGTACACGGGCCTCGCGCTCGCTCTGGAAGTCGCGATCGTCGTCGCGGCATCCGCCGCGTACATCTCGGAGAAGACCCGAATCGTCCGCGAAGCAAAAGAACTCAAGCGCGCTGAAAAAGCGGCGCTGGAAGCGGCTCTCGCGCGGAAGCAGCTCGAGGCCCCGGAACCGGTGACCCCGTCGCCCGTTCAACAACCGTAGCGCGCCGGAAAATTAACCCTTTGAAAAGGGGACTGTCCCCTTTTTTAGAAGGGGATGTCGTCGTCGCCGAAGTCGTCGCTGGGAGGGGGCGCGCTGCCACCGCCACCACCGCCGCCGCCACCGCCGCCACCGCCGCCACCGTCGCCTCCACCGCCGAAATCGCCGGGGGGGGCCGAGTCGCGGCCTCGGCCGCTGCCCAAGAGGACGATGTTCTGTGCGACGATTTCTGTCGAGTCGCGCTTGTTGCCGTCTTTGTCTTCCCACTGACGGTACTGAATGCGGCCCTCGACACAGATGCTTCTGCCCTTGGAAAGGATGTTGTTGAGGGCTTCGCCGCGCTTGCCCCACACGATGCACGTGTGCCAGTCGGTGCGCTGCTGGCGCTCGCCTGCGCGGTTCATGTAGGACTCGGTGGTTGCCAGACGCAGGCGCAGCACGCCTTGGCCTTTCTGGGTGTATTTGAGCTCTGGGTCAGCGCCCAAGTTCCCAATGAGCGTCACACGATTAAGGCCTTCTGCCATGGTCCCCTCTTCTCCTAGCCGCGATGGGCGGCGAACATACGCGGCCTTGCGCCGCGGATCAATGGCCCGTGGCCTCGCTTTGCATGCGAAGCACGATTGATAGCTCATCGGTCAACTCGCGCCGACGGTGCTCATAATAACTGGGCCCGATCGCTTCGGACTTGCGCTGCCCTTCCAACGAGGCGATTTCGTCCAGGAGACCCGCGCGGCGATCGTCACGCACCCTCGCCAGAATCTTGGTTTGGTCCATCGGCCGAAAAAGAAGCCAGATTCCCAGAAAAACGAAGATCGCGGCGATCGCGGCGGCCAGATAAGGCAGGGGACCGCCGCCGGGGATGCCTCTGATGTGAATCATCAACGGGTCGACCGGGGCGTCACCGGGGCGCCGCATGAGGGCTGCGACCAAGTAGCGCCGGTCTCCTCCCTCGTGCACCCGCGCGACTTGGAAGCCTTTCACCTCGAGGGTCATCCCATCCACGTAGTCGCTCACGACTTGATACTCCATCGTGGCAAAGGGCACGGGCTGCTCGATCGAGAGCGTCGTTGCGTCGATTGGAACGTCGTAGGTCCACATCAAGTTGGCGCGGCCAGGGGGAATCGAGCCGCTGATCTCAAGCCCATCATCCGTCGCGGCGAGGCGCTGATCGGTCATCACAGCCTTCGAGTCGAAGGCCTTGAACCCTGCGGGCAACCGAATAGACATCCCCGCTTCGGGGAACACGTACGTCGCTTCGCCGAGATTGGTGAGGCGGGCTTCCTGTGTAATGTGGGCCCGGCCGTCCCGAAACTCGATCATCGTGCGGCCGAGAAGCTGGAACACCCGGCGGTTGTCCGTGGTGGTGACGAGCCGGATCACGCGGACCCGTTGACCCTTCGCGGGATCGAGGCGAAACGGCGTCGAGCTGTACCGCGCCCCTTCGTAGGGCACGTTCACCCGGTAGGAGTGCTTGGCGTCGGTCGGTAGATCGATGAAGGAGCACACGCCCTGCTCGTCGGTCACGCAGGCTTTGCTCTCGCGCCCACCGGACTGCTCCATCAATCCGAGACGAACTGCTTGACCGGAAATGCCGGTGCCGGTCACGTCCACGATTTCGACCGCAATCGTCCCCTCAGCGACCTCTGCGTCGACGACCGATGTCACGAGCTCGTCCACATTGCCAAGGACACGGTCCAAGACAGCTTGGTCTTGCTGTGCAGACGCGATCGATGGGGCCCACAAAAGGAGGCCGATGAGAGCTGTGATGCGCATTAGGTTTCGTCTGCAAGCCGTTCGGCGATCAAGGCTTCGGCTTCGTCTCGGAATGACTCGGCGCCCTCGTCGAGCTCTTGAAGGACGTGCCTTGCCTGAGCGCGGAGCTTTGCGTTGAGTTCTTCATAGTCCACGTCGGAAAGCTTGCCTGCGTCGTGCTCGAACGAGACGTCGCGAATTTCATGGAGCAGGGTTTCCTTCTCGTTCAGCAACGTGCGGCGGTCAGCGGTGTTGAGTTGCGAGCCCGCGCCGCCCACGACGTCGTTGGAAAGCGCCAAGCTCAAGCTGAGCCACAAGCTGAACAGCCCGGCGACCATGCCGGCCGCTGCGGCGATGATGAACAGCCAAGGGAGGAGGTCGTGCATCAGCTGTCCTCCAGGCGGTCCAGCTCTTCGTCGAGGCGCGAGTCGTATTGGAGCTCCGCACCCGCGGCGGCAAGCACGGTCGACCGTGTGCTGGCTCCGCGCCGTTGCCATCGGCGTCCCATCATGACGATGAAGCCCACTGCAAGGACCATTCCCGCCACCGGGACTGCCCACAGCGCGCGGTCGAGCCCCTTGTCCGAAGGAATCGCGAGCGCCTTGGCACCGTACTGAGCCCGGTACGACTCTTGGATCTTTGTCGGCTCTTCGCCCGCCGCGAGACTCTCCCGAATCTCGATGCGCTTGTCATCGGCCCAGCCGCACGCGCAGGTGTCGAGCGGAAGCCGTGCACAATCGCCGCACTGGCAGAGCAGGCGGCCGAACAACTGCCGCTCGATCGGGTCGTTGATGACGACCGAGCCTGCATGAAGGGAGCTACTACTGTCATTCTGCGCGGAGGCCACGCCAGCCCACGCCACCACCGTCGCGAGTACGATCGCCACCGTGACAACCGCAACAGCGGGAGAGAAACGGAAGCGCCGTGGACGCACCACCTCTTCGCGAAGCAGCTCTCGGCCGGTCGGCCACATGCCGATGATCGCACCCAACAGCAGAATGATGCCACCAAACCAGATCCAGAACACCAGGGGCCGGACGATGACTCGGAACGTGCCGCGACGAGTGGACGGATCCACTGTGCTCATGATGACGTAGATGTCTTCCGCCGGGCGGCTGCGAATCGCCACCTCGGTGGTCGGCATCTGCGGATGTGTTCGATAGATGAACTTGGCGGGAGCAACCGTTCCGTCTTCGCTCCCGGACTTGTCCAAGAGGGTCATGTCCGTGAAGATCATCCGCTTGTTGGGATCGGCCTCCATGCGGGGCTGGTCGTATCGCACCGTGTGGCTTCCGATCGACATGGTATCGCCTGGACGAAGCGCGCTCTCCTGCTCGACATCGTACGCGGCGCCAGTGAAGCCGATGAACATGAACACCACCCCCACATGGACGATGTACCCGCCGTAACGGCGGCGGCCCTTCGACACGAGGAGCGTCAGCGCGGTGGCAGCGCCCTCGCCCTTTCGCATACGGACCCGAATTCCGCGCCAGAATTCCTGGCCGACGCTCACAAGCACGAAGGCACAGGTCGAAAACGAGACGACCGGAGCCACGGCGGACATCCACGCGAGGACAGTCCCGGTCGTGGTGTCGTAGATCTCAGTGGGCTCGACAATGGGTGGGTAGCCGAGGCGCGCGCCGAACAGGAACTGCAGGGTAGCGACCGCTACGCCGGCGCCGACGGGCAATACCAAAGCTCGCGCGAGCTTAGCCCCTGTCGCCTTTCGCCATGCGATCAGCGGCCCCAGCCCCGCTAGGAATAGGAGCACGAGGCCGAGCGGCGTCATCCACTTGTTGTAGAAGCCGGGGCCGACAGTGACCTCTTCGCCCCTCAGCCATTGGCTGAGCAGGGGGAAGGTCGTCGCGATCAGCACGAAGACCATCATCCCGAGCAGCACCCAGTTGTTCAACAAGAACGCGAACTCGCGACTCACCAACGATTCGATCTCGTTGTCCGCCTTGAGCTTGGGGAGTCGCCAAACGATCAAGGCTGTAATCACGATGAGTAGGAACGCCATGTACCAAACGAAATATTGGCCGATGTCGGACCGCGCGAAGGAGTGGACGCTCGCGATCAGTCCGGACCGCGTCAGGAAAGTGCCGAAGATCGTGAGAAAGAACGTCAGCGCCAGGAGGAAGACGTTCCACACCCTCATCATGTGCCGCCGTTCCTGGATCAGGACGGAGTGCAGGTAGGCCGTTCCAACTAACCATGGCAGGAACGACGCGTTCTCGACCGGGTCCCAGGCCCAATATCCGCCCCAGCCGAGCTCCTCGTACGACCACAAGCACCCGAGCAGGAGGCCGAGTGACAAAAAGGTCCAGGCGATCATCGACCATAGGCGCGCTGCGCGAACCCACTCGTTGCCGAGGCGGCCGGTGATGAGAGCGGCGATCAAAATGGCGAACGGCACGGACCAGCCGACGAAGCCCATGTAGAGCGAAGGCGGATGGATGGCCATCCAATAGTTCTGCAGAAGCGGGTTGAGGCCCTCTCCGTCTCCGGGTGTCGTGCGGATGTACGTCGCGAACGGGTTGGCCGCGAAGAGCATCAAGATCACAAAGAAGATCAAGATGCTCATCAACGTGGCGATGATCCACGGCTGTAGCTCGGTATAGCGGCCGCGAAGCCAACGCGTGGCGAAGAACGTGTACCCCGAGAGCAGGAAGGCCCACCACAGAAGCGAGCCATCTTGGCCGCCCCAAAGTGATGCGATCAGGTAATACCAGGGCATCGAACGGTCGCTGTAGCGAGCGACGTACCGAATCCGGAAGTCGTGAACCTGGAACGCGTAGGCCAACACGCACACCGCAACGAGCACGAGCGCGCAGGTCGCGTACGTGCCCCAGCGTGCCGACGGGAGCAGATGTGGCCGCCCTCGGCCTGCCCCCATCGCCACCGCCATGGTGTACGACGCGCTGATGAGAATCAGGCTAAGCACCAAGGTGCCGAAGAAAGGGATATCGAGTGCCGGCATTGGAATTGAGCCCCCGTTTTGGGCGGCTACCCCAGTACATAGAGGTTGGGCGGATTGGGGCAAGTACAATGAAAAAGCCCCGCGCGGCACTTGGCCGGGCGGGGTTTTTCGGGAGCGGTTAGACCAGCCGTTGGACGGGCGTTAACCCGTGGTCACTCGCCTTCTTCGAACTCGGCATCGATGACGTCGTCGTCACCTTTACCCGGCTCTTCGGGGCCCGGTCCAGGAGCCGCCTCGCCAGGGGCGCCGTTGGTCTCGGCCGCGGCCGCGCCGTAGGCCGCCTCGGCGATTTCCTTCATCGCGGCCTCGAGAGCCTCGGTGTGGGTGCTCATCGCCGTGGCGTCGTTGGCCTCGATGGCCTCGCGAAGCGACTTCACCTTGCCCTCGACGTCGGCGACCTTGTCGGCAGGAAGCTTGTCCTTGACCTCTTCGAGCGCCTTCTCGACTCCGTAGGCCAGCTGGTCCGCCTTGTTGCGGGCCTCGACCTGCTCACGGCGCTTGCGATCATCTTCCTCGTGCGAAGCCGCATCCTGCACCATGTTGTCGATCTCTTCGTCCGACAGACCGCTGTTGGAAGTGATCGTGACCTTTTGGTCCTTGCCGGTCGCCTCGTCCTTTGCCGTCACCGACAGGATGCCGTTGGCGTCGATGTCGAAGATGACCTTGATCTTCGGGATGCCACGCGGCGCAGGCATGATGCCTTCGAGGTGGAAACGCCCCAAGGTCCGGTTGCTGTTCGCCTCGGCGCGCTCGCCTTGAAGGACGTGAATCTCGACCTTCGTCTGACTGTCCTCGGCCGTTGAGAAGACCTCTTCCTTCCGTGTCGGGATGGTGGTGTTCCGCGGAATCAGAGCGGTCATGACGCCACCGAGGGTCTCGACGCCCAAGCTGAGCGGCGTGACGTCCAGTAGAACCATGTCCTGCACGTCGCCCGAGAGCACGCCCGCCTGAACTGCCGCGCCTAGTGCAACGACCTCGTCCGGATTGACGCCCTTGTGGGGCTCTTTGCCGAAGAACTTGCTGACGGTTTCCTGCACGACCGGCATACGGGTCGAGCCACCGACCAACACCACCTCCGCGATGTCCGCCGCGGTCTTGCCCGCATCCGAGAGCGCCTTCTTGAGGGGCTCGAGGGTGCGCTTGATCAGGTCGTCGATCATCGACTCGAGCTTGGCCCGCGTCAGACGAATGTTGAGGTGCTTCGGACCGGCCGCGTCCGCCGTGAGGAACGGCAGATTGATCGTGGTCTCGAGCTTGGTGCTGAGCTCGATCTTGGCCTTCTCCGCCGCATCCTTGAGACGCTGCAGAACCATCTTGTCCTCGCCCACATCGATGCCGGTGTCCTTCTTGAACTCCGTCACGAGGTACTCGATGACTCGTTGGTCGATGTCGTCGCCGCCGAGGTGCGTGTCACCGTTGGTGCTCACGACATCGACGACCTTGTCGCCCACCTCGAGGATCGAGATGTCGAACGTACCACCACCGAAGTCGTAGACGGCGATCAGGTGGTCCTCGGTCTTGTCGAGGCCATACGCCAAGGCAGCGGCGGTCGGCTCGTTGACGATTCGCTTCACCTCGAGACCCGCGATCTTGCCGGCGTCTTTGGTGGCCTGACGCTGAGAATCATTGAAGTAGGCGGGCACGGTGATGACCGCGTCCGTGACAGGCTCGCCTAGGTAGTCCTCTGCGGCCTTCTTCAGCTTGCGGAGCACCTGTGCAGACACCTCGGGGGGCGAGAGCGTCTTGCCCCGGACCTCGAAACCGGCGTCGCCGTTCTCACGCTGGACGACGTGATAGGGCATCCGCGTGGCGTCGTCGCCGAGCTCGTCGAAGCGACGGCCCATGAAACGCTTGGTGGAGGATACCGTGCCTTCGGGGTTGGTGATGGACTGCCGCTTGGCGATCTGGCCGACGAGGACCTCGCCCTGGTCGTCCCATGCCACTACCGACGGCGTAATCCGGTCACCCTCCTCATTGACGATGACCTTCGGCTCTTTGCCCTCCATCACCGC
>CAXMRN010000168.1:0-37133 GCA_964195565.1 uncultured Polyangiaceae bacterium | reverse complement strand
GCCTTGAGGGCCACTTCGGCTTTCACAAGCTCTTCGCGGACGGTGTCGGGCTTGATCTCCTCTGGCGACGCGAAGAGATCGGTCAACAAGAGCACCTTGTCGGGCCCGCCCTCGACGAAGCCGGGGCCAATCGCAGCGATGCTCTTCTTGCCCTCCACTTCCCAGACGAGGAGGCCGCACTTGAGCGCCGCCAAGAGAGGAAGGTGGTTCGGAAGTACGCCGAACTCGCCTTCGACGCTGGGCGCCTGTACCGAATCGACCTGGGTCGAAAGTACGGAACCGCTTGGTGTGACGACGTCGAGTTGCAGGTGCTCGGAGTTAGCCATCGTTCCGCCCAATCAGCCCTTGTCGCGCTTGCTGAAGGCTTCCTTGACCTCTTCGATGTTGCCCTTGAGGTAGAAGTCCTGCTCGGGAATATGATCGAGCTTGCCGTTGAGGATCTCCTCGAACCCGGAGACGCTCTCTTCGAGGGGCACATACGCACCCTTGAGGCCCGTGAACTGCTCGGCGACGAAGAACGGCTGCGAGAGGAAGCGCTGAATCTTACGTGCGCGGTCGACCACCATGCGGTCATCCTCGCTCAGCTCGTCCATGCCGAGAATCGCGATGATGTCCTGGAGGTCCTTGTACTTCTGTAGGGTCTCCTGCACGCCGCGGGCCACACGGTAGTGACGCTCGCCGAGGACGCTCGGGTCGAGCATGGTCGAGCTCGAGTCGAGCGGGTCGACAGCCGGGTAGATGCCGAGCTCCGCAATCGAACGCGACAACACGGTCGTGGCGTCCAAGTGAGCGAACGTCGTGGCCGGCGCCGGGTCGGTCAAGTCATCGGCCGGGACGTAAATCGCCTGGACCGAGGTGATCGAACCCTTGTTCGTAGAGGTGATGCGCTCCTGGAGCTCGCCCATTTCGGTGGCGAGCGTCGGCTGGTAACCGACCGCGGAAGGAATACGGCCGAGAAGTGCCGACACCTCGGAGCCCGCCTGCGTGAAGCGGAAAATGTTGTCGATGAAGAGAAGGACGTCCTGGCCCTCCTCGTCACGGAAGTACTCCGCAACCGTAAGCGCGCTAAGCGCGACGCGAGCACGCGCGCCGGGCGGCTCGTTCATCTGTCCGTAGATGAGCGCCGTCTTCGAGAGAACGGTCTCGCCGGTCTCGAGCTTTGACTCACTCATCTCGAGGAGAAGGTCGTTACCCTCACGAGTACGTTCGCCGACACCCGCGAAGCAGGACACACCACCGTGCGCCTTCGCGACGTTGTTGATCAGCTCCATGATGAGAACCGTCTTGCCGACGCCCGCGCCGCCGAAGAGGCCAATCTTGCCGCCCTTACGGTACGGAGCGAGAAGGTCGATGACCTTGATGCCCGTCTCGAAGATCTCGACCTCGGTGCTCTGGTCGACGAATGCAGGCGGGTCCTTGTGAATCGGCGAGAAGTGGGTCGCATTGACTGGCCCAAGCTCGTCCACCGGTGCGCCGACGACGTTCAAGATGCGCCCGAGGCACTCCTTGCCAACTGGCATCGTGATGGGAGCTTCGGTGTTCTTCACCGCCATTCCCCTGACGAGGCCGTCGGTCGAATCCATTGCGATGGCACGGACGGTGTTTTCACCGAGGTGCTGCGCCACCTCGAGGGTGAGGTTCCAATCCTTCTCGTTGATCGCAGGGTTGCTGACCTGAATCGCGGTGAGAATCGAGGGGAGGCTCCCCTGGGGGAAGGCCACGTCCACGACTGGACCAATAACTTGAGTAACACGCCCGTTCTGAAGCTCTGCCATGTTCTTTCCGGTTCTCTGAAAGGGTGTCGGCTGGCGGCCAATAACCGCCCGTAAAGCGACCGCGACCTAGCACGGCCCCTCAGGGCGGTCAACGATGCCAGCCCCAACGAAGTAGGGTCAGGCTGATGCCTAGCAAGCCCCACGTACGCTCGATTGACCGCCCCCGCCAGGCTTTCTACTCTCAACCCTCGATGCAGGACCATGAACCAGTCATCCACGCGCTTCTCGGAGCCGGCACCCGCTACGAGGGGAAGCTCTTTTTTGAGGGTAGGGCGCGGATCGACGGCGCCTTCGAAGGTGAGGTGTTCAGCGAGGGGCTCTTGATCGTCGGCGAAGAAGCGACCATCAAAGGTGCGGTGCGCGTCCACACCCTGATTGTGCGCGGGGGCAAGATCGACGGCGACATCCACGCGACGGAGCTCGTCGAGCTGCATGCCCCTGCACAGGTTCGCGGCGACATTCGGACGCAAGCCCTGTTCATGGACAAGGGCGTGTTGTTCGATGGCGCGTGCGTCATGGGGGAGGTCCGCGACCTCGAGGAGCGTCCCAACTCGCCTCGATCGGCAGAAGACACGTCCCCGGACGGCTACAAAGACCAGCCGAATAGAAACTGAAAGGTGACTGCGTGATCGGTGCCCTTGGCCCCGTCGCCCATGGCGGGGACGTTCTCGTTCGGGCCCGAGAAACGCAGGTGGTAGTACTCCCAGATGAAGCGGAAGGCGTAGGTGAATCCGGCCGGAACCCGCCCTTCGAACGTGACGGTCGCGTCCAAGCCGACGCCTGAACCGTCCTTCCCGTACGCGTCTTTCAATTCGCCGTAGTAGAAGGGAACGCGAAGGCCGAAGTCCGCGCGGAAGCCGAAGTAGTCCGGCACGATGTTGTACGCCACGGCCGGCCCCAGGCGGACGTAGATGATCCGAGACGACGGGAGCACCGAGTTGAGGTCGATGCTGAGTACGTCGCCACCCACGCCGACCAGCCCGCCGACCTGCAGTCGATCGAAGGGATAGAGATAGGCGAACTGCCCGAGCAGCCGCCAGGTGTTGGTCTCCAATGAGATCCCGGTTCCGGCGGGTTCGACCTCGAGGCCGATCCCCGAGCCCCCATCGATTTGGACTCCGATCGCCTGGATGCTCTTCCGTGGCGAACGACGCACCGCAGGCCTCACGAGGAGATGCCAGCCGAAGTCGAAGTAGGGGCCAGTGTCGAAGGTCCGCTGGTCGGTGCCTCCCGCGCCGTTGCCGACGTCGAAGTGGATGTTGCGAAACCGGGCCCCGCCGCCGATCAGCATCACCAGCACCGGGAGCCCTGCTCCTTCGTCCTGCGCTGTTGCAGCAGTGGGCTGTCCCTCTTCCTCAGCCTGCGCCGTCGACACGCCCGCCGCGAGGAAAAGTCCAGCAAAAACGCATACTCTGAGCGTCCCAACCATCCGACGACCAACCTAGCAAGCCCGCAGCAGAAGGCTCATTTTTCGGGGGGCGTGTTGCGAAGGTGACCTAACGTCACCACGGTCCCTTCGTAAGCAAGAGCGAAACGAGAAGCGGACATGAACAAGACAGCACTCATTGGAATCGTCGCAGCCGCAATCATCGCGGTCATACCTTCGAACTCGGCCCGAGCCGTGGAGCCGCGTGAGGAGAACGCCGGGATCTTCACCGCGCAAATCCCGGAAGAGGGCTCCAACATCGCGTGGGGTCAGGCGGTCATGGTGGTCGACAAGCCGATCGAGGAGGTGCTTCTCATCGTTCGCGACTACGCCAACTACGTGCATTTCATGCCCAATTTCACGAAGTCCAAAGTTCTTGCCCAACGTGGCAGTCACGCCATGGTCTACATGGAGGTCAGCGTCGCCAAGGGCGCGATTACGCTTTGGGGCCAACTCGACCTCGACGAGCGCCCTCCAAACGGTGACTCTCGCGTGGTCGAAGCACACCTGATGGACGGCAACATCGATGCATTCAATGCTCGTTTCAAGCTGACTCCTGTCGACGGCGGCACACGCACGGAGGTGGACTTCAAGATCCTCGTCGATCCTGATATTCCGCTGCCCTCCGCGATCTTCAGTCGAGAGAACGAGAGGGCCGCAGGTAGGACCGTTCGGGCCCTGCGGGCGCGGGTCTCCGAGGCGCCGCAGGGGTCAACCTAAGCGCAGCGCGCCCCAGCTTCTCCCCCGACCTTGACTGGGTTTGGGCCCATGCTACGAACGCGCGCCGCTAGGGATTTGTCCTTGCCGGAGCGGCGATTCGGCCCCAAGCGCCGTTTGGAGTTTCTCTCCTTTGGAGTCACCCGTGGAGTTATCCGCAGGTGCTCTGAGACCCACCGGGAATACCGCTGCGATGAACGTGCTTTTCACAGCCCTCTTGTCCGAGGGTTCCATCATCGACCTCGACGGCACGATCTGGATTCAGCTCGTGCTTTTTGGCGTCGCCTTTTTGGTCTTCCGTCCTCTGATCTTCCGCCCGATGGTCGCGCTCTTTGAAGCGCGTGAAAACGCCATCGAGGGCTCGAAGCTCGAGGCACTTCGCCTGCAGGACGAAGCATCGGCCGAGAGCGAAGAGTTCGACGTGGAGATGCGGCGCCTTCGCCTTCAAGCGGGTGAGGAGCGCGATCGCTTGCGCGCCGAGGGCAAACGCCTCGAACGCACCGTCCTCGACCGCGTTCGCGAAGAGACCGACAAGCAGCTCGCCGAGGCAGACGCGCAGCTCCAGACCGAAGCAGCGAAGCTCAGGGCCGAAATCGACACGTCGGTACCCGCGCTGGCCAAGCAAATCGCATCGAAGATGCTCAATCGGGAGGTCCAATGATGCGCACGCTGTGGGCTATGTTGTTCGCGTTGATGCTCGCCTCGCCCGGTTTGGCGTTGGCTGAGGCTGCCCACGGCGAGTCCGTCGCGCACGAGGTCGCCGAGGAAGAGGCCGGTCATGGCGCCCACGACGACGGACACGGCGAACTGACGTTTTCCTCGCTCATCAGGAACCGCGACTTCCAGGGGACGGTCATCAACTTCCTCGTCTTGGTGGGCTTGCTCGCCTGGGTCATCCGCAAGAAGGGCAACCCCGCGCTTGCGGCGCGCCGCGCCGAGGTCGAGAAAGAGCTCGCCGAGGCCCAGCGGCTTCGCGCCGAAGCAGAGAAGCGCCACATGGAGACGGCCACTCGTCTCGAGAAGCTCGATCAGGAGATGCTCCAGATTCGTGGCGACATGATCAAGGCTGGCGAGGCAGAGCGCGATCGCATCGTCGCCCAAGCCGAAGAGAAGGCCGCCCGCATGCGCAAGGATACGACCTTCCTCATCGAGCAGCAGATGAAGCAGCTTCGCAAGGACCTCACGCACCAGGCCGCCAGCGCAGCGGTCGTCGCCGCACAGGAGCTGCTGCAGGAGCGGACGACGGACGCAGACCAGGACCGGCTCGCCGAGGCGTATCTCAATCGCCTCGATGAGGTGCTCGAGGAGCGGCGATCATGAGCGCCCTTGGACGACGATACGCAAAGGCTTTGTTGGACCTTGCCCGTGAGCAGGGCGAAATCGATCCCGTGCTCCGAGATGTCGGCTCTCTGGCCGACGCGTGGAAGGCCAGCGCAGATCTCCGTGAAATCGTTGGAAACCCGGTGATCCCGAGGCCCGCGCTGAAGGCGGCGGTCGACGCGGTGATGGACAAGCTCGGGTGCTCGAAGCTCTTTCGCAACACTATCAATCTTCTCGCCGACAAGGGGCGTCTCGCTCACCTCGAAGAGGTGCTGCACGCTCTCGAAGAGTTGGCCGAGGCCGAGACCGGCCGCGTTCGTGTGGAAGTCATCAGTGCCAAGCCGCTGAGCGACGCCTACTACGCACGGCTGACCGAGAAACTCAAGCGAGTCACCGACCGTGAGGTGGTGCTCGTCAAGAAACAAGATCCTTCGCTCATCGGAGGCGTGGTCACCCGCGTCGGCGATCAAGTGTTCGACGGTAGCCTCAGTAACCGGTTGAGTGAACTTAAAGAGACGTTGCTTGCGAACGGCGAGACGCCGTAACCGCATCGAATCAGGAGCCTGGCCAAATGCAACTTCGCGCTGAAGAGATTTCCAACATCATCAAGCAGCAGATCGCTTCTTACGAGAAGTCGGTCGACGTGGTCGAGACGGGTACCGTCCTGACGGTGGGCGACGGTATCGCTCGCCTCTACGGCCTCCAAAGCGCCATGGCAGGCGAGCTCCTAGAGTTCCCCGGCGGCCTGTACGGCATGGTCCTCAACCTCGAGGAGGACAACGTCGGGTGTGCGATTTTCGGTTCCGATGTCGGCATCAGCGAAGGCGACACGGTCAAGCGTACCGGTCGCATTGTCGAGGTGTCGGTCGGCCCTGCGCTCGTCGGCCGCGTCGTGAACGCACTCGGCCAGCCTGTCGATGGCAAGGGACCGATTGAGAGTAAGCTCACCCGTCGAGTCGAGGTCAAGGCTCCTGGGATCGTCGCACGTCAGCCCGTCAGCGAACCGCTTCAGACGGGCCTCAAGGCGATCGACTCGATGATTCCGATCGGACGCGGTCAGCGCGAGCTCATCATCGGCGACCGTCAGACCGGCAAGACCGCCGTCGCGCTCGACACGATCATCAACCAGAAGGGCAAGGGCGTCTTCTGCGTCTACGTCGCGATCGGCCAGAAGCAGTCGACGGTTGCGCAGGTCGTCGACAAGCTCACGCAGTTCGGCGCCATGGAGTACACCACCGTCGTTCTCGCCGGAGCTTCGGAGCCCGCCCTGCTTCAGTTCATCGCGCCGTACACCGGCGTCACCCTCGGCGAGTACTTCCGTGACAGCGGCCAGCACGCGCTTTGCGTCTACGACGACCTTTCGAAGCAGGCCGTCGCCTACCGTCAGCTTTCTCTTCTTCTTCGTCGTCCTCCCGGACGCGAGGCGTACCCGGGCGATGTATTCTACGTGCACAGCCGCCTTCTCGAGCGTGCCGCGAAGATGGCCGAGGACTGGGTCGTCGTGAAAGACGATCAAGAGCCCAGCCGTCTCGGCAACCAGGTCTTCACCGGCCCAGCGTCGAAGCACGAGGCCGAGGCCGCCGCGAAAGAAAAGGGCGCTGGCTTCGCCGCGAAGAAGCTCCCGGACTCGGGCGGCTCTCTCACCGCGCTGCCGATCATCGAGACTCAGGCGGGCGACGTTTCCGCGTACATTCCGACCAACGTCATTTCGATTACGGACGGTCAGATCTTCCTCGAGTCGGACTTGTTCAACTCGGGTGTTCGCCCCGCCATCAACGTCGGCATTTCGGTGTCGCGTGTCGGTGGTAACGCACAGATCAAGGCGATGAAGCAGGTCGCCGGTACGCTCCGTCTCGAGCTTGCGCAGTACCGTGAGATGGCGGCCTTCGCGCAGTTCGCGTCCGACCTCGATGAGGCGACCCGACAGCAGCTCTCTCGCGGTGAGCGTCTCGTCGAGGTGCTCAAGCAAGGGCAGTTCGTGCCCTGGCCGGTCGAAGAGCAGGTCGTCGCGATCTTCGCCGGTACGCACGGCTTCCTCGACCCGCTTCCGCCGAAGTCGATCGACCGATACCAGCAAGAGCTCGTGTCCTGGCTCAAGGCCGAGCGCGCCTCGATCCTCACCGACATCGTGTCGAAGGGGAAGATCGACGACACGCTCGAAAGCCAGCTCGAGGACGCCCTCAAGGCCTTCGGCGAGATCTTTGAGCCCAAGCAGCAAGACAACTAAGCGGCAATGGCAAACCTCAAGGACATTCGTAAGCGTATCGGAAGCGTCAAGAGCACGCAGAAGATCACCCGCGCCATGAAGTTGGTCGCCGGTGCTCGTTTGCGGAAGGCGCAGGAGAACATCGAGCGCCTTCGTCCGTACGCCGTCAAGACCCACGAGGTTCTGAGCGGCGTGTCCGCGCGCGTTGGATCCGACGAGGACGTGCATCCGTTGCTGTCGCGGCGCGAGCCCAAGAACGTCATGCTCGTGGTGCTCACCAGCGACCGTGGCTTGGCCGGCGCGTTCAACTCGAGCATCTGCAAGGCGGCCTACTCCCGTTGGAAAGAGCTCGAGGCAGAAGGCAGCGAGGTGTCCTTCGGCATCATCGGCCGCAAGGGTCGCGACTATTTCACTCGCCGCAACGCCAACATTCGCCACGATTTCCTCGGGGTCTTCGAGGACCTCAACGCCGCCAAGGCCGGAGAGATCGGGCGCTACATCGTCGAGGACTACACCTCGCTCCACCTTGATGCTTGCTACCTCGTCTACAACGAGTTCAAGAGCGCCATCAACCAACAGGTCGTGATCGAACCGTTCTTGCCGATCAAGCCATTGGCGCTCGCCGACGACCAGCTCGGCGACTTCATCTACGAGCCCAACCAAGAAGGGCTCCTCGACACGCTTCTCCCTATGTACGTCGAGGTCGAGATCTACCGAGCCCTGCTCGAGTCGGTTGCTTCGGAGCACGGCGCGCGAATGACTGCGATGGATTCAGCGACTAACAACGCGAGCGACATGATCGACCGGTTGACCCTGAAGTACAACCGAGCCCGCCAGGCCGCCATCACCACGGAATTGATGGAGATCATCGGCGGGTCTGAAGCTCTCAAGGCCTAAGCGCCGGTCCGTGATACCGTAGCGTCGATGCCGGGGGGGCGAATGGGGCCGGCGGCTGCTCGTGTGACAGGTCCAGCACCACTGTTGTGGCTTGCGTGGCTATGCGCCGTCGCCACGATCATGTACGTCGTGAGCGCCCCTTTTTGGGCCGCCGACTACCCGATGATGACGGAGTTCCCGTTTCATGCGGCCTCCTCTTCGGTGTTCCGGCACTACACGGATCCGGGCTGGCATTTCCACGAGCAGTTCGCCTTCCAGATGCTCGCCGCTCCGCGGGTGACCCTGTACGGCCTCTCGGCGATCTTCATGTTCGTCCTTCCGCCGATCGCTGCGACGAAGCTTGCCGCGGCGTTGCTGCTCGCACTCCTTCCCGTCGGCCTGATGGTGCTGTGTTGGGGTCTGCGGAAGTCGCCGTTTCTCGGCCTTTGGGGCTTGGTGCCGGTGTGGGGGGTTCTTTCCCATTGGGGCATGATCGATTTCCTGGCGGCGCTTGGGCTCTTTGCGATGGCTCTCGGCCTCGCTCTACGCGTCGTCGATCGACCCAGCGTCAAGGTCCAGGGCGCGCTCATCGCAGTTCTGGTCCTGCTCTTCTTTACCCAGGCGTACCGATTCCCCTTCGCCCTCGTGATGGTCGGGCTCGTGGGCGTCGTGATGCGTGGGCGTGTCGATAACGCGAAAGGCATCTTGATTCCGCTTGGCGTGGGTGCGGGGCTCTTCTTGGTTTGGTGGATGACTCGTGCGGAGTTCTTCCTCCCCAAGGTCCAGTGGGTTTGGCCGCCTGCATGGCATCGCATCGCCGACGCACGCACTTACACGTCTGACATCTTCGTCGGGGATGACGACATCGAAATGTTTCGCCGGACCGGCTTGCTGTTCGCGCTCACCGTAGTCGTGCTCCTCGTCGTCGCGGTCGCCCGTCTCAGGTCCTGGCCGAGGGGAGGTTGGGTCGTGCCCGCGCATGGCATCGTAGGCATCGTGATCGTCGTGTCCCTTGGGCTCTACGTCACACTTCCTATGGAGATCGGGGCATCCTGGTACGTCTTTCCGCGCGAGATCACGGCTGCGCTCTTTCTGCTGCCCGCGCTGCTCCCCAACCTGCCACGCAAGACCTGGGCGCAACTCGCCTTCGTCATCTGGACCGCGGTGGGAGTCGCTCCGCTGGCCGAGTTCGTCGCCGACGCGCATCGGGAGTTCTCGACGACCACCGTTCACTTCCGCGAGCTCGTCCGCGAGCTTCCGAAGGCGCCCAAGCTCCTCTACCTCGTGTACGATCACCAAGGCGCGCGCGCACGGAACAGCCCATACATCCACCTGCCGGCATACGTGCAGGCGGAGCGCGGCGGGTGGCTGAGCTTCCACTTCGCGCTGGAGGAGAACTTCCCGTTCCGCTATCGCGACGCCTCCGATCCGAATGCGGAGGTCCCGCCGAGGACCCCGGTACGCTGGGAATGGAGCCCGCAACAGTTCCAACTCGATCAGCACGGCGCCTTTTTCGATTGGTTCCTGGTTCGCCGGGTGAGCACCCCCGACAGCCTCTTCGCCTCCGATCCAACGATCCAGCGGGTGGCGCACTTTGAAAACTGGTGGCTTTACCACCGCCGGCGTGGCTCGACTGGACCGCCCAGCGAAACACCCTAGATTAGAGAGCTGATGGACCTCACGAGCGACGAAGAGCGTTGGGCGGTTTGGATGGTGCAGGCGCACCGCTTTGCCAAGCGAGAGAACTTCACCGATGCCGTGGCCCGAACGAGGCTCGTGCGGGATGCGGTCCGCGAGGCCCTCGGGGAGGCGACCGACCTCAAGCAGCGCGAGCGGCTCGAGCGGCACCTTGCGCGCGCCGAGGAACAGCTGACGAGCATGGAGTCGCAGTACGAACAATGGCGTTCCGTGATTGCAGCCCGCCGCCAGCGTACGATCGACCAAGCTGAGGAAGAGATGGCTCGGCCCCTTCCCGTGCCGGCGGACTAGCCGTGGCCCTGTCCGAGTGCTCGGTCGCGTCACTCGAAGCGGGAGAGTCCCTGGCGGGCACCGCGGTCGAGTCGGTGGACCGCTGGCTACTCCTCGAAGTCACCGACCCGTGGGCCCCGAACGCCCTTCACACCGAAGCTCTGTCCGAGGCCGTGCGAGGACGCTTGGCGCACTGGCTGCAGACGCCGCGTTCGCGGTTGCAGTTGATCCGGCGTCCCGGGCGTCCGGGCAGAAAGCCACTGTTCATGGTGGTTTCCTCCGCGGCTGACCAGCAACGGAAGTCGACCGTCGAACTCGACCGATACGAAGACCTCCTCGACCTGGATGTCGACGACCTCACGACCGAGCCCGCCGCTCCGATGTGCCTGGTTTGCGTGCACGGCCGTCGCGATCGGTGTTGCGGGTTGCTGGGAAGCGCGGTCTTCCGCGCGATTCAGACGAGCGGCGTCGATACCTGGCAGACCAGTCATCTCGGAGGCCACCGCTTCGCCGCGTGCGCGCTGTGGTTGCCCCAGGGTCTCATGTACGGTCGATTGCGGGCAGAGCACGCAGAGCCTTTCGTGGCTGCGAGCCGCGCCGGTCAGGTCGGCCCGCTCGATCTGTTTCGCGGCCGCTGCGCACACGATCGACCAACGCAGGCGGCCGAGATCATGTTGCGAGCGCGGTCGGGCGAGCAGGGCGCCGACGCCATCGCCTGGCTCGGAACCGCCGTCGGGCCCGAGCGCACTTGGTCCGCACGGTTTCGAACGCCTTCCGGTGAGGAGGTCGTCCGCGTGCAACTCCAGGAAACCGGCGACGCCCGACCGGCAAGCTGCGGCGGAGAGCCCGAACCGATGACTCGGTTCGTGGAGATCTAAGGCTCGGCGCCACCCCGTAAAACCGATGCTGCGCATCGCCCAGGGGCAGGGTGCCAGCGAAGCCCCGTGGACGTCGCGAAGCGGCGTCTCTACGGGGTGTCAGCGCCAGTGCCAGTCAACGCCTGCGGCGCGAACTCCGACGGCACCCGAGCAGTAGGGAAGACCCCCTAGCCCAGGAGCCCCACCCGCCAAGCACTCAAAAAGGGGACAGTCCCCTTTTTGAAAGGGTTAATTCTCAACCTCGTCGGTCGCCGCCCGTCGGCTTTCGTTGGGGAGACTCTCCACAATAGGCTAGAAGCGGGGTGTGGAACTCTGGTTGCTTGCGCTTTGGGCCCTTTCGGGCGCCGCGCTTCTGTTCACGCACCTGGTGATGGCTTGGCGTGTGCTTGCGGGGCCGTTGGCCGCCCAGTGGCGCTACCTGGGGTTTCTCGTGCCGGTATTCACTCCCCTCGTCGCGTGGCGCGGGGGCAATCGGCTCGGTCCGATCACCTGGGTCCTGTTCCTCGTGATCTATTTGTCCGCGCGCATGGTCGAGGTGTGATGGCCGACCCGCCGCGCCATCCGTTCGTCACCGTCCGAGTTCGGCCCGAGCAGGTCGAGCTCGCGCAGCTGAGGCTCTGGGAGCTCGGCGCCACCGGGCTCGAAGAACGTGACGAGACGACCCTGGTGCGCGAGTCGGTGCCGGGGCAGGTTGTCGTCATTGCGGCGTTCTCGGACGAAGCCATAGCGCAACATGCGCTGAAGGAGATTCGCGAAGACCACGAGGCGGACGTCATCTATCTGCCGCACGAAGACTGGGCGACCGAATGGCGTCGCGGCTTCAGTGCGCAGCGCATCGGGGAGCGTCTATTGTTGCATCCGTCCTGGGAAGCGGCGCAGAGCGAACCTGGCGATGTCGTGTTGACGATCGACCCAGAGAACGCGTTCGGCAGCGGCGACCACGAAACCACGCGGCTCGTGTTGCAGCTGCTCGACCAATACGTGGCCGGCGACGAACGAGTGCTCGACGTCGGTTGCGGTAGCGGGGTTCTGCCGATCGCAGCACTCCTCCTCGGGGCCTCGTCCGCCGTTGCGGTGGATATCGACCAAGATGCCGTCGTGGTCGCGCGCCGAAACGCCGAGATCAACGGGGTTGCGGCGCGGATCAAGGTCTCGTCTCGGGACGTCGGGGACATCGACGGCGCATACGACATCGTCCTGGCCAACATTGAAACGCGGGTGCTGATCCACATGCCCGAGCCGCTCCGGGCCCGCGTGGCCCCCGGTGGCTTCCTGGTGCTGAGCGGGATCCTGCGAGTCGAGCGGGGCGAGCTGCTCGCGGCCTATGCTCCGATGCGCCTCGAGCAGTGCCTCGAAGAAGGCGAGTGGTGCGCCTGTCTCCTGAGGCCGGTGGAATCATGACGGTGCGACGGCTCTACATCCCCGATCTGCCCGACGCAGGTGGAACGGTCACCCTCGACGAAGCTGCCGGACGCCACGTTCGAGTGCTGCGCCTTCGCGCTGGTGATGAGGTCGTGCTCTTCGATGGTCGTGGTCGCGCTGCAGCTGCGCGAGTCGAATCTCTCGCCGAGCAAGTGGTCTGCCAAGCGTCCGCACCGACGGCTGCCGACGTAGAGCGTGTGCGTGTGGTGTTGATGCTCGCGATCCCGAAAGGCTCGAAGCTCGACGACTGCGTGCGCATGGCCACGGAGCTCGGCGTCGACGAAGTGGCCCTCATGTACACCGAGCGCACGGTTCCCCGCTGGGACCCGGAGCGGTCGCAGTCGCGCATTGATCGACTGACGCGAATCGCCAGCGAAGCGGCCGCCCAGTGCGAGCGAAACGACCTTCCTGTCGTTCACCCCCCCCAGCCCTACGCCACCTGCCTGGAACAAATGCCCGACGGCGCGGTCGGGGTCCTGTTCGGGGCCCGGTCGCGGGGAGGGCTGGCGTTCGATGCGACCCCTGAACAAGTATGGTGTGCGGTGGGGCCGGAGGGAGGCTTCACCGACGACGAGATTCGACAGTTCGAGGGGGCAGGATTCACCGTTGCCAGCCTTGGAACCTGGGTGCTTCGTGTCGAGACCGCGGTGCCGGCTGCGCTCGCCATCGTGAGGGACCGACTCGACCGGCTCTGACAGGTTCTGACAAGCTCGTTGACACGCCCCCGGAACCAACGCCACCATTGCATCGATCATGTCTGTTCTCGCCTCCCTCCTGGTCCGCGACCAGGTGACCCCTGTCGATCGGGTCCAAGAAGCCATCCAGGAGCAGGTCATGCGTGGTGGCAACCTCGACACCGTGCTTCTCGAGTTCGACGCGCTTCGAGAGAACGAGATGAACGCCTACTGCGCGGCCGTGTATGGCCTCCTGCCAGCGACGCGCGACGAAGTGATGCAGACACCGATCAGCACGGTCCGCGCGCTGCCGAGGGAGTTCGCCGTTCGGCACCGGTTGATTCCCGTGGCACGCACCGAAGATGCCATCGTGCTCGCCGTCGACCGCCCGTTGCCCGAAGCCACCCTCCGGGAGATCTCTATCGAGCTGGGGATCGATCCTGTGCAGCGCGTCGTTTGCTCCGTGCGCGTCGAAGCAGGTCTGGCTCGTCATTACGACATCGAGATGACGGCTCGGATGCGGCACCTCAGCGGGCGCCTCGAAGCCGCGGACGCTGGCTCGATTCCCTACGTTGCACCGTTCGAAGGCGTTGGGAAACGTAGCTCCCTTCCTCCGAAAAAGGAGATATCGGGCTCCTATCCGCGCATCGACACGTCGATTCCCGCACCGGTGGGCATGGCGGATACCGAGCCCCCGCCAGCGATCATACCCCAGATTGGTTCGTCTGTTCCCGCGGGCACCTTTCGAGATTCCGACCCGGCGACACCCACGCGCAAGCGTTCGGAGCCAGACTCGGGCTTCGTGAGCGCGACGCGATACAGCCTGCCGCCGCGCCCGCAGGAGGTCTTGGGGCGGCCGTCGGCTCGACCGAAGCCGTCGCAGCCTTCGGAACGCACAGGACGTTCGGCACCTCCTGCCCCGCAGGAGCCGA
Organism: uncultured Polyangiaceae bacterium; assembly: GCA_964195565.1. Lineage (GTDB taxonomy): Bacteria > Myxococcota_A > Polyangia > Polyangiales > Houyiibacteriaceae > SG8-38. The sequence continues at coordinate 22,939 of CAXMRN010000168.1, read as the reverse complement.
TTCCCGATTGGCAACCAGCACCCGCGCCCGGAGGGTCGGCCGCCGGTTGGCAGCCGGCGCCGGGCCCATCCTCGACCCGCCACAGGCGCTCGGTTCCCCCCGATCCGAGACGCGACAACGACGGAAGCGCGATGACGCACGACGTGGTGTCCCTGAGTCCCGGAGGTCCCATCTCGGCTCCGCCCAACGCGGAGATCGAACCGGCCGGGAGACGATGGGCGCCGGCGCCTCCCCCCACGTCATCCGAGGACTCGCTTCCGAGCGTCATCGTCGATGTTGGCGAAGACGTCGAGCAGTTGGTTGCGGCGCTCCGGGACGCAGCCCCCGAAGATGAGATGGTGATCCTTCCCCTGCTTGCGGTGGGCGAGGCGGCGCTTCCAGCTCTCGCGCGTGAGTTTCCCGGCAAGCTGTGGTTCGATCGCAACGAGCCTCACGCGCGGGTCCCCGCGGGTAGGGACGTGTCGCCGATCGCTCGAACGTTCGTCGCGTTCGGGCAACGGTCGGTCCCGTACCTGATCCCCCTCCTCGACGGCGAGGACCCCGATGCTCGTTACTACGCCACTGTTCTAGCGTCCGAGTTCGTGCATCCGGACCTCGTGCAGCCCGTTGGCCGCCGTTTGTTCGACTCGGATCCTGGCGCTCGCAACAGCGCCTACCGGGCTCTGAGCGTGCTCTATGCATGTGAGGTCGAGTTCATGCAGCTAATCGAGCGTTTACGGGCCTCTGCGCGCGATGGTCGGCAGCTCCTGCCGCAGGTCACCTCGATCGAAGCGCTCGGGAGGCTGCGCGACGCCGATTCGTTCGAATTCTTCATCTTGTCGCTCGAGAGCTCGGAGGTCGAGGTGGTCCGCGCCGCTCACGCGAGCTTGGTGCGCTTGAGCTGCCAGGATTTCGGCACCCAGCGCAAGAAGTGGACCGTATGGTTCGACAAGCACAGCGCTCAGCATCGCGTCGAATGGCTGATCGACGGGCTCATGCAGTCCGACGAGCGACTCCGACGCCGGGCGAGCGACGAGCTCAAGCACCTCACCCAGGAATACTTCGGCTATGAGCCAGGGCTCTCGAAGAAGGACCGCGAGGCCGCACAGCAGAAGTACCGGGTTTGGTGGCAGCGGGTCGGTTTTCGAATGTTCGTCCAGCCAGAGCCTAACGATTCTGGTCATGCGCACGGCCAGTGATAGACTTCGGCTTCGTCGAACCAACGAGCTCGAAACGTGCGAATCCCGAGGCTGCTGACAATACTGGGTCCTGCGTCCGTTCTTTACGTTCTGGCGGCACGGGCCTCTTCACACAGCTCGGCATCCCCCGAGTGGCTGGTGGCACTGATGTCGTTGGCCCTCTCGCTGACCCCTCTCGCGGTGCTCAGGGCACGACTGAACTCGCGAGGTGCGTCGAGGCTCGCGCTCATGGGGGTGAGCCTCGGGATCGCCATGGCTTCAGCGCGCACGGCGTCGCCTCTGCTCGACCGCACCCATGACATCGCCTGGTTGGTCGTCGCCCTCCTCATGCTCGATCTGGTCCTGGCTCGCGAAGCGAGACCGCTGGTTCGAAGCGGGGTTGCGGGTGGTCTTGCGGTTGCGGCGTTCTTAGGCGCCGGACTGGCCCAAGGGGGCCTGGTCCCCGCCTCCACCTTTGGCGTCGTGGTGGTCGCAACGATCCTTGCGACCGGGGCGCTCCACCAGATCGCGCTCGTTGGGCGTGGACACGTGGTCGAAGGTGCGCTGTCGGGCGTTGCGCTCGTGGGCCTGGCAGTCGGGCTCGCGTACTCTTGGTTCGGGCCGTTCTCAGGACTTCTGGCGACGACCGTCGAGTTCGCGGTCGCGTCCTTGCTCTGGCTCGGACACCTCGCGTGGGTCGATCCGCGATGGCGATCGTTGCGTCGAGTCGGTGTCCCGGCTGTCGTCGCGTGCGCGGTGTGCTTCGTGGCGACCGTTGTCTTCGTTCCGGAGGCGCCGTTGGAGCGCTGGCAGCTCGGGACCCTCGCGTTGGCGTCGGGCGTCCTTTGGTGGGTGACGTTCTCGTTCGCGCGACGGCTCTCGAGTCACACCATCTGGACCACCTCGGGCCGGCTCGCCGATGGCGTGGAAGCCGCCAGACGCAGCTTAGTCGGCGGTGCGACGCTCGAGGACATTGCGTCGGGTGTCCTGGTTCCGTTGACCGCAGTGCTCGAAGACGCCGGTGGTTCGCCTGAGCTCTACACATTGGAGCCGCCGCTTCGGGTCCGACTCGACGTTGGGGATCGCGTGAACATCAGGAGCGGGGACGCCCCCGCCGCGATCACGCGTGCCATCTTCGTCGACGAACACCTACAGTCGAGGGACAACATTCTCGACCTTGCGAGCCTCAGGGCGCGGGTGGTTCGTGAGCCGGCTGTTCGACAGGCGGTGGACGCGATGCAGGCCGGGGCGATCGGGTGCGTGCTCCCCTGCGTCCACCTCGAGCACGTCGAGGGGTTGCTGGTCCTGCCCTCGCTCGGCCGGTCGGAGGCCCTCTCGCACATTGAGAACGAGGAGCTTCACCGGTTGGGAGACGCGCTCGGAGGCGCGCTCGCTTCCGCACTCGCTCAGCGCCGCGCCGACACGCACATTCATCAGCTGTCGTCTTTGAGACGGGACGCCGAAGACCGTGCGAACACGCTCGAAAGGGAGGTCGAGCAACTTCGGGGGCAGTGCGATGTGCTGGGCCGGGGCCTCGCCGAAGATCAGACCCTGCACGTCGCGTACAGCCAGTCGATGAGGCGTGTGCAAACCCGCGCCATCGAGTTGGCTCCACTCAACGACCCCCTCCTCTTGATCGCGCCTGCGGGTTCGCCGGTGTTGCCGGTCTCTCGCTTCATTCACGACCGCGGCCCACGATGGCAAGCGCCGTTCGTCGTGGCCGATTGCTCCGCAGCGCCCCCCGATCAAGTCATGAGCCTGCTCTTTGGCTCGGAGTCGGAGCGCCAGGCCGGGTGGTTTCAGTCCGCGACTGGCGGAACCTTGCTCCTCCGAGATCTGCCGGCTTTGCCCAAACCCGCTCAGGCGCAGCTCGCGGAAGCACTTGCCAACGGGAGTACAGAACCGGTCGATGACGCCTCTCCTCAACCGGTTCGGCCTCGGATGATTGCGACTTCTCGCGCGTCACTCGGTGAGTTGCGGCGGCGCGGCGCCCTCGACCCCAATCTCGCCCGCTGTTTCTCCGGCCTCGGTCTGACGATTCCGCCCCTTCGCGAACGGCGCGAAGACGTGCCCTCCCTTGCGCTGCTTGCCGTCGATCGCGCGTGCCGCGTGTTGGCGCGAGATCCCGTAGGCATCGAGCAACCAGCCATGGGGGCTTTGGTCGACCACGACTGGCCTGGCGACGTGGCGGAGCTCGAGTTGGTGATCGAACTCGCGGTCGCCGAAGCTTCGACAGCCACCATTGCGCTGAGCGACCTGCCTCCGCTTGCGTGGCCGAGCGGTGACGATGGGGATTCGTTGAGTGGAACCTACCTCGAAGTGGAGTGCCGCCTTCTCGAAAGGGCCCTGCTTCGATCTGGGGGCAACAAGAGCGAGGCCGCGCGAATGCTGGGCCTCAAGCGCACGACATTCCTCGATAAGCTCCGCCGCCACGGCTTGGAGCAGCGCGCGGTGGGGTAGAAGATGCGGCCCGTCGTGCTTTGGGACGTCATGGGCACACTCGTGCACGACCCCTTCTTTGCCGAGATGCCCGACTTCTTCGGGATGACCTTCGACGCAATGCTCGAAGCGAAGCACCCACGCGCGTGGGTGCAATTCGAGCTCGGCGAGTGCTCCGAAAAGGAGTTCCTGTCGGTCTTTTTTGCCGATGGCCGCGACTTCGATCACTCCGGCTTCGTCAGCACCATTGGTTCGTCCTACCGATGGCTGCCGGGCCTGGAGGAACTTCTTGCGGAGCTCCACGACGCCGGGTTCACGATGCACGCGTTCTCGAACTACCCGGTTTGGTATCGGCTCATCGAGGAGCGTTTGACCCCGTCGCGGTTCCTCGATTGGAGCTTCGTCTCATGCCTCACGGGGTTGAGAAAGCCAGACTCGGCCGCCTACGCGCAGGTCCTGAACGAGCTCCGCGTGCCTGCCGAGCAGTGCGTGTTCATCGATGATCGAGTGAGCAACTGTGAAGCCGCACGGCAGAGTGGGATTCATTCCGTCTTGTTCGAGGGAGTCGGCCCGCTGCGCGCGTCGTTGCGCGACGCGGGAGTTGCGTAGCTAGTCCGTGTGCTGCTTGGCCCACCAGCGTTCGTAGTTGCGCTGAACGGCGAGACACTCGTCGCGATCGGCCGTCTCTGAGAGAGGCTGCAGAAACCGCGTCAGATGCCAGAGTTCCCGCGACGCCAACAGCCGAATGTTGGCACGACTATCCCCGAGCCCCTCGATCAACCACTGAATCCGAATCTCCTGGCCACGCTCCGACAGCCACCGCAACCAGGAGTCACGGGAGAACCCAAAATCGTGGGCGGTGAGCACTCTGAGGCCCACACGGCAGGCTGTCGCGATGCCGCGGTCCGAGTCAGCCAGCAGGTTGACGAACAGCGGCGCAGATGACGCATCTCGCAGCTGGGTGAGCGCCGAGATCGCGCGGCGTCTCAAGGGAAGCGGCCGCGCCGTGTCGGAGGCGCATCGGCGGAGCTCGGCCAAAGCGGTTCGGTACGTCGGTTCGTGTTGGTATGCGCTCAGCAAATGAAGAGCGACCCGCCGACACTCTCGGTCTTCGTCGAGCGACGCTTGCATGAGCGGCTCGATGAGTTGCGTGTCCGCGTACGCGCCGCAGACGACGGCGGCGTAGTAGCGGACGGTCGAGCTCGCGTCCCGCATGAGGCGACCAAGGTAGGGAATTGCCTCGCCCTCGAACGTCGCGAGGGCCGCTGCGCTTGCCGAAATCTCATCGGGCCGGGGCAGGCGTGAGTCCGTCGCAAGGGAAGGGCGCCAAAGCGGTCCGGGGAAACGTAGGGCGAGCTCTTCGAGCGCGAAATTGCCGAGTGGGAGAAGTCGCCTCACGACCGGAGCGATCTCATTGGGGCCAAGCGTGAGCAGACGAGCGACCAGTGCCTGGGCTTGTTGGGCTGGGGCCTCGTAGGTTGCGTCGTCGGGCCTTTGGTGGGTGCGCGAGCCTTCTTCGACGCGTGGCGGCACCTTGGCGCGCACGCGTGATCCCCGGTCCTCCTGCGGATCAGGAAGAACACCCGCCGGCAACGAGTGCTTTGGTCGTTGCCCAACCATCGCTCGGTTATACCAGCACCAAGGGGTATTTGGGGTGACCCGCTGGTCGCGGCCCGATTTTACAGGCAAACTTCGCGCTCATGTACAGGATGGTCGTGCGCGAGCTCGGTGGCCCAGCCGCCCTGCGGCGCGAGGAGTTAGACGAAATCCGGGCCGCGCCGGGTCAGGTCGTGATCGATGTGGGCGCCACCGGCTGCAACTTCTTCGACATCCTGATCACGCAAGGCAAGTACCAAGTCCGTCCGGACTTGCCTTTCTCGCCCGGAGCGGAAGTGGCTGGGATCGTCCGTGAGGTCGGCGAAGGGGTCGAACGGTTTTCGACCGGCGATCGCGTGAGCGCGCTTCTCGAATACGGCGGATTCGCCTCGACCGTAGCGGCGCCGCAGGAGCGCGTCTTCGCCATGCCGGCGCAGATGTCGGTCGAGGAAGCGGCCGCGATGGGTATCGTCTACCAGACTTCGTACGTCGGCCTCGTGCACCGCGCGAATCTTCGAGCCGGAGAGACGCTCTTGGTGCATGCGGCTGCGGGTGGCGTCGGCCTGGCCGCCGTTCAGATCGGTGTTGCATTGGGCGCCCGAGTGATTGGCACCGCCGGCACGCTGGAGAAGCTAGACCTGGTCAAGAAGAACGGGGCGGACGTCGTCCTCGACTACCGCGATGAGAATTGGGCTGAGCGGGTCAAGGACCTCACAGGCGGACGTGGGGCCGACGTCATCTACGATCCCGTCGGCGGCGACACGTTTGATCTTTCCACGAAATGCATCGCGTTCGAGGGACGCCTTCTCGTCATCGGATTCGCGAGCGGGCGCATACCTTCTGCGAAGATGAACCGCGTGCTTGTGAAGAATTTTTCACTCATCGGATTGCATTGGGGCCTCTACTTCGAGAAGGATCCCTCGGTCCTACAGGAGGCACAGGCTGCGCTTTCGGAGTTGTACGCCGCCAGCAAGATCGCGCCGCTCGTGTCCGCAACGTATCCGCTCGCAGACGCCAAGGATGCGCTCGAAGCGCTCGGGGCGAGGAAAACCACGGGCAAGGTGGTTCTGATTCCCTAGTCCTGGTGGGGCCCGCCGAGCGCGAGAGCTGCCTGGCAGCGGTCGATCACCGCATCGATGACGCCGGTGTGGCTCCCGAGCGGGCCTGCCATGGCGAACGCCACTCCGGCGTGCGATTTGGCCGCCTCGGCAACCAATCGAGGAAGGTCATCGGTCACGTGTCGTCCCGGCGCGAGCATGAAGGGGTGCACGACGACCGTGGTCGCTCCCTGCTCGACGCAACGAGCAAACCCTTGGGCGATCGTCGGCTCAGCGATCTCCATGTGCGCGGGCTCCACGATGCTTTCGCCGCCGAGGCGCTGCTTCACGAGCGCGGCGACCTCATCGAGCAGTACGTTGGCTTCGGCGCGACGACTGCCGTGGTCGACCAAGAGAAACCCGTGGGGTCCGTTGGCCGGTAGGAAGCCTTCCTCGGAGCTCGCCATCACGCCTTTCTGGGCCTCGGCCTACCGTGTGTCAAGAAGCGTTGGCGTGTCATGCCCGGCATCATCGACACGCGGATAGGGCGCGATTCAGCGAGCCCACGTATGAGCCACCGAACAGGTTGACGTGCACCAACAACGGGTAGAGCTGGTAGAGCGAGACCCGGTCCGCAGCGCCGGGTGCGAGCGGGAATGCCTCGTCGTACGCGGCAAACACCCGTTCGCCGAACCCGCCAAACAGCCGCATCATCGCGAGATCGACTTCGCGGTGCCCACCATAGACCGCGGGGTCGATCAAACATGGCCGCCCGTTCTCGTCCACGTGGAGGTTCCCGCCCCACAGGTCGCCATGCAGTCGAGACGGCGGTTCTGCGGGGCCGACCCGCTCTCGCAGAGACCGGCTGAGCGCGTCGAAACGCGATCTGGAGCTAGGGTCGATCAAGCCGCGGTCGACCGCGAGGCGCAACTGCGGCTCCAGGCGGGACGCCCAGTAGAACGATGCCCAGTCTTGGGAAGCCGCGTTCGGTTGCGTGAGGCGACCGATGAAATTGTCATGGTCCAGCCCAAAGGACGCCGCGCCAAAAGCGTGCAAAGCCCCCAAGGAACGCCCCAGCGCCTCATCGAAATCGGGCCGGCGCGTTGCGGGCGTCAGCAGTTCGAGCGCCAAGTACGCCGGGTGTTCGTCGGACACGGAAATGACACGCGGGATGCGAATCGCTCCGGCCGCATCCAGCCAGCGAAGGCCACGCGCCTCCGCACCGAACATTCCGTCGGGCGGGTCGGGGTTTGTCTTGACGAAGATCTGCGCGCCGCCGTCGAGTGAAACCTCGAACGCGTCATTGATGTCGCCGCCTCCTAGACGCTTCGCGCTCAGAATCTGCGCCCCGAGTTGCCGTCCGAGAGCGGCGCGCAACTCAGGACTCATAGGTCGTGATTCTCTCGAATGTCTTCGAGAAGACCACGGCACGCCGCCTCGCAGATGTCGAGGACGATATCGAAGCCATCCCCCTTTCCGTAGTACGGATCGGGAACGTCAGAGTCGCGAGGCGAGTCGGGATCGAAATTCCGAAAAAGGCTCACCTTGGCTTTGCCCGCACTGCTCGGTGCCAGTCGCAAGAGGTCGCTTCGGTTGGAGCGGTCCATGGCGACCACGTAGTCGAAGTCATCGAAGTCTTGCGCCGAGACTCGTCGCGCACGCCCGCCGATGTCGATGCCGCGGCTTTTTGCGGCCGCCTTGGCCCGACGGTCCGGCGGTTCCCCGAGGTGCCAGTCCCCTGTCCCGGCGCTGTCGATCTCGATTCGGTCGGCGAGCCCCTCGGCTTTGAGGAGTTGGCGCATGGTCGCTTCCGCGGTGGGCGACCTACAGATGTTCCCTAGGCAAACGAAGCAAACGCGTACGGGCATGGTTATGGCGTCACTAGGACCTTCCCGACGTGTTGGCCAGCCTCGATGTCCCGGAGGTAGGGTCCATGCTAAAGTTAGGGCATGGACGTCGTTCTCGCACCGGACATCTACGTCAACGCCTCGGTCGCGCTCGGCTCTCCGCCCGAGCATGCGGTGCGCCGCGCCTTCGGAGGTCCGAGCAGGCCAAAGGCGTCCAGCTGGGTCATGGAGCGGGTCGAGTCGATGCTCCACGCGATGCCCGAGTTCAAAGATGCCGCGGTCGCCGAGCAGATGACGACGATTCGCGGTCTGGTGGACGTCGTCCCCACTGAAGAGTTCTACATCGAGGACTGGGACAAGGCACTCGTCGCGCTCGCAAAAGCAGCTGGGGTGGGTAGGGTGTTGACCGATCACCCCGATCTCCTGGCCTCCAAGGCCGTCGGCGGCGTCGAGTTCGTCTCGTCCGACCACTGGCTTGGGGAGCAAGCGACCCCACCGCCCCCGCCCGCATGACCCTCACCGACCGTGGGGGTTGAGGGGAGTGGGCCTGGGCTGCTACAGCTTCGGTCATGTCCGACCCGTTTCTTTCCCAAAAGGATGACATCAGGCGGCGCCTAGAGGGGCGCTATGTCGGCGCGGTCCCTCACAACCAGGCTCTGAATCTTCACGTCGTCGACTACAGGCCCGAGCATTTGTCCCTGGCGCTTCCGTACCGCGAGGACCTCGTGGGCAATCCCGAAACCGGGGTGCTCCACGGTGGCTGCATCACCAGCCTGATCGACGCCACCTGTGGTGGTGCCGTCATCATGTCGCTCGCAGCGCCCAGGCGCATCGCGACTCTCGACCTTCGCATCGATTACGTGCGCCCGGCACTTCCACACCAGGAGGTCATTTGCGACGCGCACTGCTACAAAGTCACTCGACACGTGGCCTTCGTGCGCGCGGCCGCGCACCACGGTGACAGCGCGAGCCCGATCGCGACCTCCTCCGGTACCTTCGTCGTGTTTCGGGACGAAGGGCGCCGCCCCGAGGACGGAGAGTCCACATGAGGCTTCGCGACGCAGTGTCGGCCGTTCGCGAAACAGGCGATTTCACGGCGATTCAGGAGGCCATTCCGTACGCGCGGTTCATGGGAATCACGGCAGAATTGGTCGACGATGAAGTGATCGGCCGAATGAGCTACTCCGACCATCTCGTCGGCAACGCAGCGGTTCCGGCCCTGCATGGCGGGACGTTAGGCGCCCTGATGGAGTCGACCGCGATCTTCAAGCTCTTGTGGCACGGGGAGACCACGACCGTGCCTAAGACGATCAACATCACGGTCGAGTATCTTCGGGGTGCTCGTCCCGAGGACGTCTTCGCCCGGGCGGAGTTCACCCGCCACGGCCGACGCGTCGCCAATGTCCGGGTCTTCGCCTACCAGGACGACCCAACGCGTCCTGTCGCGGTAGCGACCGCCCACTTCCTGCTGGTGCAGGAGTAGCTACTTCTGGTCGCGCTTTTTCTTGCCACGGTAGCGGACGCGAATGGGTGTCCCGCGGAAACCAAAGCGCTTTCGAATCTGGTTGACCACGTAGCGCTGGTAACTGAAGTGCACCCCGTTCGGATCGTTGGTCATGACCACGAACGTCGGCGGCCCAATGCTCGCCTGCGTGATGTAGTACAACCGGATCGACCGGTGGTGCATCGTCGGCGGCGGATGCTTCTCGATGACTTCTTCGAAAAATCGATTCATCTCGGCCGTACCGATGCGCTTTCGGTGCTCCGTGACCGCGTCTTCGACGCGCCCGAGCAGCGCCGTGATGCCTCGCCCCTGCAGCGCGCTCACCGTCACCAAGGGCGCCCAGGGCACGAACGCCAGGATCTCGCGTGTGCGGTCCATCATCTTCTTTTGAGCCTCGCGGTTCAAGAGATCGGTCTTGTTCAGCGCGATGACCAGTGCTCGGCCCCGGTCGTCCGCCAGCCCTGCGATCTTGGCGTCCTGCTCGCCAACACCCGCCTCGGCGTCGATCATGAGCACCACGACATGACTGCGCTCAATCGATCGAATCGCCTGCAGCACGCTCAGGCCTTCTACGCCACGCTTCTTGACGCTTCGCTTGCGGCGAATCCCCGCCGTGTCGATTAGGATCAACCTCGTTCCGTCGCGTTCAACCAAGGTGTCGACGCTGTCGACCGTAGTGCCTGGCCGATCGTCGACCAACTGACGCTCCTCACCACAGAGCTGATTCACCAACGAAGATTTCCCCGCGTTCGGCCTGCCGATGATCGCCACCCTCGGGAGGTCCAGGTCGGGCTCAGCGCTCTCGACCATGTCAGGCAGGAGGTTGGCGATCTCCTCCTCCAAGTCGCCGATACCACGCCCATGGAGTGCCGAGATCGGCATGATCGAGCTGATGCCAAGCTCGTAGTACGACACCGCGTAGTGCTCCTTGGGCTTCGAGTCCGCTTTGTTCGCGACGAAGATGACAGGCTTGCCAGCGCCCCGCAGCAGAGCGACCGCATCACGGTCGGCGGGCAACGGGTCGACGGTGGCGTCGACCACGCACACGACGACGTCACACTCTTCGAGGGCCAACCGAACCTGGCTTACGATGCCGGCCTTCATGGGGTCGTCGCTGTCTGGGTCGAAGCCGCCCGTGTCGATCAAGACGAACTCACGGCCCAAGGCGAACGCGTCTGCGTAGTGGCGATCCCGTGTCACGCCCGGGATATTCTCCACGATGGCGACGTGCTGACCGACCAAACGGTTGAACAACGTGCTCTTTCCGACGTTGGGGCGCCCGACGATGGCGACCAAGGGCCTGTTGACGATCGAGCCCGCCGGACGACGCGCGTGCTGGCGCCTACGCCGACTCATGGGTCACCCTCTTTGATGGCGAGCTGTCGAGCCTTGGTCGGGTCACGGGTCCAGCCGGGGACGACCTTCACGAAAAGGCGCAGATAGACCTTCCGCTGCAAGAAGGCCTCGATCTGCAACCGGGCCTCGGTGCTGATCTTCTTGATCGTATCGCCCCGGGTACCGATCACGATGGCCTTGTGGCTCTGCTTCTCGATGACGAGGGTGCCCTCGATGCGAAGCAGCCCGTTCTCCTCGAGATAGCTGTCGAGCTCGCACGCGATGCCGTAGGGGATCTCTTGGCGGGTGTTGAGCATGGCCGCTTCACGAACCAGCTCGCTTACGAAAAAGCGCTCCGGCCGGTCGGTCAGGAAGTCGGCGTCGTAGAGTAGCCCCTCTGGCAGCCGCTCGCGGATCTCGCCGAGCAGCGCGTCGAGATTAGTGCCGCGAGTCGCCGAGATCGGAACCACAGCGTCAAACGTACGCTCACGTTGATACGCTTCGATGAAGGCAAAGAGCTTCTCCTTGGCCTTTAGACGGTCGACCTTGTTGATCGCGAGGACCACGGGGACGTTCAATGCCTGCAGCATTTGCAGGACCGTGGAGTCCTTCTCGTGTACCCGTGGCGGCGCGCTCGCTTTGGGCGCCTCGGTCACGAACACGGCGACATCGCAGTCGACCAACCCCTGCTTTGCGCTGTCTATCAAGACGCGGCCGAGCGCACCCTTGGGGCGTTCGAGCCCAGGTGTGTCTACGAAGGCGACCTGGGTAGGCGGGTCGTCGGATGCGTACACTCCCAACACGCAGGAGCGCGTCGTGCCCGGTCTCGGGGTCGCGATCACCAGCTTCTGGCCGAGGAGGGCGTTGAGCAACGTGGACTTCCCGACATTGGGACGTCCGACGATCGCACATCGGCCGGCACGCGGTCCGTCAACGGTATGTTCCGGGCTGGGCATGGGGGCGGGAGTGTAGCGGGGGCGAGCTATCGATCGAGCCGGAAGCGTGGCCCCCCGCGGGGCTCTGAGCTATGCTCGGCCAGCTCATGCGAAATATCACTTCTCCGTTGGTCCGGCTTGCTTTGGTTTGCGTCGTTTTGCTGGTCGCCTGCACGGGCGACGAGGGCACGACCTGCTTTCAGGATGATGAGTGCAACGGTGTCCTGATCTGCTGTCACGTCGGGAGCCCGTTTACTCAGGGATCGTGTGAAACAGAGGAAGTCTGCGACGAGCGCCAAGGCGGCACGGGCGGTGCGGGTGGCTTCGGCGGCCAGGGCGGCTTCGGCGGCCAGGGCGGCGAAGGTGGTCAGGGCGGCGAAGGTGGTCAGGGCGGCGCGGGCGGCCAGGGCGGCGCGGGCGGCCAGGGCGGCGCGGGCGGCCAGGGCGGCATGGGCGGAGGCGTCTAGGCCCGATGAGGCTGGCGGCCCTTCCACTGCTGCTCCTTGGCCTAGCTGCACCGGTGACCGCGCAGGCGACCCCGGAGCCCGCAGAGGCCCCGTTGCTTCCTTCCGATGGCGACCTGACGGCGTTCCTCGAACGCCCGAGCACGACCGCCGCTGATGCCTACCAGGTCGGCGTACGCCTCTTCGAGGCGCAGCGCTACGATGCCGCAGAGGCCGCTTGGCTCCGAGCGTATTCGTTGGGGCGGGACCCGACGCTCCTCGTGGCGGTCGCCGGCACACGGTTGCGCCGCGACGATGAGCCTGGAGCCGTCGCCATGCTCGAGCAGTACCTCGCTGAACGTCCCGACGCCCCGGATCGCGCGTCGGTGGAGGCGCGGATCGCGACGCTCCTGCAGAGCCCCGCGATACTAGCCGTTCGCTCCGAGAAGCCCGGTCACGCGATCTTGCTCGATGGCGTTCCGGTCGACCGCAAGACACCTGCCGACCTAGAAGTCGAGCCCGGAACCCACACAGTCGTCGTGGTCGGTGAAGGGACGCAGGTTGGCGAGAAGACCGTCCAGGTCGGTTACGGCGAAGTCGCAGACCTCGACTTCACGCCCGGCACCGCGAGCGGCGTGCTCGTCGAACAGAGCGAGCAAGCCATGCTGCAGGCCCAGCTCGCCATCGAGAAGGAAGACAACACGATTCGCCGTGCTGTGATCTCCACCGGAAGCATCGCAGCGGCGGCGTTGGTGACGGGGACCGTCCTCGGGTTCATGGCTGTCCAGGAAGAGCAGAGCTACCGCGACAACCCTAGCGTCGAGACGGCCGACAGGGGTGAGCGCTTCGCCCTTTTTGCGGATGTGTCGTTCGGATTGGCGGCACTGTCGGCGATCACCTCGTTCACGCTCTTCATGACCCACAAGAACAAGAGGAAACGTGAACGCGAGATGGCCGGTTTGCGGATTGAAACGCGCGGAGCCGGCGTCGCCGCCACCCTGAAGTTCTGATCATGACCCGTTCTGCCTATCTGCTGTGTTGCGCCGCCATGCTGTTCGCGGCTTCACTCGGCGGCTGCTCGCTCGTCGTAGATTTCGATCGCAGCCTACTCGTCGACGCAGCCGTCGACCCCAGCCCCGACGCCGGCGTCGACGCAGGACCAGACGCGAACTAGCCAGTGTGCGAGAGATTTTCGTCTGTGGGCGAGCGCCCCCACAGTGAGCGACTGAGAGGTACACTTGTACCTCGCAGGGAGCGAGCGAGGAGGTAAGCCGCCCACAGGCGAAAAGATCCGCACACTAGCGGCCCATTAGGTGTACGCGGCCTCTTATCGAACGCATCACCGCGAGCTGGGTCGCTGCGACGAACCCGTGTGCAAAATGCGTGTTGCCGGCGATGAGTTTCCGAATGAGCTTTGGGGAATCCGACGGGTCGAATGTTGCCCACCCGATCACGCCAGCCTCACCGCCCCGATAACGGTGGGTGTCGAATCGCCACTGGCCTCTCGAAAGGGTGCCCGAGATGCCGTCGACGGAGATCACAGTTGGGCTTGGTCGCAGGATCATCTGCCCACCGACGTGCAGCAACGGAATCGGGATCTCCCAGTCGAACGTCACGCCTTCGTCGGTGCGCTCCGTCACCTCGGCGCAGGTTCCGTGAAGCAAGGATTTGCTGAACTCCTCCGGGTCCAGCATCACCCGGCGGACGCGCTCCACGCTGGTTCCCGAGCGCCCCGCCACCGTCACGCTTTGCAATCGATCGCCGTCCAGATCCAGGAACACCAGATCCCCGCGCCCCAAGAGCCCTCGCAGCGCGTTCATATCGACTCGTGGCCGACGAAGCGGCTTCGGGGCGAACCTCCCGTCGATGTAGGTGCCGGCCCGACGCTCGGCCTCGGCCTTGACCTCGAGCAGTGTCACCATCGCCACCGCGACATTGATCGTCCGATTGACGGCGCTGCCTTCGGCGGCGAGTTGGCGCGTGATGTAGTTCGCGTCCCGCATATCGAGTCGTGAGGAGAAGACGACGACCGATTTGTTGGGCCCCTCCGGGTAGACGCGCCACATGACACGGCCAATTCCAAGGTCCCCGCCCGTCGTTCGAATGTCGAAGCGGTACCCCCGAGTAGAGTCGCCTGGATATGTCGTCATCACGTTCTGGCCACCGAGCGTGAAAAGCGTGACGCCCCACGTCCAATCGAACGCGACCATCTGACCTTTGACCGCCTTGATGTCGACCGAGGTCAAGGCTTCCATGAAGCTCGGATAGTCGGCCGGACTTCCGATCACCCCGGCGATGGTTTCTGCGGGGGCATGGATGCGAGCCGCGTAGATCACGGCGGGAAGATCGGTCTGACGATTCGTAAACTCGGTGAGCACCACGGGCCCTTGAGCGAGATGTGGTGTCAGTAGCTTGCGTTCATCGGCACTGAGGGAGCCGAGCCGTGCGGCCAACGCGTCTACTTTGCCGGTCTTGTTCTCTGCGAGCGCGGGGGCGCTCCACGCCGCCAAGAGGATCAGAACTGTAAGAAATCTCCGCATGCCGTATGGACGATCCCAGTTGCCGTATGTTCAATCCCAGTTGCCGTATGTTCAATCCCAGGACAAAACGGTCCTCGAAGGACCTCGCTGTGCGCGCAAAGAGCAAATGGACACTGGGGAGCATCCTATTGTGGCTGATCGCCGCCGCCGCCGCGACCCTCATCGTATGCTCGCGGACGCCGCGCGCCCCGACCCCACCGTCCGGGGCAGACGACTTCGAGGTCGAGGTCGAGTTCGTGGAGTGACGAGATCGTCGGCTTCTTTGCGGCGTTCTGGCTGAGCTCAGACTCCGCTTGACGGTGCGAGTCCGCCGACCTTTACTAGCGCCATGCAGATTTTCATCGACTCCGCAGATATTGAGGAGATTCGTGACGCGGCCGCCATGGGCGTCATCGATGGCGTGACGACCAACCCTTCACTCGTCGCAAAGACCGGCCGACCCTTCAAGGACGTGTTGGTCGACATTTGCGAGGTCGTCGATGGGCCGATTAGCGCGGAGGTGATCGCGACCGACTACGACGGCATGATGAAGGAAGCCCGGGCTCTGGCGAAAATGCACGAGAACATCGTGGTCAAGATCCCCCTGATCGCGGAAGGCCTCAAAGCGGTACGAACCCTCACCGACGAAGGCATCCGCACCAACGTCACCCTCTGCTTCAGCCCGACCCAGGGGCTCCTCGCCGCCAAGGCGGGCGCGACGTACATCAGCCCATTCATCGGCCGCATCGATGACATCAGCGGCAACGGGATGGAGATCGTCGAGCAGCTCGTCGCGATCTATCAAAACTACGGCCTCAGCACCCAAGTGCTCGCGGCTAGCATCCGTCACCCGGTCCACGTCGTGCAGGCCTCGCTCATTGGCGCTGACGTCGCAACCCTTCCGCACAAAGTCATCCTCCAGCTGGTCAAGCATCCGCTCACCGACATCGGCCTCGAGCGGTTCCTGGCGGATGCCAAAAAGATTCCGGCCAGCTGACGCGCTGCCAGTCGTGAACCTCACTGAGAGCCACGAATGCGACCCAAAGTCCTCGTCGTCTACAAGAAGAGCACCTACCAAAGATACGTAGGTCGCGCGCGGGAACGACTCAAGGAGTTGATCGAGCACAGCGACGTGTCGGTCGAGGGGCTGCTCCACGAGCACGAAGTTCACCAAGAGACGTTGCGTCAAGCAAAGACCGCGCTTCGCGATCTCGGAGCTCGAGCCGTCCTCAGATATCGTCCCGAACCCCTCCCGGAGGAAGGCGCTTGGGACCTGATCGTCACTCTTGGAGGTGACGGGACCCTCTTGTGGGCCTCGCATCTCGCCGACCCATCGACGCCGATGATCGCCATCAATAGTGCGCCCGACACGAGCGTTGGGTACTTCTGTGCGGGTGAAGGGCACAACGTGCACGAGGTGCTCGAAGCTGCGCTCGCCGGGACGCTGAAATCGAGTCGGTTGGCGAGGATGCGCGTCGATGTCGGCGACAACGTGATTTCGACACGGGTGCTCAACGATGCGCTCTACTGCCACGAGAGCCCCGCCGCGACGTCGCGATACATCGTCGAGTACCACGGCGAGCGGGAGCGCCAGATGTCGAGCGGCGTTTGGATTGGCCCGGCTGCAGGTTCAACCGCGGCGATTCGTTCGGCTGGGGGCAAGGTGCTCCCCACTGGGTCCCAGAAGATCCAGTTCGTCATCCGGGAGCCGTATCGCGGCCTCGACAACAAGTATCGCCTCGTCAAAGGGATGGTCGCGCCGGGCGAGGACCTCAAGATCACGAGTCGAATGACGAAAGGTCGGATCTTCCTGGACGGCACCCAGAAGGTGTATTCCATCGGCATCGGTGACCGAATTCGGGTGACGCTGTCGGAGGAGCCCCTCACGCTCCTTGGGCTCAATCGGCGCAGTGAACGGTCGACCAAGCCCCCCGCCTTGAAGTAAGCCGCCGTAGGTCGGGCGAGGTCAAAGTAAATTGACCACACGAAGACGAGAGCGTTAGGTAGTACCCCGTGTCGCGCTATCGCAGCCACATCGCACTCACGGTCTGGCCCATCACCGCTCTCTTCGTGTCGGAGCTGTTGAGGATATGGCCCGCGATCGACGGTGCGAGCGCGTTTGCCGCGGCTTCGCCCGTTACGTGGACGTCTCTCGGGCTGCACACAGCCGTCGTGGCGTTGTTCCTCGCCGCGTTTGCCCGTGGCTGGAGCACGCTCCGTTTGGGGTCACCCGAGGGAGAAGGTCCGTACCGTTCCGAGGGCTGCCGACGCCTACAGAAACTCGCCGGTGGGCTCGCGTGGGCCCTCGTCATGGCCCACCTCGCCCTGCAATGGTTCATGACCGTCCGCGTTGGGCCGGTCGCGTTGAGCCAGTACGAGCTCCTGCGTGGCTTTCTTTCCCGCCCGCCGGTCCTCGCTTTCTACGTCTTGGGCCTCGCGGCCCTTGGCCTCTTTCTCTCCCAAGGTTTCGCCGCGACGCTGCGCGCGTGGGGCGTTGCACGGACGCCCGAAAGTTCGCGGTGGCTCGAGGTCGGCTGTACCGTGGCGTCTGCAGTGATGATGCTGATGGCGATCAACGTACTGAGCCACTTCGTGACCGGTCGGGCGTATTGGATGGGCGCGTGAGCATCGCCCGAATCTACGCGATCGCGCTCAATACCTATCGCGAGGCGGTGCGGGACCGCGTGCTGTTCGGCGTACTGGTGCTTGCGGCCGGCGTGCTCGCGTTGACGCTGGCGCTCGGAGAGCTCTCCCTCGACCAGCAGATGCGCGTCGTCACTGACATGGGGCTTGCGTCGATCTCGCTGTTCTCGGTCGTTGTGGCGATCTTCTTGGGCTCATCACTTCTGTACAAAGAAATCGAGCGTAAGACGCTCTACGTCATTCTTCCGAAGCCAATCGCACGATTCGAGTTCTTGCTAGGCAAGTACTTTGGGATCGTCGCGACTTGCGCGGTGTTCATCGCGATCATGGGCGCCCTCCAGCTTCTGGTGACCGCAATCCAGGCCGACGCGTCGACCGCCCTGGTCGTGGGTGTGCCGGTTGGGCTCATCGTCTGCCTCGCCGTTGGGTTTGCGGTTTCGACCGACCGCACGCTCGTCGTACCCATATGGTCATTGGTCGCGCTTGGCGCGTGCGCCTGGGTCTGTTCGACGGTCGACGTCGAGCTCTTCCGATTGCTCGCGTCTCTCGTCCTCAACCTCGGCGAAGTCCTCATTCTTACGGCGGTTGCGTTGTTGTTCTCGTCGTTCTCGACCCCCTTTCTCACCGGCGCGTTCACGTTTGGCGTCTGGCTCGTGGGCCGCGCCGCGCATGACATGGTCGCCATGAAGACCCGCGTTCTCACTCCCGCCATGAAGACCCTTCTTGGTTGGTTGGCGGAAGTCGTACCCAACTTCAATCTCTTCGTGCCGGGTCGCAGCACTCTCGTCACCAAAGGCACCACGTTCGGGGAACCTCTCGCCTACGTCGCGACGTCGATGGGCTACTCGATCCTCTACGCGACCGCTACGCTCATCGTCGCCGCCCTGATCTTCCGTCGCCGAGACTTCCTATGAAGCTCGGCTCGGTTCGCCTTGGTGCGGCCGTCGCGCTCGTGACCGTCGCCTTCGGCGCGCTGTTGGCATGGCGCATGGCGTCCGAGTCACGGACGGAGCTCGTCGCCGCGAGCGCGTATCGGCGCGACGCGCGCGACGTGCTCGCAGTCGAGCACTACCGGCGCGCGATCCGTTGGTCGTTGCCGGGCAGCGCGAACAAGGCCGAGGCGGTTTCCGCCTTAGAGTCGATTGCCGAGGAGCTCGAGGCTAGTGGCGACGTGGCGGGTGCCCTGCTTGCCTGGCGATCGGTGTCTGGTGGCATCGCGGCGACGCGGTCCCTGTACTCGGGGACCGACCCCGCACGCGAGAACGCCAACGACCAGATTGCGCGTCTGGTCGCGATGGACGGAGGCGCACCCATCGACGCAAGTCTGACCACCGAGCAGCTCGTTGCCGATCACCGCCGGCTTCTCAACGAAGAGGTCGCCCCCGATCCGTGGTGGGGGACCCTGCTCTTGGTGGGAATGATGACTTGGGTCGGGGCGTTGGTCCTGTTGGCGCAGCGCGGATTCGATTCGGCCGGCCGCTTTCGGTGGGCAGGAGCCCGGGGGCCCGTGTGGGGCGCTCTCGCAGGGCTCGTTTCCTTTGTACTCGGACTGCTCTTCGCCTGAAGTTGCCCCAAGCGGGGGCACGGGGTAACAGGGGCGTCGTGGATAGCATCGAAATCGTCGGTGGAAACAGGCTCGTCGGCTCAGTTCCGATCAGCGGCGCCAAGAACGCGGCCCTGCCGATTTTGACGGCGGCCCTCCTGGCCGATGGCGAGCACGTGTTTCGGAACGTACCGAACCTGCGGGACGTCCACACGATGACACGCTTGTTGGAGCGCCTCGGCGCGCAGGCCGAGTTCGCGGATGGCACAGTGCACGTCACGTTGTCCGGCCCGATCGAGCCGACCGCTCCGTACGATCTGGTCAAGCAGATGCGCGCCTCGGTCCTGGTCCTTGGCCCGCTCGTTGCCCGTTGTGGGCGCGCGGTGGTCTCCTTGCCAGGCGGCTGCGCGATCGGCGCGCGTCCCATCGACCAACACCTCAAAGGCCTCTCGGCGATGGGCGCGGAGGTCGAGCTCCACCATGGATACGTCGAAGTTACCGTTCCGAGCGGCCGCCTTCGTGGCTCCGATGTCACGTTGGACTTTCCTACTCATACCGGAACCGAGAATCTCATGTGCGCGGCGGTGCTCGCCAAGGGGCGCACCACACTCACCAATTGTGCTCGTGAACCAGAGATCGAGGAGCTTGCGCGGGTCCTGAACAAAATGGGCGGGCGCGTCGAAGGGGCGGGCACATCGGTGATCTCGATCGAAGGTGTCGATTCGCTGCAGCCTATCGATCACGCGATCATCCCCGACAGAATCGAGGCCGGGACGTTCATGGTCGCGGCGGCGGCGACGGCGGGAGACCTGCTGCTCGATGGCATTGGTTTCGAGCCACTCGAGGCGGTGATCTCGAAGCTTCGCGAAGCGGGCGCCGTGGTCGAGCGAGAGGGGGACGGAATTCGCGTCGTCGGTTCGGATCTGATTCGCCCTGCCGACGTGATCACGCAGCCGCACCCTGGGTTCCCAACGGACATGCAAGCGCAGTTCATGATGCTGATGTGCCTGGCACAGGGTACGAGCCGGATCACCGAGACGGTGTTCGAGAATCGCTTCATGCACGTCTCCGAGCTCAATCGAATGGGTGCGAACATCCAAGTCAACGGACGGACCGCAACGGTGTGCGGTGTCGACCGGCTCGAGGGCGCCGAGGTGATGGCGACCGACCTTCGAGCAAGCGCGTCGCTGGTAGTGGCGGGCTTGGTCGCGGAGGGCACGACCTACGTTCGGCGGGTGTATCATCTCGATCGAGGCTATGAGCACATCGAGGAGAAGCTCGTCCCGCTGGGGGCCAACATCAAGCGAGTAGCTGGCGATGCCTAGACGCGACCGAAACACCATTGTCATCGCAGTCCCCAAGGGCCGCGTCCTCGAACAGTTGAGCGGTCGGCTCGAAGAGGCCGGTATTTCGACCGATGCCCTCACCGCGAAGAGCCGGAAGCTGGTGCGTCAGGACAAAGCCGCTGGCCTCAGCTATCTGTTGCTCAAGCCAGACGACGTTCCCACGTACGTCGAGTACGGTGCAGCGGACCTCGGAATCGTCGGCCGCGACGTGTTGATGGAGCGGGACTACGACGTCTTCGCCCCGGTCGACCTCGACATCGGCAAGTGCGAGATGATGGTGTGCGGCCGCCCAAACGAGCCCATCGTTGGCAAAGGAGAGCGGCCCCTGCGTGTCGCGACCAAGTTCCCGCACATCGCCGAGCAGTACTTCCTATCGAAGGGCACGCCGGTCGAGCTGATCTTCTGCCAGGGGTCGGTCGAGCTCGCCCCGCTGACCGGCCTCGCCGACGTGATCGTCGACTTGGTCGAAACCGGGGAGACACTTCGCCAGAACGGCCTGGTCCCCCTCGAGAAGATCACCGACGTTAGCTCGGTGGTCATCGCCAACCGCGCGGCCCTCAAGCTTCGCCGCGAAGCGATCCAGCCAATCCTCGACGCGCTTCGCGCTTAGGCCAACATGCTGCGTCTACGTACCGTCACCGACCCGACTTGGATCGACGTCGTTCTGAACGACTTCGACGCCTTCCTGATCGACCACGCCGCCTGCGAGCGAAAAGCGTCGGCCACTGCGCTGAAGCTCGTCGCACACTACTCCGATCGTACCGCCCTCGTGCGCGAGCTGATCCCTTTCGCCCAGGAGGAGCTCGAACACTACGCGCAAGTCATGGAGATCATCCTCGACCGGGGCCTGTCGACTCGAGCTGACGAGAAAGATTCCTACGTCGGCGCGCTGATGGGGTTGATCAAACGCGGTCCCGAACAGTTCTTTCTGGACCGGCTCTTGGTGCTGGGGATCGTCGAAGCGCGAGGCTGCGAGCGTTTCGGCTTGGTCGCCGAAGGACTAGACCCCGGCCCGCTCAAGGATTTCTACACCGAAATCACCCGCTCCGAAGCAAGGCACCACGGCATATTCGTCCGCCTAGCCCGAGAATACTTCCCGACAGACCGCGTAGACCAACGCCTAGACGAACTCCTAGAAGCCGAAGCCAAAATAGTAACCAACCTCCCCCTCCGCCCAGCCGTGCACTAAAAAAGGGGACAGTCCCCTTTTTCAAAGGGTTAACTTTGCTGCGCTAAATCCGTTTCCGGTACATCACCTGGATCTCGCGGAAACCGAGCGCGCCGTGCGCTCGCCTAGCCCCTTCGTTGCCCGACCAGGTCGCCGACTCGATCACCTCGCACCCCGCCGCCGCGAAGCGCCCCTCGATCTCTAGAAGCAACAGCGCGCCCGCGCCAGAGCCGCGTGAAGCAGGCACCACGTACCAATCCTCCACGACGCCCCTGCGCGGCAGCAGCCGTCGCGCCTCCACAGTGACGCGACCGGTGATGTAGCCGACGGCCACGCCCTGGGATTCGGCCACCAGGACGTGGCTGTTCTGAGCTCTCATGAGCGCGTCGAGGTCTTCGCGCAGGACGCGGTCGTAGTCTCTGTATTCGATGAGGGGGAGGTCTTCCTTTGCCACGACCTCGTCGCGATGGGCCTGGTAGAGGTTTTGGTGGAAGCCGATCAGCACGTCGCGGTCGGAGTCGCTCGCTTCGCGCACTTCGATTGTCGAGACCATGGCCCCGACCCTAGCGCCTATTGAACGCGGATTGAATGGCGGATTCGGCCGAACGTCTTTCGCCCGATGCCGGGCACCCGAATGATGTCTTCGATGCGGCGGAAGCGGCGCTTCTCACGTTCGACGATGATCGCCTGTGCGCGGCTCGGGCCGATGCCAGGGAGCTGCACCAGCTCCTCGGGCGCCGCCTCGTTGATGTTGATGCGACTGTCCTGCTCGGCGCTTGGCGGCCCCTGCTCCGGCGCCGGAGCGTCCCCCTCGGCGGCCGCTGCCTGCCCCGTGTGCAGCGCGAAGAGCGCGAAGGCGAAAACGACAAGCCGCAGCATCACGCCGCCTGCTCGCCGGGCGCCTTTTCGCGGTCCTCCCTCGGTTGATAGTCTCTTATCTGCAGCTCGCCGTTGACCGGCATGGCGTCGAGCCGAACGCTGAGGCTTCCGTCGCGGTTGACGAATGCGGCACCCACTCGAACCCAGAACTTGCGGCCGTCCTTGTTCCGTTCGACGATGGTGTACGCGATCTTCACTTTGTTTTCCTCGAGCATGTGTTCTCCTGGTTGGAATGGGTTTCCTCTCCGATGCACACTCGGTGCCACCCACCGGTCGAGTGATCCCGGATGACTGCGACGCTCGATTTGGCGATCGCGCCGCCAACCGACGGTGGGCGTCACGCGCCTCGCTTCGCACTTTCGTTTGTTGGCCATGCCAGTTCCTGTCAGTATCCCGCCGACCAGGTTGAGAAGGAGTCAGATGAAGATTTCACTTTCTGAGGGCAGCTGGGACAAGTCGACCGCGGACATCGTCGCGATCGCCGTCCCATCGGGGAAGACCAAGCTCAACCGAGCGTTGGGCCGGATCGAAGCCGTCACCGGCAAGGG
>CAXMRN010000167.1:0-2371 GCA_964195565.1 uncultured Polyangiaceae bacterium | reverse complement strand
GCCCAGGCCCACGACGACTAGGTCCGCAACGTCGTCCCACTGTGCGCGGTCCACATCATCGACTACGACTGGCGTCAGGTTGCCCATTCGGACGGCGGAAGCTAGCACGCCGCCTCGAGGTTCGCAGCGATCCATGGAGCTTCCCAGCAATCCCAATCAGGTCGGTCCGGTTTGCCTGGTGACCGGCGGCAACGGCTACGTTGGCAAACACCTCGTTCGACGCTTGTTGGATCTAGGCTGCGAGGTGCGCGCGCTCGATCTCGCGCCGTTCGCGGGCGACCCCCGGGTCAAGAGCATCGTCGGAGACATCCGGCGAATGAGCGACATGGCGCCGGCCTGCGAGGGGGTCGACACGGTGTTCCACTCGGCGGCGATCATCAACACGCTGACACTCGCGCGACCGAGCGTCCGCGAGCACGTGTACGGCGTCAACGTCGAGGGGACCGACTGTGTCATTCGGGCATGCAAGGACGCCGGGGTGAAGAAGCTCATTTTCACGAGCTCGATCACCGTCGCAGTTGATGGGCCAATCCGTGCGGGCGATGAGACCGCGCCCTACGTCGGGACCGATGGCCTCCGAGACTTGTACTCCCAGACCAAGAGCAAAGCCGAGAAGCTCGTGCTCGCTGCCGATGACCCGAGCGGCTTGCGCACCGCAGCGGTTCGTCCCGGTGGTGTGTGGGGACCGGGGGAGGGCGCGATCATGGTGCGTGATTTCCTCGAGCACCTCGCGGCCGGCCAGTTCAAAGTCACCATCGGGGACGGCACCTCGGTGACCGACAACGTGCATGTCGATTCGGTCGTCGACGTTCACTTCCTGGTCGCGCAGAAGCTGACGGACGATCCCGATCTGGTTGCCGGCGAGGCGTACTTCGTGAGCGACGACGAGCCCACCAACCCGGTGGTTTGGTATCGCCCAATCGTCGAGGGATTGGGATACACCTGGCCGAAGATGCACATTCCCCGTCCGGTGGCCTATGCCTTCGCGTACCTCGGGGAGGTCGCGCACTATCTTGGAGGCCCACCGCCCACGGTGACTCGGCGCGGGGTGTTGTCGATCTGTCGCGATGCGTCGTTCGGCGTCGGCAAAGCTCGCGCTCACCTCGGCTATGAGCCACGAGCGAATGCGGCAGAAGGCATTCCCAAACTGATGGACGACTTCCGAGCGACCCACGATCGCTTCAAGGCCGGCGCGTGATCAAGCTCATCTACTTACTCTGGCCTCGCGATCCGATGGGACCTGCGGACCGCCGGGTGGCGCTGGTCGAACACTGCGCCCCAAGGCTGCTCGACTCGGGCGCGCGCGGCTTGTTGATGAACATCGACGACGACCTCGTCACCGTGCCGTCGCCCACTCCGACCACGAAGT
Organism: uncultured Polyangiaceae bacterium; assembly: GCA_964195565.1. Taxonomy (GTDB): domain Bacteria; phylum Myxococcota_A; class Polyangia; order Polyangiales; family Houyiibacteriaceae; genus SG8-38. The sequence goes on along the minus strand of CAXMRN010000167.1, from coordinate 1,002 downwards.
TCACCAACCCATTCGCCGCAGAGGTCAGCATCTGGGTGGACAACCCAGATGCCCGAGGTGCCCTCGAAGCGATTCTGGTCGAGGCGGGGTTCGACCTCGCCGGCTACCGCGTCCGCGAGCATGTCTACACCGACTACGGTGGCAATCAGCATGGGGCACCTCGGGGCTGGCCCGACGGGGAGCGCTCGCCCTACATCATTTCAGTCACCCCTTTGGAGCGTCCGAAGCGCATCACCAAGGATCGATGGATGCGGCACTGGTTCAATCGCCAAGGGCCGATGTCGGAGAAGATGCAGCCCCGGGCGCGCTACGTGCGGAATATCGTAGATGAGGTGCTGACCTCAGGCGCGGTTCCCTATGAAGGGATTGTCGAGGAGTCCTGGCCGTCCGAGCGGCACATGACCAACCCTTTCCTCTTCTACGGTGCCCGCAATCGCTTCGAGGTGCTCAAGAACATGGGGATCATGCTGCAAAGCGTCGCTACATTCCTGCCGATCTGGAAGATCACCAGCGTCACGATGAGCGAGTACTTCGTGCGGACGCCGCGCGCCTGAGGCGGCGTTTTGTGCTGGACGCTGCCGGGCGGTGTGTGGGTACACTACCGCTCCAATGCAAACCGATCGACGTGATTTCCTCAAGCTGTCGATGGCCGGCGCCGCCGCGCTGTCGACGATGAGCGCTGGCGCATCCTTGTCGGGCTGTACCTCCAGCGGGCCCGCATCCGGCATGAAGATTCTTCGTCCGGAGGATGTAGAGCTCGTACGTGCGCTCACCCCCGCGGTCCTGAAGGGGAAGATCGAGCCTGGCGACACGGAGCGCGTCGGGCAACTGTTGCAATCGTTCGACACTTTGATGGCCGACCTCTCGGAGCCGGTCGTTGCTGGAGTGTTCCAAGCGTTCGACGTTCTGAACATGGGGCTCACGCGCGGTTTGTTGACGGGGCAGTGGGCCGGTTGGTCAAAGGCCTCGCTCGAAGACGCGGAGAGCGCCCTTGCTCGGCTA